>JAMPAL010000027.1 GCA_023667245.1 Anaeroplasma bactoclasticum
CAAAGCACAATGAATCTTATGAGGGAATACCTTATCAAATTGAAAATGAAATACTGTATATCAAACAAAATGAGACACATCTTGAAATTCCTCTTTCGGATATTCAAGATGCGATTATCTTAAAAATTTAGTACAACAAGGAGATTATATGAGAGCCAGTGGTATTTTACTTCCTATATTCAGTTTACCTAGTGCTTATGGTATAGGTACATTGGGGAAAACTGCATATCAATTTATTGATTTTTTACATATAGCTCATCAAAAATATTGGCAAGTTTTACCACTTGGTCCTACTAGTTATGGGGATTCTCCCTATCAAACTTTTAGTAGTTTTGCGGGGAATCCGTATTTTATTGATTTAGACATATTAAAAGAAAAGGGATATTTAGAAGAAGAAGATATAACTTCTTATAGAAATTTACCTTTGGCAATTGACTACGGTTATTTATACCAGTGGCGTTTTCAAGTGTTGAAAAAAGCATTTCATCGGTTTCAACCTCATGAAGAGTATATACAATTTATTCAAGACAATACCACTTGGCTAGAGGATTATGCGTTGTTTATGAGTTTAAAAGATACCTTTTTAGGTGTTTCATGGCAAGAGTGGCCACAAGAATACAAAGTGTATCAGAAAGAAAAATTAAAAGAATATGCATCAAGCCATAGGGAATCAATTCAATTTTGGTATTTCGTTCAATATCAATTCTTTAATCAGTGGAAACAGCTTAAAGCATATGCTCGTCAAAAAGGAATTGAATTAATAGGGGATGTTCCGATTTATGTTGCGTTAGATAGTGTAGATGTATGGGCCAATACCAAACAATTTATGCTAGATTCGCAATTGAAACCCATTTGTGTAGCAGGGTGTCCACCAGATGCTTTTGCCAAAACGGGGCAACTTTGGGGCAATCCTTTGTATAATTATGCGATAATGAAACAAGATGGATATGCTTGGTGGATGAAACGAATTCAAGCAGCTTATCAATTATTTGATGTGATTCGCATTGATCACTTTCGAGGATTTGAGGCATTTTATGCTATTCCAAGTGGTGATTCTACTGCAGAACATGGTAAGTGGATGAAAGGGCCTGGATTTGCCCTTTTTAAGGTGCTTCGTCAAGTCAACCCTGAGGCCAAAATCATTGCGGAAGACTTAGGGTTTTTAACTGAAGCAGTGCACCGATTGTTAGAAAAGACGGGTTATCCAGGTATGAAGGTATTAGAATTTGCCTTTCAACCAAGCGAAGATAGTGACTATTTACCACACCATCACGTCAAACATGCGGTAGTTTATACAGGAACACATGACAATCTACCTGTTCGGGGATGGTTTGATACTTTAAATGAAGAAGAAAAACATATGGTAAGAGAATACCTAACGCTTCCAAGTGATGATAAGGTTTGTGATGCCATGGTAAGAGAGGCATTAAAAAGTGTATGTGATTTGGCTATAATTCCAATACAAGATTATTTAGGGCTTGATGCTACAGCTAGAATCAATACACCTTCAACCAAAGAAAAGAATTGGACTTGGCGAATAGATGAGCATAATTTGTCAAAAGATCTTGCCGAATATATTGGTTTTTTAACAACATTGTATCGTAGAAATTCAAAATCATAAAAAAAGGGAGTAAAAAGCAAACAAAAGTTTGCTTTTTTATCTAGAATGAAGTATTGCCAAATAAAAAAATAAGTTATAGCTTAAAAAGGAGAACAAGGATATGAATCAAAAGAAAAGAAGAATTATTTTCATGATGGTACCGCTACTGATTGTTTTACTATGTTTTGGCATCATTTGCGTTTTTACAGCAGGCATCTATTCTTTAACTTATTTAGAAAGAGTGCTTACTCACTGGGATTCTCGTGTAACAGATTACACATATTTTCCAAGTAGATGCATCCAAGCAAGTGATACTCCTTATACATATGAAAGACAGTTAGATCCACGGTTAGCCAGTTATCAGGTTCGATATCAAAAAGGAAAAAAAGAATATCAAGCATCACTAGCTTCCTTTATAGAAGAAACTGATACATTAGCGTTCATTATTGTTCGAGATGATCAAGTTGTCTATGAGCAATATGCAAATGGTTCTAGTGCAGAGTCCATACATACATCCTTTTCCATGTCTAAATCAGTTGTTTCACTATTAATTGGCAAGGCCATAGCAGAAGGGTATATTCAAAGTATTTATCAGCCTATTTCTGATTATATTGATGAATATAAAGGACAACCCATTGGCGAAGTGACAATTGAAGAATTATTATCTATGCGTTCTTGTATTGCATACGAGAAAAAGGGATTGTGGTTTGGAGATGATACACTTACTTATTGGCATCCTAACTTACGAAAATTAGCTCTTGAGCATACAGCAATCACCAAAAAATATGGAGATCGTTTTCATTATAACAATTACCATCCATTATTGTTAGGCATGATTTTAGAAAGAAGTACAAAGAAGAGTGTATCTACTTATTTTGAGGAGACCATTTGGATGCCCATTGGTGCACAATATCAAGCATCGTGGAGTCTGGATAGTGAGGCATCTGGTTTTGAAAAAATGGAAAGTGGAATTAATTTTCGAGCAATTGATTTTATTAAAATAGGAAGTATGGTGTTACATCAAGGAGATTGGCATCAATCGCAAATTATCGATAGTCAGTGGTTAAAACAGTCCACAACTCAGGCGTATTCATATTCAGATGAAGAATATCAAAATACATTTTTGGAAAATCGACAAATAACTTATCAATATATGTGGTATAGTTATCCTACACATACGGAAGAAATGGATATCCTGGCTTGGGGAAAGTCAGATCAAATATTATATATTTCACCAAATCATCAAACAGTCATTTTAAGAACAGGTATATCAGATGGAGGGGTTACGAATTGGGAAAAGATTTTGCAAACCATAGCTAGTATAAGATAGAAAGTAGAAATGTATTGGTTGGTGTTGTTATATATAATTTAGAAAAGAAGGATGCAATAAGTATTATTTTTTTGGAAAAATATAGTATAATAAGAAAAGATATGAAAAGAGGTGACAGGATGTTTAAAAAGTTTTGTTCCTACTATAAACCCCATATGCGATTATTCTTATTGGATTTACTGTGTGCACTCCTTTTGTCTTTATGTAATTTAATCTATCCATTAATTGCTCAATATATTATTCGGGATTTAGCAGGAAAAGAAAATATGATTGCACTCATTTGGATATTGGGTGGCGCCTTATTAGGAATATATGTGATTAAAGCGGGCTTAAATTTTATTATCCAATACTGGGGACATATTGTAGGTGTTCGAATTCAAGGTGATATGAGAAAAGAACTCTTCAGTCACTTACAATCGTTGCCATTTTCCTATTTTGATGAACATAAAACGGGAACCATTATGTCACGTCTTATCAATGATTTAATGGATATTTCTGAACTTGCTCATCATGGACCAGAGGATATTTTTATTGCGACAATCACGTTATTAGGTTCATTTGTATTAATGATTCTCAAAGTTAATCCAGTGCTTACTCTTATTGTCTTTTCTGTTGTTCCATTTATTGTGCTTTATGCTATCTTTACGCGTAAAGGAATGAGAAATGCTTTTATTAAAATGCGCGAAGAAACAGGCATCATTAATGCGCAAGTAGAAAGTAGCGTTTCGGGTATTCGAGTTTCAAAATCATATACAACTGAGCGTTATGAAAAGGAAAAATTTGATATATGTAATCAAAATTTTAAAAAAGCCCGTGCAGGTGCTTATAAGCAAATGGGTATTTTTGGTTCTGGCATGACCTTTTTCACTGATTTTCTATATTTGGTTGCTTTAATATCAGGGGGGATATTCTATTCCAAACACTATATTGATGAATCAGAGTTTACCGCACTTGTCTTATATATTAATAATATCATTATGCCTATACGGACGATTGTGTCGATATTTGAGCAGATTCAAAGTGGTATGACAGGTTTTGAGCGCTTTATGGAAGTCATTCATACGCCAATTGAAGAAGACGATGACAATCCAGTTGTATTAGATCAAATTGAAAAGGGCATTGTTTTTCAAAATGTTAGTTTTAGTTATCAATCAGATGAGGAACACTTTGTATTATCTCATCTATCATTAGCGATTCCAAAAGGACAAACGGTAGCCTTGGTTGGACCAAGTGGTGGTGGTAAAACAACCATTTGTCATTTGATTCCACGATTTTATGAAATGAATGATGGATCCATTTTAATTGATGATATAGATATTCGGAAATATTCTAGATATTCTTTGCGGAAACAAATTGGGTTAGTTCAACAAGATGTCTTTTTATTTGCGGGGAGCATTAAAGATAATATTGCAATTGGTAATCTAGATGCAACAGATGAAGAAATCATTGAGGCAAGCAAAAAAGCCAATATCTATGAGTTTATTACATCATTACCAGAGGGGTTCAATACATATGTAGGTGAACGTGGTGTAAAATTATCAGGTGGTCAAAAACAACGGATATCCATTGCAAGAGCCTTTTTAAAAAATCCACCTATTCTCATATTAGATGAAGCGACTAGTGCATTAGACAATGTAACTGAAATGCAAATACAACAAGCGTTAGAACAACTGAGTGAAGGAAGAACAACCATTGTGGTTGCACATCGGTTATCTACTGTAAAACACGCAGATAATATTATTGTCATTGATAAAAATGGTATTATTGAACAAGGAAATCATGATGCATTGATTCAGCAAAATGGTGTCTATGCAAATTTATATCAATATCAGTTTAAACAATAAAATTTGGTAAATACTATAAATAGAGGTGAATTTATGAAAAAAAATACAATAAAAGCTGTGTTATTCTTTATCATTGCAGCAATTTTACTGACTTTAGGAATTATTATCCTTCCTGAAGTGACCAATATTGGTCTAACTATTTTACATATTTTAATTGGTTTATGCATTTTAGCATACGCATATGGGTTCTTATTAACAAAGGTAGTCATGAAATCAAAGGGAACGATATTGGTATTGTCATTAGTTGAATTGATTCTATTGACCTTTGTTGCGGTAACATGCATTTTAAAAACATGGTTGCCAATTTCCTTCATTGATGAAGGGTGTCTTATTTTAGGACTTGCTTTTTGGATTAGAGGTGTTGTGGAGTCATTTCGTTCTCATTTATCCAATTCAACAAGTGGAAAAAAATATGCCATTTATAAAGTAGTAATGAATATTTTATTGATTACGGTAGGTACATGGATATTTGTTTCTCCAATATTCACCAATTATCAATTGCTCTATGTTTTTGCGGGTGTATTTATTTGCTCTTGCATTACTTGTATTGTATTAGGTGTATTGAAACTCAAGAAATAAATTTTTAGCACTCTATTAGGAGTGCTTTTTCTTTTACAAACTGTTTGATAAAATGACCATTTTGTGGTATATTGATATAAGAAAAAAAGAGAAAGGAGACACTATGCCTTTTATCGAATTAAAAGAAATTACCAAAGTGTATGGTCAAAAAGATACACAAATTATGGCTTTGCAACAAGTTTCCTTTGCATTAGAGAAGAATGAGTTAGTGGTCATTCTTGGAGCAAGTGGTGCAGGAAAATCTACATTATTGAATATTTTAGGAGGAATGGATTTTGCTACAAGTGGTAGTTATAAAATGAATGAGAAAGATATTACACAATTCAATGAAAAAGAATTGGCTCAATTTAGAAGAAAACATATTGGTTTTGTCTTTCAATTTTATAACTTAATGCCTAATTTGACCGCATTAGAAAATGTACGCCTTTCTATCGATCATTTGAAAGATGTAGAAGACCCTGAGCATACTTTAGAAATGGTTGGACTTGCCCACCGAATGCATAATTTTCCATCCCATTTGAGTGGTGGAGAACAACAAAGGGTGTCTATTGCGAGAGCGATTGCTAAAAAACCTGATTTATTATTGTGTGATGAACCAACAGGAGCACTAGATAGCCAAACTGGAAAGCATATTTTAAAATTGTTGAAATCAATTAGTGAAACTGGAAAGCAATGTGTAGTGATTGTTACTCATAATGCTAGTATTGCAGAAGTAGCCAATCGTGTCATTCGTTTTTCTGATGGAAAACTCATTTCTGATCAAACTAATTTACATCCGAAAGATATCGAGGCCATCGAATGGTAAAGCAATCTGTATTACAAATCAAAGTAGGACGTGAAATCAAAAGCAATTGGAAACAATATTTATCTGTTGTATGTATTGCCTGCCTTGCTGTAACCCTTTTTACAGGCATTTTGGCTAACTATCGTAATTTTGAAAATCAACTTGCTCATATTTATCAATCCTCTCATATGTGTGATGCCATTATTATGACCCAAACATATGATGAAAAGATAGAAAACATATTGCAAAAGGAAAACATAACTTATGAAAAGCGAATTTATTTTACCTTTTCTTATGAAAATCATCCCGTTTATGTGATTATTCATCCTGATTCATCAAATATGAATTTACCTTATAGAGTAGAAAAAGAAGAAAATTTTCAAAAAGGGGTTTTTGTTGATGAAAGTTTTTTAACGCGAAACCAACTCAAGATAGGAGATTCATTTAAAGTAGAGCTTCCTATGGGATTAACCATTCATTTGCAAATTACTGATACAATGATTCATCCTGAATCACTTGAACATACGAGTTATAACCCTTCCTTATTATATATGGACCAATCTAGTTTGGTAGATGCCATATTATTGCAATATTCCTTTTTGAACAAAGAAATGATTGAAAACTATTTATCTGCTTATTATAATCAATATTTACTAGAAGGATCCAATATTCAATCCATTTTAGATTATATAAAAGATCAAGCATGCGATTCTAATCAGTTGGTATACGCTTTAGAAACCAAAGATTTGCCTTCTAATCAAGCTATTGAATCGGATGTAATTCAGGCGAGACAATTGATTTATATTTTTCCAGTGATATTTTACTTAGTGGCTATTTTAATCATTTTAACGTCTATTTCTCAACTCATTCAAAGAGAACAAAAAAATATAGGCATTTTAAAAGCACTTGGATATTCCAAATATCAAATTTTATATCACTATACTAATATTTTTTTAGTGCTCGGTGGAATAGGGTCACTATTAGGCATCATTTTAGGACCAATTATTATTCCACATATCATGGGAATGAAATATCAGATGTTATACCAATTGCCTAAAGTAGAAGGCCCTTTTTTTCGAATAGAGTATTTGATTAGTGTAGTAGTATTGTTGGTGATTATTGTACTAACAAGCCTTCTAGCTTGTCATAGTTCTCTTACAAAAGTGCCAGCAATCAGTTTAAGAGGAGAAAATGCGGTTCATTTAAAGCGCGGTATTTTATCTAAAATAAGTTGGATAAAACGGATGCCCTTAAATATCATTATGGCATTTCGGAATATGAGACGCAAATGGAGTAGAACCTGTATGGTAATAATAGGCGTATTGGGATGTTCCAGTTTACTAGTATGTGGATTTGGCATTGAAGACACGATTTATTATGGATTAGATTTAGAACTGGAAACCTATATTCCGTATGATATCACAGTTAATTACTTGAATAATGCAAGTTATCAATCGCAAATTCTTTCAATTGAAGGGGTTCAATTTGTAGATGAGTATGCAAAACACAGTGTTAATATTGAAAAAGATAATATCATTCATTCCAATTTGTATATTTTACCAGAGGAATCATCCGTTTTTCAGGTGGGCTATGACCATTCTAGTTGTCTTATTTCCTCAAAAGTGGCTAAGGAAATTGGGTGTAAAGAACAAGATACCATTCGTTTTTGGTATGATAATCAAGTGTATGAAGTAGTTGTGGCTAAGATTGTTGACTTTTGTATTTCACAAGGTATTTTTATCTCTCAACATTGTTTCAATGAACTTCCTTTTTCGCCTACTGGTGCTTGGATTCAAACGATAGACTCTTCCTATAATGAAGTGGTATCGAATCAAATTTCACAAATGGAAGGGGTTCTTTCAGCAGTATCTATCGAAACTACTAGAGAAAAGGTAAATCATACGATTGGTTCTATTCAAGTGATGACACTCACTATTAAAATTTTTGCTATGCTACTAGCAGTAGTAGTATTATACAATTTGGCCTTATTAAATTTTAAAGAAAGAACGAAAGACATTGCAACGTTAAAAGTACTTGGATTTAGTAGAACTGAAATTGGTTCCTCCTTTATGATCGAAATTATTTTTTTAACATGTATAGGTGCTCTTATCGGTTTATTCTTTGGTAAGCCTCTTTTGATTGCGGTATTATCTATTAATGAAAATCCATTATTATCGTATATTTATTACATTAGGCCCCAATCGTATATTTGGACCATATGTTTAACTTGTGGGGTAAGTTTTATTATTAATTTGATATTTGCTATTTTGACCAATCGGGTTAAAATGGTTGAGTCATTAAAATCAGTAGAATAAAAAGCATAAAAGAAAGGAAAAAATATGAAAAAAGTAACAGAAACAATTTTTTATGTGGGTGTAAATGACCATATTACAGATTTATTTGAAGGGCAATATGTTGTACCAAATGGAATGGCGTATAATTCTTATGTCATTATGGATGAGAAAATTGCCATTATGGATACAGTAGATATCCGTTTTTCAAAAGAATGGTTAGCTAATGTTCAAGGTGTATTGCAAAATCAAATACCAGATTATTTAATTATTCAACATATGGAGCCGGATCATTCCGCGAGTTTATTAGAATTTTTAAAGGTTTATCCAAATACGATAGTTGTTGGAAATGCTAAAACATTTAAAATGATTGATCAATTCTTTCATATGAATATTGCTCATACAAAAGTGGTTGCAGATATGGAAAGTTTATCACTTGGTGCTCATCAATTGACATTTGTTTCGGCACCTATGGTACATTGGCCAGAAGTCATGGTAACATATGATAGTTTGGATCGTGTGCTCTTTTCAGCAGATGCTTTTGGTAAATTTGGGGCATTAGATATAGAAGATGATTGGGCATGCGAAGCTAGACGTTATTACATTGGTATAGTTGGAAAATACGGGGCACAAGTACAAACTTTATTGAAAAAGGCCAAGATGTTAGATATTCAAATCGTTTGTCCGTTGCATGGACCTATACTCAATAATCATCTAGATTATTACTTTAACTTATATCATATATGGTCTAGTTATCAAACGGAAAGTGAGGGAGTTGCTATTTTTTATACCTCAGTATATGGCAATACGAAGCAGGCTGCAGAAATGTTAGAAAATCAGTTAAAGCAATTGGGCTGTCCTAAAGTTGTTGTATCTGACCTTGCAAGAGTAGATATGGCAGAAGCGGTGGAGGATGCTTTCCGTTATGGGAAAATTGTTCTTGCTACGCCGACGTATAATGCTTCTATCTTTCCATTTATGCAGACATTTTTAGACCATTTGCTAGAAAGAAATTTTCAGAATAAAATAATAGGAATTATCGAAAATGGTACATGGGCTCCTGTTGCAGGAAATGTCATTAAAAAGAAACTACAAGGTGCTAAAAATATTCAGTTTTTAGATCCAGTAGTCACGGTTATTTCTTCATTAGATGATATCAGTAAAAATGCTATATCTGAACTAGCCCATGCTCTAATATAAAAATAAAAAAGGATTTAGATAGATTATTCTAAATCCTTTTTTTGATAAAACATAATGAGTTTCATCATATTATTGAAATAAATATATTAAAACATAACTATTTATATCATATTAGTGATATTTTTTATCTTAAGCAATATTTTGGTATTATTGCAATTGCCTAATTTTACTCATTAAAATATCGAATGCAACATCATTATGTCCTCCTTCTGGGATGATGATATCCGCAAAATGTTTAGAAGGTTCTACAAAAGCGATGTGCATAGGGCGAACAGATTCTAAATATTGGTTTACCACAGAATCTAAATTTCTACCCCTTTCATTTATATCTCGTTTTACTCTTCTGATCAAACGAATGTCATCGGGTGTATCTACAAATAATTTGATATCAAATAGTTTTCTCAGTTTTGGCATAGCAAAAGTAAGAATACCTTCTACAATAATGATATTTGCAGGTTCAATGTGTTCGGTTTCTACTCTTCTCGATTGGGTTACAAAATCATATAAGGGTTTATCAATAGCTATTCCTTTTTTCAACGATTCTAGTTGAGCAACAACCAATTGTGAATCATAAGAATCTGGATGATCATAGTTTCTTTTTCCACTTTCACTGAGTGGAATTTTTTCTTTATTGTAATAGTAGTCATCAATTCGAATCAAGATAACAGAACCATATTTGAGTGCTTCATCATAAAGTCTTTTGGCAATCGTTGTTTTTCCAGATGCTGTGCCTCCAGCAATACCAATAATAGTAGGTTTCATGATATTCTCCTTTTTTATTTGTAAATATTCTGACATATTATATCATAATTTGTTTTTCTACACATAATATTTAGCCATTTTTCTTTCTTTTTTGAAGAAGTCATAGTATAATAAATATATCTAAATATAGAGTAAGGAAAAGAGAGACTGAATATGAATAAATTAGAAACTTTAAAGAAAATATTAGATGAAGCTCAAGAAAAAAAGATAGAATCAAAAAGGGTTACTGTGTATGGTTATCAGTTTGATTATGAAACAACAGTGATTTCTGGTCTATCTAAATATTGGTTTGGTGAGCATAAGGTAGAAGAAAGGATTTGTTCATTAGATAGTGAAGGAATCAATCGAAATCGTCCAGGTACAAAAAAAGCGAGCACTGAATATATTGTTATTCATGATACAGCATCTACTAGTCCAACTGCAGATGAATATGCGCATGCGACATATGTTGCAAATGGAGGAGGGGGAACGAGTTGGCATTATTCAGTTGGTGAACATATGGCTTGTCACCAAGTACCAGATGATGAGATAGCTTATCATGCGGGGGATAGTTTGCTTGTTCCTTTTTGTCTTATTCCAACGGGTGTGAAAGGAAGGAATACTCATCCAGTCGTCACAATCGAGGGAGATTATTATTATATAGACGGGAAAAAATCGCAAATTAAAATTCCGAAAATCAGTTATGTTTATGAAGAAAAAACGCTTGTTTTTGCATCTGATGGGATTAAGCAAGGAAAAAAAGCACCTGTGGGAGCAAGTGCAGGAGAGGCATTTATTCATCCTCAGACAGAAGATATCAATGATGCAGGGTTAGGAATAGTGTTAGGTTCTAATGGTTTTTACTATATGGGACCAACCTATTACAATGCAACCTATCAGAAAATTGCAAATCGGGGAGGGAATTTACATAGTATTGGTATTGAGACTATGGTAAATCAAGGATCACATCTGATGCGTACTTGGCATAGATGTGCAAAGTTAGTAGCGCATTTATTGGTTCAAAACCAACTTACCGTAGATCAAGTAAAACCACACCACTTTTTTAGCGGAAAACCTTGTCCACAAACATTAAGAAGCAATCAGCTTTGGGATGAATTTATATCTTATGTCAATGTAGAGTATCAAATCTTAAAGAATTTTAGCGATGTTTCTATTGAATTAGAGGTAAATCATCCTAAAATAGATAAAGATGGTCTAATCCAAGAAGAGCTTGAAAAAGGAGAGGTAATCACCTATCAAGTGCGTTTAACTGATCAACAAGAAACTTTAGTATTGAACTATACAACCACAAGAGGTGAATAAAGATGGCTTATATTATCACAGGTGCAACAGGTCATATTGGAAATAATCTAGTAAAAGCGCTTCTTCAACAAAATGAAAAAGTAGTCATTTTAGCTAGAAAAATTGACCATTCTATTGAAGGATTAGATGTGAACTATCAAATCGGAAATATTTTTGATAAACAATTTTTAGAAGGTATAATCACTAATGAGGATATTGTGCTTCATCTAGCGGGTGTAATTGATATTAAAAACAATCAAAGAGAGCAAACTATCCGTATCAATTATGAGGGAACCAAGACAATAACAGATGTATGTATTCAAAAAAAAGTGAAACGATATATTTATTTTAGTTCCGTTGATGCTATTGATAAAGAAAATATACCTGCTATGCAAAAGATATCAGAACCTATTGCTATGTATCCAGAGAAATTTCAAGATAATTATAGTTATTCTAAAGCCATAGCTACAAAGTATGTAATGGATCAACGACAAAAGTATCCAGAAATTCCCATCAATATTTTGTATCCTTCTGCGGTCATTGGGGCCAACGATTTTAAGCCATCTTCGATTGGGAAAGTTGTACAAGATATCATTCAAGGAAAGATGCAATTTGGTGTAAGAGGGGGATATAATTTTGTCGATGTCGATGATGTTGTGCATGCAACCATTGTTTTGTGTCAGCATGAGGTGGAGGGAGACTTTATTTTATCGGGTGAAAATGTCAGTGTGTATGAGTTATATGAAATAGTGAATCAACATTTAGGAAGAAAAAAGAAAACATGGAAAATTCCTCTTTGGATAGCCTATTTATGTATTCCTTTTGTGCCTTATTTATCTCGATTTGTTCTTCAAACAATCAATGAATCTCACAATTATGACAACACGAAAATGATGGAGCAATTATCTACAATTCCTACTTCTTTCAATCAAACCATTGATAAGACCATTCAATTTTTTCAGGAGAATCACTCATGTTCAAAAAGATGAAATATTTATGTTTACTTTTACCCATTTTGCTTTGTTCTTGTGGAAAGCAAGAACAAACATATACCATTACGTTTATGGGGGCTAATAATCAAACGATTGAGGTATCTACTTTTACAAAAAATTCGTCTATTCAATATCCAATTGCCCCTACAATAGAAGGCTATACTTTTATCAAGTGGGATACAGAAATCAGTCAAGCAACAAAAGATATGACGATTTATGCATTATATGAAAAAAAGCAATATACAATTACCTTTATGGATTCATTTGGAACAGTACTTGAATCAACAGTGTATGCACATTTAGATGAAATTGTGTACCCCAAACCAGAAGAAATTACAGGCTATACATTTATAGGTTATGATGATACAACAAAACAGGCCAAACAAGATAAGACGATTACGTTACAGTATCAAAAGTGTAACTATCGTATTCGGTTCATCAATTCTTTTGGTGATTTGATTGAAGAAAAAGAAGTTGCTTATCAAGATATACCTGTGTATCCTGATGCACCTCCTATAGAAGGGTATGACTTTATTGGTTTTAGTGAAAATCCGGTGCAGGTTACAGGTGATCAAGATATTATTCTCTATTATGAAAAAAAGACATATGATATTCGTTTTATGACTGAATTTGGAGAAGAAATTGAGACAGTATCTTATCCTTATCATAGTGAAATCATTTATCCAACCGCTCCTTCAAAAGAAGGATATCAGTTTCATCACTGGGATAGTGAAGAACAAGTTGTAACGAGGGAGATGACTATCATAGCCTATTATACTCAAAATCAGTATACTGTAGTCTTTATGGGACGAAATGATTGTATGATTGAGACCTATATTGTCAATTATCAAGATCAACTTACGTATCCTCAAGCACCATATGAAAAAGGCTATACCTTTATTAGATGGGATCAATCTATTGATCTGGTTACAGAAAATCTAATCATTCATGCTATTTATCAAAAAGATGAACTAGATATTCACCTTAATCAAATTCAAGTCACAAATCACAATACTCAACTACAAATTGTAGGGAGCCTATCTTATAATGAGAGTATAGAATGGTTAAAATGGATCATTTGGATAGATGATACCTGCTATAATGTTGAAGTTGAAGGTAGTACAAATATGTATTATCCTTTTGAATGGTTTTTGGATCTGATTTATGATGAAACCACCGTAGTTCATATTGATATTCAGATCCAATTTGAGGAAGATGTGTTTTATCCCCTTTATGAAGATGATTATTTTTGCTATATAGAACCTGCTTTTTCATCTTATACGAGTTATGTAGAAAATCTATCTCTTGCATCTCCAGCAAACTTAGATTTAACTCAATTTGAGTTCACAGGAGATGATTGCATTGCCACACTTTCAAATGTGATTTATGGCGGTTTTAGAGGAACCAATGAATGTCATGTGTATGATGAAGCTACCTATAGAAATCGAAATGCCTATGGATATGAAATTGCAGTAGATAAAGATGGAATTGCCATTGATGCTCAAACACTTGTAGATTTGCCAAAAGGAGGATGCATTATATCAGGTCATGGTACCGCTGCAACACTACTCGAAAAACAAATTCAAGTGGGCGACTATATCCAATATCATTCAGCCACAAAACAAATCCAAGTTTACCGTGCTGCTAGTCTCAATCAGATCATTTGGATAAGAGAAAATTTAATTCAAGCAAAAGAAAAAATGATAGCTTCGTATATAGAGAAAAAGCCATTAGATTATGCTTTGTTGCAAGAAAAATACCAACAAGCCCTAGAACAATTTGCTAAAATAGATGCTCTTGATTCAAGTGAAAAAGAACAATTGGCATTATTGGTATCACAATTACATTATTTAACGATTGCACCTAAGACAGTAGAAGTCAAAGCTTTTTGGCATTACCCTATGCGAATAACAGGATATCCCGAAAATACGACTTTAGAAGTATGTAAATTATTAGACCGAGTTGTAGAATTGGGCATCAATACGATTTATGTCAATACCAACTTTAATGGAGGTTCGATTTATCCATCAGCCTATTTAAGACAACAAAGAGGAGCCAATTATGTCTATGAAGGATACAATGATTATTTAGAGTGTTTTATTGAAGAAGCCCATCGCAGAAATTTACGTGTTGTTGCTTGGAGTAATACATTTGTTTGTGGAGATGGTTATTTGCCTTCTTATAATCGTCGTGATTTTTGCGCAATTGATTATCAAGGTAATTATCACAGTGGAAATGTTTATTTTTACGACATTACTCAAAAAGAAGTACAAACGCTCTTGACGAATGTCTACAAAGAATTAAGTCATAATTATAATTTAGATGGTATTGAATACGACTTTGTTCGTTATCCAGCTAGTAATTTGCATACCTTTTCTGGTGTGATTACAGACTCTAGTTTGATTAATGATTTTTGTTATACGGAAAGTGCATTGAATTTATTTCAAACCACTTACCAAATTGAAGGAGATGTCAAAACATTGCTATTGACAAGTGAGGATATCCGGAAACAATGGATGGCGTTTAAAGTACAGAATGTAACGAATATGGTAAAGATGATTTCCAATGTGATTCATAGTGAGAAACCCCATATGATGATTAGCACAGCAGTGATGTCTAGTTTAAGTGGAGCCATTCAAACCTATGCTCAAGACTTTGGTACCTGGATAAAAGAAGGATATGTTGACAATTTAGATCCTATGATTTATAGTGGTTCTAATTCCTATGTGGCATCACGGATAGAGGGATTTATGGAAACCGTGAATGGGCAAGCAAGTATTGTGATTGGGCTTTCCCCAGACAATTCGGGTGGAGATGCCATTACGTTATGCGAGCAATTAGAATACATTTCAAACCATCTAGAAATTGGTTTTAGTGAATTTTCTTCGCGAAATATATTCAATACACCAGAAATTATAGTTGGATTACAAGCATTAAAACGTTCATATACAGTCACTCCTTATCAAAGTAAGGAAGAAATTAGAAAGGCATATGCACTGCATATGCTAGATGTATTTACAAATTATTATTGTCATATTGATCAATCTATTGATGTAGAGCAATTCAAAAAGGCCTATGGTTTGTTGTGGAGTAATCAAATTACCTATGATGAAATCAGTCTTTTAATTGGTCAAATCCAAGATGCTACGATTGCACAACGGGTTACATCGGAATGGACAATGATTCAAAATTTATTGGAGGAAAATAGATGAAACTGATTTATTTAGCAAAACGATATGATGTCGTGGTTGGAGATACCTTTGAATTGTTTTACCGGGGAATTATCTGTCTCAATCATCCCTATCAATATTATATTCATGTGACTTGTGATAAAGGAAATCCATATCCAAGGTATTTTACCTTTACTCCACAAAGTAGTGAGGTTGGAGTGTATCCACTAACCATTACACTATATGATGATGCTCACCAAATTGTCGATCAAGCAACCACACTTCTAGAAGTAGTTGAACCAGAAGCACCACAATCCATGTATCATATATTGTGTATAGGAGATAGCCTAACGGCTAATGGGGTTTGGCCAAAAGAGGGCTATCGTAGATTGACCAAGATGGGAGGGTATCCTGAAGGACTAGGTTATGCAAATAGTCTAAAGATGATAGGCACTTGTAAAACCAATGTAGAGGAAGAAGAAATTGGCTATGAAGGATATGGCTGTTGGACTTGGAAATCTTATTGTACGAGTGATATCGTAAGTATGCAATCACCTGTTTGGATTGAAGTAGATCATCATAAACTAGATGAAAATGATCAACATAGCGTATGGCGTTCTGAAAATGTAGAATGGATATTAGAAACGATAGAAGAAAAACGCTTAAAGTTCAAGCGTGGTGCCAAAAATACCTCACCTAATCCACCTATTGGTGCTACATTTACCCATGTATTGGGTGGTATTCATCATGATACGATTACTGTTCAAAACCATGAGTTTGAACTAGGAAATCCTTTTTGGAACCGGGAAAAAGGTGATATTTCTTTTCAAGACTATATCAATAAGCATCAATTTCAAACCATCGATTTAGTATATATTTTATTGACATGGAATGGATTATATGTACCTTATAACACGCAATTCCAACACCACACCGACTATGCCAAACAACTGCTCAGAAAGATACACCAAGAATACCCACAAGCACATATCACGCTTTTGGGCATTCAAATTTGTTCAGTCAATGGTGGTATTGCTTCTAATTATGGAGCACATGGACCATATAGTGATACATTGGGTACGATTACCACTGCATTTCATTACAATGATGCTTTGATGAACCTTGCTTTAGAAGAGGAGTTCAAAGATTATGTACGATATGTGGATACAAAAGCACAATTTGATAGTGAATACAATATGCCTATGCTTGAACGTAAAGTGAATGCGAGATCATCACAAACAGAGTGGATTGGAACCAATGGAGTGCATCCATCTATGGATGGGTATTTACAAATTGGGGATGTCTTTTATAGAGCACTTGTCAAAGATATCAAGCAAAAAAATCAAGAATACATTCAAAAGGATAGGTAAGTATTATACCTATCCTTTTGATATATTCTTATGCTTAAAGAATGACTTTCTTGTTTATATAAGTATCTATATCTATTATGCAAAAACAGGACAAAATAAATAAAAACTTGTATAATATATAGCATATAATCAATATAATAAACAAAGGATGTGAAAGTATGCAAAGTCATTATTTTAGTCAAATGTCAAAAACAAAGCAAGTATTGTTGAAAATGACATTGATCGGTGTATTTAGTGCTCTTTCTTATGTTGGCGTATTTATTCGAATTCCGATTCCTTCACCACTAGGGCAGCCAATGATTCATCTAGGCAATTTGGTTGTTATTTTGGTTGCTTTATTTTTTGATGGATGGATTGGAGGATTGTCTGGTTCTATTGGTATGGGACTATACGATTTTATTGCGGGATACGACATTTGGTCTATTGTGCGAACAATTATTTTAAAACTAGTGATGGGTGTCATTGTAGGATGTCTATATCGGTATTTATTGAAAAAAAAGGTAAATAGAATGAGTTAT
Source organism: Anaeroplasma bactoclasticum (assembly GCA_023667245.1). Lineage (GTDB taxonomy): Bacteria > Bacillota_I > Bacilli_A > ML615J-28 > CAG-313 > CAG-313. The sequence continues at coordinate 17,722 of JAMPAL010000027.1, forward strand.
TATGCAATGGGAATAGGACTTGTTTTTCTATTTGTAGGACTTGTTTTTTTAGGTATTGCTATTTCATCACAAGGGGTGTGGCATATTGAGACCATCCATAAACAGGTGGAAATTCACTGGCCAGTTTATGTGTTGAGTATCATCATTGGTTTATTTTTAACGATTACACCGCTTTATCAGAAGAAGTGTTCTTATGCACTTCAAGTAGTAAACTTTGTAACTTCGCTAGCAATCGGTGTCAATTTATTGGGTGAGTTCATTTATAAGTTGATCAAACAATTTACACTAGGAGGCACTGCATTTAAGGATTCTCTTTACGTTGCTTTGGCTAGTATTCCAGCTACTTTGCTTAATGGCATTTTGACATTGGCGATAGTGCTTTTTATCTACTTACCCATTCAAAAATCATTATTTCCCAAAGAAAATAGCCTAAACGAAAATTAAAAAAATCCATATTATACCTATAGGAGGTGTAATATGGATTTTTATGTTGTTCAGTTGGCATTACTTGCAACCTTAATGACGTGGGGACTTACCGCATTAGGGGGCGCAATGGTATTTGCTTTTCGAAAAACAAGTGAAAAATTGATGTCTTTTATGTTTGGCTTTGGCGCCGGGGTAATGATTGCGGCCAGTTTCTTTAGCCTACTTTTACCAGGAATAGATAAAGCCGAAGAAATGGGACAAAATGCCGCTATTGTACTTGGACTAGGTGTATTAGTAGGTACACTATGTATTTATTTAATCGATCGATTTATCCCGCATTTGCATTTACAAGCAGAAGTACCAGAAGGAAAAAAGTCATCGTGGAATCGAAAAATTCTTTTAGTACTTGCAATTACATTGCATAACATTCCAGAAGGATTGGCCATTGGCGTTGCATTTGGTAGTTGTATGAATAATTTCTTGCCTGCTTGGATACTAGCCATTGGAATCGGACTTCAAAATTTTCCTGAGGGTATGGCAGTCAGTTTGCCACTACGAGAAGAAGGTATGTCTAGAGGAAAAGCCTTTTTTTATGGTCAAGCTAGTGGAATTGTAGAACCGATTAGTGCAGTCATTGGGGCTATTTTGGTCACATTTGTGAGTAGCATTTTGCCATTTGTGTTGGGATTTGCTGCAGGAGCGATGATATATGTTGTGGCAGAAGAGCTCATTCCTTCTGGAAAAACCAATAAAGAAAATAAATTAGGCACCATTGGTGTAATGTTAGGGTTTGTGATTATGATGTCGTTAGATTTATTATTAGGATAAAAGAACATGAAAGTGTTCTTTTTTTGTATAAAAAAGGTGAAGAAAAACTGCTGTTTCCAGCAGTCTTGAAATATAAGGTCATATGGCAAGGGGTGTACCAGTAGTAAGTTATCCTTTTATATTTACTACTGGTACAAAGTCTAATTAAATAATTTGCGAACAAAGTGTTTCACAATTGATAGGTTCAAAACATTGTACACTGCCGATGCAACTGATACGAACAACAATTGTATAGGTGGTGCAAGTGATTTCCCCAGTAGTTTCGTCGGCAACAAGTAAACGTAAAACGACAGTCTCATCATTTCGAACTTCTTCAACTCTAAATAAATTCGCTTCAGTTCCAGTAATACCTGCTGGCGCAGTAAAACGTTGACCATTGCAACAAATATAAATTGCAATTGGTTTCGTGTTATACATTGCAGACATCATACAATTGTCACATTGATTGGTTGCATTTGCAATAACTGCTTCTTTTTGCATTTGATCAATTCGTTTTAAAAGTTGCGCAATAGTACCATTGTTAGTTACATTTGTAGTAGTAGTTGTAGTATTATTTGAAAAACAAGCCATATTGACACCTCACTTTCAATATAAGATATGAAGTAAAATACGATATTGGCCATTTAAATGCCCAAATAATACACAATTTCTAAAATCTAAAACGCAAACATTTTGAACAAACAATGAAAATAGCGTATAATACGCTTAAGAAAAGAGGAAAATAAATTATGTTTTATTTAGAAAATACGACTGATCCCCAAATTCAATTGGTTTTATTTATTATTTTTGGAAGCACGGTTATT
>JAMPAL010000028.1 GCA_023667245.1 Anaeroplasma bactoclasticum
ATGGTATGGCAGAAAATTAATTATTGCCAATAAGCTTTATCCATCAACACAAAGATGTGCTAAGTGCGGCTATGTCAAAACAGGCGATGAGAAAATTACTTTGCATGGCAATAAGAAGCATGGCACTAAGCATAATGAATATATCTGCTATGAATGCGGATACAAGAATGACCGTGATCAGAATGCAGTCTTGAATCTGTATGCATTAATTGAGCATCCAGAACTAAACCAAGCGGCCTGAGAGGGCTAAGGCTGGGCTTACAGCCTTTATGTCGGGAGAGTCAGTCCATGCGATTACCTCACCAGTTGAGATATCGGAATACTCGATGATGACTCCGATAAGAAGAGCAGGCATCCGGCAAGACCAGAAAGCAGATAAATCTAAAGTAGTCTGTTTTGATGCTTAAATACACAAGTATATATGCTTTTCATAGCAGTTGTAGAGGAAGATATTTTGGCGAAATAACGCATATACAAAGAAAGCCCACAACGGGCTTCTTTTTTGGTTAACTAATATGTTATTAGGCCATCATAGTTTAATAATATTGTGTTAACATGTTATAATAATAATGAGCTATAATAATAGCTTCAATATCTTTTCTTTTACTTAGTTGTTATCTTAATTTTTCTGTTTAGAATGTGAGAATTATCTAGTTATATTTTTATCGAGAAGGTAGTACAATGCTACCTTCTTATTTTGTTATGAAAATATATTAATACTTAAACATGATGCTTGCATAAGATGATAATATTGTAATTTGATGATATAATATTAATGTAACATAATAATTATGTAATTAAGTAGGAGAATAATACAATGGTTGAGATCAATCCGCACAGACGTAACAGCGGTGAACTGATAACCGCACAGAATGTTAATCAGTTAGACTTTAAGCAGATAAATTTTCAGAGCTTGTTTGATAATTTTGTTACTTTTATTGATGCTTCACCTAATACTGTTAGGACTTACAAAACATCGTTAAGACAATGGTTTAAATACATGAATGATAATCAGATTTTTAATCCAACGCCAGACGATGTAAGACAGTACAAGAAAGATCTTGAAGCAGCAGGTAAAAAGCTAACTACAATTCAAAATTACATAGTAGCGGTGAAAAGATTCTTTCAATGGACTGAAGAAAAAAGATTATATCCAGACATTGCAAAACATGTAAAAGGTGAAAAGATTAGTCATAACAGTTTCAAAAAAGACTATCTAAGACCAGCACAGGCAAAGAAGGTACTAGCAACCATCGACCGCACTTCTCTTAAAGGTAAGCGTGATTATGCGATGCTTTCAATGATGCTTACAATGGGCTTAAGAACTGTAGAAGTAAGCCGTGCTAATATCGAAAATATAGGCAATCTAGGCAATAGCACTGTTTTATGGGTGCAGGGAAAAGGACACCTTGAAGCAGATGCGCCAGTAAGAATGCCAGATCACGTTGAAACTATCGTAAGAGAATACCTTAATGAACGTAAGGCAACCGACTTGAGCGAACCGTTATTCACTAGTACTAGCAATAACAACGCAGGCAAAAGACTTACGACACGTTCAATCAGCGGTATAGTTAAGCGTTCTTTTATTCAGGCGGGCTTTAACAGTCCAAAATTAACAGCACACTCAACAAGGCACACAACCGCTACGTTATCTTTAATGAATGGTGCTACCCTTCAGCAGACGCAGCAATTATTGAGACATGCTAACATGCAAACTACAGAGATTTACGCGCACAACCTTGATGCAAGTAAAAATCCAGCAGCGGTTGAAGTGGAAAATGCTATTTTTAACTAGGAGAAAAGAAAGATGAAAATAGTTACAGTAACAAATCAAAAAGGCGGTACTACTAAAACAAGCACAGCCTTATATCTCACTTATGGGCTTGCTAATCGTGGTAAGCGTGTTTTATTGATTGATCTTGACCAACAAGCAGATGCAAGCTTTTCAATGCACGTTGCTTACGATCCTGAAGCTACCACTTTTCAAGTATTAACCAGAAAGAAGAAGCTTGAAGATATTATTGTTAAAGTTAATGATGCAATAGATCTAGCACCAGCAAGTAGTGATCTATCACAACTAGATTTACAGTTAGCAGGGAAAATAGATCCGCAGTTTATCCTTCAGGATGAGCTTGAAGGTGTGAATTATGATTATGTGATAATTGATACAGCACCAGCAATTAACATGGCACTTCTTAACGCATTGACCGCTTCACAAGCTGTAATAGTACCAGTACAAGCAGATATTTATTCTCTTAAAGGCTTGAAGGAACTTGCTACCACCGTGAACAGTATTAAGAAAAGATCTAATCCAGAATTAAAAATAGCAGGTATCTTAATTGCTAGATATAATTCAAGGACTGTATTCGCAAAAGCAATAACAGCAGCACTTGAACAAGTTACTAGTGAACTAGATACAACAGTATTTAACTCTAAAATACGTGAAGCAACCAGTGTTAAAGAATCACAGAATGCTTTTCAATCTATTTTTGAATATGATCCAAAAGGCAAAGTAACTGAAGATATTAACGCATTTATTGATGAATTTTTGGAAAAGGAAAATTAAACCATGGCAAAGAAAGAAATCAAAGTAGCAAACTTAGAAGACAATTCAGCAGCAGGCAAATTATTAAACGCTGTAGAGACTTCAAAAGGCAATTCTCAACCTAAACAATTGAAAAGACGCGTAGGACGTCCTTCTCAGCAGGACACTAAGGACAAACACCGCACTATTCTTATTAAGTCCAGCGATGATGAAACCCTGAAACAACTCTCTACTATTTATGGCACTAGTGTTAATGAGATCATTAATCAGGCAATTGAAAAGTATATCAAGGGTCAACTTAAGAAAAACAATGTTAAAGAGAAGCTAGAATTATTGGAAAAGATCCAGATAACTAGATAATGCATCCCAATTTAGGGGATAATAATTCAACTTCAACAAATTAGCATTAGCGGAAGTTAAAAAGAAGGCGAGTAAGTGAAAGGTCAAGAAACACAGCGCGAATTTATCAAGTTAAGAGCTGAAGGCTACAGCTATCAAAAAATTGCAGACAAGTTAAGCATAAGTAAAGGCACTTGTCATAAATGGGAACAACGCTTCAATGAAGAAATATCTAGCCTTAAAGAAGAAAAGTTATCAGAGTTATACCAAGAATACGGTATGGCTAAAGAAGGTAGGATTAATGCACTAGGCAAAACTCTTAATAAAATTAATGCTGCTATTGATGAAATTGATCTCGCTTCAATAGATCCAGCCAAACTTTTAGAATTGAAGCTAAAGTATCAGGATGCCTTGAAGAAAGAATACCATCCAGCAGCTAATGAAGTTGACACAGAACTCAATTCAGCAGCAATCTTGCAAGAACTAGGATCACTAATTGGACGAATTAAACGCGGTGAAGTTGACAACAAAGAAGCAGGCGTTGAGATGAAGGCACTTGCTACAGCTTTGAGCGCTTATGATAAGACGGTACTTGAAGATAAGATGGACAAGCTAACAGATGCGCTAGAAGGGTAGAAAAAACGATGGTAAACAAGAAAAGTATTGATAATCTTCTAAAGAAGAAAAAATATAAAGGGGATCAGTTAGGTAGATTATTGCTACTAACATTAGTAGACCAGATAGACCAGCGCCCCCCGCGTATTCCGATAGATCAATTATCTAAAATGATTGATAACCTTGAAAATGGATATGAAGGATCAATCTATAATACTTACGTTAACATTTACGCTGAAGTTGCAGATGCTTACAATGCAATTCAGTCAAGCGCGATACAAGCACATCTAGGCTTAACTAACATCAAAATGAACTTATCAGTAATGGTGAGAGCAGCAGCAAGCCAAAAAACGAAAGCAGAAAGCCCACTCACTATCACTGAAAGGCAGTACAAGCGTTATCAGACTAAGTACAACAAATTCATAAAAGAAACAGCAGACAAGTACAAAAAAGAACAGCAAACTGTGCAGGAATATCTACTTTCACAGCTTGAAGGTGTCTTCATGTTCTTTGACGATGAACCGAATGAAAAGGAATTAAAAGAACTTAATTCAAAATACGCAAATATTACAGCAGTGCTAGAACAATACAAGCATGAAAATATATCTTCAAAATGGGATGCCATTATAAGAAACATTTATGCCAAACACGATGCTAATAATAGTATTATTCATAAATTCGATTATGAATTTGTACTTAAATCAATCGTTAACAGCACTATTCATGATGAAGAAATAGATAATCAACTAGATGACTTAAAAGAATCTTCAGTAGATGAAGTAAGAACAAATCTAAAAGCATTATATATAGATGCAAAATATAATCAAGATAAAGATGAAGTTGAAGCAAGTAAGTACGCATTAGAAAAAGTAGGATTGAAGCTTGAAATTCTTAATAATATGAGCAAAGAGCCTGAAGTACTTGAATTACCTAACCCTATCACTAAGCGCGATATATTCGATTATTATATTTTTGATATGGCTAACTTATACGATCCAGACAAGCCCGAATATAATCGCATTGATGCTGAAGATGCTAAGCTACTTAATCAATTTTATAAAGATCAATTAGCAGACATATTAAAGGCTATTTCAAAAGATTTAATCAATGAAAATCCTAAACTAGAAAAGCTTATTTTAATCAATAATCCTGAAGATCTTGATAAGATTATTACTGGTGCAGAACTAGCAAAGGCTGGCGACGACTTTTACAAAGAATTAACTTCTATCACATACCTAAAAAGCGAACATGACTATGGTATATGGAATGTATTTCCTAGAAAAGATAGGGATAGGGCTAGGCGATATGGCTTTTCAGTATTTCATAGTAGCGATGCTTATACGCAATCTAGTGAAGATTACTTTTTGAAAAACCAACAGGCACAAAACGATTTACTTAAATCAGAACTTGATAATTTCACTTCATCCAGCAATCAACTAGATCAAAGCTATAGCATGATTGAACGCTACTTTAAAGAATATCAAGCTTACTGTAAATTCATTGATGGGCTTGCTAAGTTTGCAAACAGTAAAGAAGTTAAAGAATTCGCGGATATACCAGAACAAGCGAACGTGTTAGATGAAATTAGCAATATTCAAACCTTACGTAATCTTGAACTTTCAGAACTTCAAGACATATTAAGTACAACCGATTATAGAAAGTATTTTAAGCTTATTAAAGAATTGTATCCAATACCAGATCCAAATAAAAAACGTATTAAACAAAGTACAAATAGTCAGGTAGCTTCTTACATCGCTAGGATTTTTTCAAGATCAGATGCAAGCAACAAGCCAGTTATAACAAGTGTGCTTTTTGATGACATAGCGGAGGGCAATTTAAATGAATAAAAGCAAAAATGAAGCAAAACATTCATTTGTTAAGCCCCTTGTTCCTAATTTTGCTGAAAATAATCCTGAAGGCTATAAAACCACTTATCAAAACAAAGGTATCAATGAAGCTTTTCGCATCAACACTAAAAAGGATACTCCTGATAAAGATGCACCAGCTTTTCAAAGAAAGTATTCAAATGAAGCCGTCAATATGTTGATGAAGAAGATTGAAACTCAATTTACATCGCAGACAGTTCAACACATTGTATATTCATTTACTAAGCTTTTTGAACAATCTAACCATGAAGAAGATACCCCCGTACAGTTCACTTTGAAGGAATATAAGGCAGATTTTGGCAAAAAGGACAGTAAGAGTGCGGCAAGAACATTAAGAAAAGTTTTTAATGATATGAATGATATAACCATCAATTATACAGGCGGTGATCCCAACAATCCTTATAACCAGTCATTCGGTGCGCCGCACCCTATTGCAGCAGTATATAAGAACGGCAAAGCTACCATTGAATTCATTCCATCATTTAGAAAATTACTTCTTTCAGGCGCAATGATGATGTATATACACCCTTTATATTTCAAACTTAATCCTTATCGTGAGACGGTAGCACAATCTATACTGTATGAAATGGCTGTAAACAAGCGCACCAACGCTTCTAATAAATCTAGACAAGACCATATGAGTATAAAGTCCTTGTTGCCTAAAATTCATTCATTGCCTAGTTATGATGAAGTAATGAATAGCGATAAGCATATTACATTGAGAATAATTGATCCTTTTAATAAAGCACTTGAACGGCTTGCTAATCCTGAAGATGGTGCTTTTACCAATTATTATATTTTGGATAAAGACAACAAGCCGCTTGATTATGAGCATCTAACCTATGAACACTTCATAAACTCTTATTTATACATTGAATGGAAAGGTTATCCTGAAGAAGTTCTTCAAACAGTGGGCGAAAAAAAGAAAGCAGTTAAGAAGAAAGCAACCAAGAAAAAAGATAAAAATAAATAGATTAAAAAGCGTACTATTTTATAAAGTATGCTTTTTTTGTTCGTATATATTGCATCCCAACTATGGTAAAAAGTGGTTAAAAGTGATTAAAAAAAGGGTCTATCTTACAGGTAAAAATATTAATGAAAAATGTTACGATCCGCAGCACGATAGGATTTATAACCATAAAAGTAAAAAAATCATGCACACAAATACCATCTTTTAATTTTGCTGATTTTCAAAGCTGGTCAAAGAATTTTCATCAAAAAAGGGGGGTCTATCTTTTCACTAAAGGGGGTTTATCTTTTCACTAAAAGGGGTTTATCTTTTCACTAGTAAAAAAATGAGCCTTACAGCACCAAGGAAAAGACACGGCGTCATTCTCTAATATATCTAATATATCTAAGTAAGCAGCAACGCAACCGCTTGATGCGGTGCGTGCTGTAAAATGAAATCGTAAATTCCGCAATCATGAAGAATAAAAATAGATCAAAAATGAACGATCTAAGAAAGTGAGGTTTTCCTTTTTATGGCACAAAGTAATTTAAATGCGGTTCGCGATCAGATTAAAACTTCAATGCCTGATTATCTTTCAGAGCTAGGAGTAAATATCTTAAATAAAAATTTTTCTTGTTTAAGTCCATACCATGATGATAACAACCCTTCAATGCAATACAATCCAGCAACCTATCAAGTGCATTGTTATGGTTGTGGTGTTACATGGGATATATTCGACTTATACGCAGTAATGAATGATAATGCGCCAGTTAGCGGAACTGAAGCACAATATGATTATATTGAAGTTATGAAAGAACTTGCTGTTAAGTATGGTGTTGCCATTCCTGATAATCTTGAAAAAGCTGAAGACAATCAGATTGAAGCAATGGGTAAAGCTAAGATTAATGATTATATTGCTTATACTATCAAAGAAGCGCCAAAACACCTTGAAGAAACAGATTACTTTTCAAGGCGTGGTATTAGTTTAGAATTAGCAAAGCGATTTAATTTAGGATATGTGGCAAAATGGATTAATCCAGTAGCCTTATTTGAAGGCAAAGCACAGCATATACCAGCTTCACCGCGTTTAATCATTCCTACCAGTAATTACAGCTATATTGCTAGAGATACGCGCGAAAATATTCCAGATGCGCAGCAGCAATACAAGAAATCAAAGGCAGGCAATTCAAACTTATTTAACAAGGGTGCATTGTACCGCGATGATAAGCCTATCTTTTTGGTTGAAGGTGAAATTGATGCTTTAAGCATTCTTGAAATATCTAGTAAAGCTGAAGCAGTAGGGCTAGGCAGTACCACTAATCAAAAGAAGCTAATTGATATCATTAAGGCAATTCAAAGAAGATATGAAGCAAAGAACAGGCTTTATGATCCGCAATTTCTTATTGCTATGGACAATGACAACGCAGGCGAATTAGCTAATCATCAAATAGAAAAGAAGCTTCAAGGGATAGGCTTTGATAATGTACATATTGTTACTAAAAGTTTGTTAGGTAGCTATAAAGATGCGAATGAAGCACTGGTAAAGGATAGAGTCAGGCTTCAAAAACAGCTTGAAAATGTTTTGAAAGATCCAGATCAGTATTTAATTAACTTGCTGAAACGTATTCAAGAAAACATGACACAGCAGCGCTATATTCCTACAGGTTTTAGCAATCTTGATAAAGCATTAGATGGTGGATTGTATCCGCAATTATATGTAATTGGTGCAGTATCTTCACTAGGTAAGACAACATTTACACTTCAAGTAGCAGACAATATAGCAAAGCAAAAGCGCCCCGTTTTCTTCTTCAGCTTAGAAACCAGCCGCGATACATTAACAGAAAAGATCATAAGTAGAATTACATTTGATAAGGCGCAGGCGAAATCAGATATTAAATTAGCACAAAAGGCTAGATCTATTGACAATGGTTACTTCTTTCAGGCAGATGAAGGCGGAATAAAATACAAAGCGGCGTTTGATACGGTTATGAGTTCATTTGATGAGTTTGCTAATTACTATCAATATTTGAGAATTAACAATGGCATTACTAACCGCCCTTCAGCGCAGGATATTTACAATCAAGTTGCTAGATATTGCCTTAAAAATCCAGATACAGTGCCAGTTGTGATAGTTGACTACTTACAGATTTTAAAGCCGCTTGAAAAAGGATTGACCGACAAAGAAGCAGTAACAGCTTCAGTAGCAAAGTTAAATGAATTAACTGAAGAATTTCATGCGCCAGTAATCCTTATTAGTTCCTTCAATCGTCAAAGTTATGATAAGCCAGTAGCACTAGACAGCTTCAAGGAATCAGGCGAAATTGAATATTATTCAGATGTATTACTAGGCTTGCAGTACCAGAAAGATCAAGCGCCAGACTTTACCAGCGCTGAAGATCCGTTGACACCGCGTGAGGTTGAATTAGTGATCCTGAAAAATAGAAATGGTGCTTCACATAAGAAAGTTGATTTCAGATTTTACAACGCGTTCAATAAGTTTGAAGTTGAAAGTCCTGAAGCAGCTATGGCTAAAAGAGAAAAGATGATTGAATCTATCAATAATTCTCTTAAAGGTAATAATCCTGAAGTAGAAGCTGGTATTATTCATATTCAAGAAACACTTGCAGATGCTACAGCGCAAAGAAAAACACTAGTCAACGAAAATGAAGGGACTAGTGAAGTGAAACAGCTTGAAAAGAAATTAGTTACCGTATCAGGCGATACAGTAACCGTGAAGCAAGGATTGAATGAATTTAACACTAGTTTGGATACTTGGAATTCTATGAGCGATGAAGAGAAGTTGAAGATCTTGAAAGAAGGTTAGGTGAAGCGATGCAAAGCGATAATAAGTTAATTGATACGCTTGAAACTATGAACTGTATTTTGTTTGATATTAAGGCAGAGCTTGAAGCTGCTAATTCTTATCAAAGACAACAAAATAAAACATTAAGTGAAATTAAAGATCAGCTAGAAGAAGATAATTCAAAGATTAACATTTTATAGGAGAAGTTAAAATGAGCGATACAAGAAAAATTATTGATATTGAAGACAATTACCCTAATGGGATGCAAAACAGCTTAGAAAGCCAAAATAGAAGCTATAGAGGTTTCTTTTTAGGCGCATATCAGACGGGTTACTTTTATTGGATTGATGAAACAACTTTCATGAATGCGATTTTGAAGAACAATCCGACACCAGTTAGATCAGATGGTTCACTTAATATCAATCTTGATGAAATCGACCCTAAAGAAGCGTATTATTGCAGCAGCAGAGAAGAATTAGAGCAAGCTATTAAAGATGGTAAAGTATACTGTTACATTGAAGCTAGAAATAATTTGTATTTGCCTGAAGCAGAGTTGTAGAGGAAGATATTTTGGCGAAATAACGCATATACAAAGAAAGCCCACAACGGGCTTCTTTTTTGGTTAACTAATATGTTATTAGGCCATCATAGTTTAATAATATTGTGTTAACATGTTATAATAATAATGAGCTATAATAATAGCTTCAATATCTTTTCTTTTACTTAGTTGTTATCTTAATTTTTCTGTTTAGAATGTGAGAATTATCTAGTTATATTTTTATCGAGAAGGTAGTACAATGCTACCTTCTTATTTTGTTATGAAAATATATTAATACTTAAACATGATGCTTGCATAAGATGATAATATTGTAATTTGATGATATAATATTAATGTAACATAATAATTATGTAATTAAGTAGGAGAATAATACAATGGTTGAGATCAATCCGCACAGACGTAACAGCGGTGAACTGATAACCGCACAGAATGTTAATCAGTTAGACTTTAAGCAGATAAATTTTCAGAGCTTGTTTGATAATTTTGTTACTTTTATTGATGCTTCACCTAATACTGTTAGGACTTACAAAACATCGTTAAGACAATGGTTTAAATACATGAATGATAATCAGATTTTTAATCCAACGCCAGACGATGTAAGACAGTACAAGAAAGATCTTGAAGCAGCAGGTAAAAAGCTAACTACAATTCAAAATTACATAGTAGCGGTGAAAAGATTCTTTCAATGGACTGAAGAAAAAAGATTATATCCAGACATTGCAAAACATGTAAAAGGTGAAAAGATTAGTCATAACAGTTTCAAAAAAGACTATCTAAGACCAGCACAGGCAAAGAAGGTACTAGCAACCATCGACCGCACTTCTCTTAAAGGTAAGCGTGATTATGCGATGCTTTCAATGATGCTTACAATGGGCTTAAGAACTGTAGAAGTAAGCCGTGCTAATATCGAAAATATAGGCAATCTAGGCAATAGCACTGTTTTATGGGTGCAGGGAAAAGGACACCTTGAAGCAGATGCGCCAGTAAGAATGCCAGATCACGTTGAAACTATCGTAAGAGAATACCTTAATGAACGTAAGGCAACCGACTTGAGCGAACCGTTATTCACTAGTACTAGCAATAACAACGCAGGCAAAAGACTTACGACACGTTCAATCAGCGGTATAGTTAAGCGTTCTTTTATTCAGGCGGGCTTTAACAGTCCAAAATTAACAGCACACTCAACAAGGCACACAACCGCTACGTTATCTTTAATGAATGGTGCTACCCTTCAGCAGACGCAGCAATTATTGAGACATGCTAACATGCAAACTACAGAGATTTACGCGCACAACCTTGATGCAAGTAAAAATCCAGCAGCGGTTGAAGTGGAAAATGCTATTTTTAACTAGGAGAAAAGAAAGATGAAAATAGTTACAGTAACAAATCAAAAAGGCGGTACTACTAAAACAAGCACAGCCTTATATCTCACTTATGGGCTTGCTAATCGTGGTAAGCGTGTTTTATTGATTGATCTTGACCAACAAGCAGATGCAAGCTTTTCAATGCACGTTGCTTACGATCCTGAAGCTACCACTTTTCAAGTATTAACCAGAAAGAAGAAGCTTGAAGATATTATTGTTAAAGTTAATGATGCAATAGATCTAGCACCAGCAAGTAGTGATCTATCACAACTAGATTTACAGTTAGCAGGGAAAATAGATCCGCAGTTTATCCTTCAGGATGAGCTTGAAGGTGTGAATTATGATTATGTGATAATTGATACAGCACCAGCAATTAACATGGCACTTCTTAACGCATTGACCGCTTCACAAGCTGTAATAGTACCAGTACAAGCAGATATTTATTCTCTTAAAGGCTTGAAGGAACTTGCTACCACCGTGAACAGTATTAAGAAAAGATCTAATCCAGAATTAAAAATAGCAGGTATCTTAATTGCTAGATATAATTCAAGGACTGTATTCGCAAAAGCAATAACAGCAGCACTTGAACAAGTTACTAGTGAACTAGATACAACAGTATTTAACTCTAAAATACGTGAAGCAACCAGTGTTAAAGAATCACAGAATGCTTTTCAATCTATTTTTGAATATGATCCAAAAGGCAAAGTAACTGAAGATATTAACGCATTTATTGATGAATTTTTGGAAAAGGAAAATTAAACCATGGCAAAGAAAGAAATCAAAGTAGCAAACTTAGAAGACAATTCAGCAGCAGGCAAATTATTAAACGCTGTAGAGACTTCAAAAGGCAATTCTCAACCTAAACAATTGAAAAGACGCGTAGGACGTCCTTCTCAGCAGGACACTAAGGACAAACACCGCACTATTCTTATTAAGTCCAGCGATGATGAAACCCTGAAACAACTCTCTACTATTTATGGCACTAGTGTTAATGAGATCATTAATCAGGCAATTGAAAAGTATATCAAGGGTCAACTTAAGAAAAACAATGTTAAAGAGAAGCTAGAATTATTGGAAAAGATCCAGATAACTAGATAATGCATCCCAATTTAGGGGATAATAATTCAACTTCAACAAATTAGCATTAGCGGAAGTTAAAAAGAAGGCGAGTAAGTGAAAGGTCAAGAAACACAGCGCGAATTTATCAAGTTAAGAGCTGAAGGCTACAGCTATCAAAAAATTGCAGACAAGTTAAGCATAAGTAAAGGCACTTGTCATAAATGGGAACAACGCTTCAATGAAGAAATATCTAGCCTTAAAGAAGAAAAGTTATCAGAGTTATACCAAGAATACGGTATGGCTAAAGAAGGTAGGATTAATGCACTAGGCAAAACTCTTAATAAAATTAATGCTGCTATTGATGAAATTGATCTCGCTTCAATAGATCCAGCCAAACTTTTAGAATTGAAGCTAAAGTATCAGGATGCCTTGAAGAAAGAATACCATCCAGCAGCTAATGAAGTTGACACAGAACTCAATTCAGCAGCAATCTTGCAAGAACTAGGATCACTAATTGGACGAATTAAACGCGGTGAAGTTGACAACAAAGAAGCAGGCGTTGAGATGAAGGCACTTGCTACAGCTTTGAGCGCTTATGATAAGACGGTACTTGAAGATAAGATGGACAAGCTAACAGATGCGCTAGAAGGGTAGAAAAAACGATGGTAAACAAGAAAAGTATTGATAATCTTCTAAAGAAGAAAAAATATAAAGGGGATCAGTTAGGTAGATTATTGCTACTAACATTAGTAGACCAGATAGACCAGCGCCCCCCGCGTATTCCGATAGATCAATTATCTAAAATGATTGATAACCTTGAAAATGGATATGAAGGATCAATCTATAATACTTACGTTAACATTTACGCTGAAGTTGCAGATGCTTACAATGCAATTCAGTCAAGCGCGATACAAGCACATCTAGGCTTAACTAACATCAAAATGAACTTATCAGTAATGGTGAGAGCAGCAGCAAGCCAAAAAACGAAAGCAGAAAGCCCACTCACTATCACTGAAAGGCAGTACAAGCGTTATCAGACTAAGTACAACAAATTCATAAAAGAAACAGCAGACAAGTACAAAAAAGAACAGCAAACTGTGCAGGAATATCTACTTTCACAGCTTGAAGGTGTCTTCATGTTCTTTGACGATGAACCGAATGAAAAGGAATTAAAAGAACTTAATTCAAAATACGCAAATATTACAGCAGTGCTAGAACAATACAAGCATGAAAATATATCTTCAAAATGGGATGCCATTATAAGAAACATTTATGCCAAACACGATGCTAATAATAGTATTATTCATAAATTCGATTATGAATTTGTACTTAAATCAATCGTTAACAGCACTATTCATGATGAAGAAATAGATAATCAACTAGATGACTTAAAAGAATCTTCAGTAGATGAAGTAAGAACAAATCTAAAAGCATTATATATAGATGCAAAATATAATCAAGATAAAGATGAAGTTGAAGCAAGTAAGTACGCATTAGAAAAAGTAGGATTGAAGCTTGAAATTCTTAATAATATGAGCAAAGAGCCTGAAGTACTTGAATTACCTAACCCTATCACTAAGCGCGATATATTCGATTATTATATTTTTGATATGGCTAACTTATACGATCCAGACAAGCCCGAATATAATCGCATTGATGCTGAAGATGCTAAGCTACTTAATCAATTTTATAAAGATCAATTAGCAGACATATTAAAGGCTATTTCAAAAGATTTAATCAATGAAAATCCTAAACTAGAAAAGCTTATTTTAATCAATAATCCTGAAGATCTTGATAAGATTATTACTGGTGCAGAACTAGCAAAGGCTGGCGACGACTTTTACAAAGAATTAACTTCTATCACATACCTAAAAAGCGAACATGACTATGGTATATGGAATGTATTTCCTAGAAAAGATAGGGATAGGGCTAGGCGATATGGCTTTTCAGTATTTCATAGTAGCGATGCTTATACGCAATCTAGTGAAGATTACTTTTTGAAAAACCAACAGGCACAAAACGATTTACTTAAATCAGAACTTGATAATTTCACTTCATCCAGCAATCAACTAGATCAAAGCTATAGCATGATTGAACGCTACTTTAAAGAATATCAAGCTTACTGTAAATTCATTGATGGGCTTGCTAAGTTTGCAAACAGTAAAGAAGTTAAAGAATTCGCGGATATACCAGAACAAGCGAACGTGTTAGATGAAATTAGCAATATTCAAACCTTACGTAATCTTGAACTTTCAGAACTTCAAGACATATTAAGTACAACCGATTATAGAAAGTATTTTAAGCTTATTAAAGAATTGTATCCAATACCAGATCCAAATAAAAAACGTATTAAACAAAGTACAAATAGTCAGGTAGCTTCTTACATCGCTAGGATTTTTTCAAGATCAGATGCAAGCAACAAGCCAGTTATAACAAGTGTGCTTTTTGATGACATAGCGGAGGGCAATTTAAATGAATAAAAGCAAAAATGAAGCAAAACATTCATTTGTTAAGCCCCTTGTTCCTAATTTTGCTGAAAATAATCCTGAAGGCTATAAAACCACTTATCAAAACAAAGGTATCAATGAAGCTTTTCGCATCAACACTAAAAAGGATACTCCTGATAAAGATGCACCAGCTTTTCAAAGAAAGTATTCAAATGAAGCCGTCAATATGTTGATGAAGAAGATTGAAACTCAATTTACATCGCAGACAGTTCAACACATTGTATATTCATTTACTAAGCTTTTTGAACAATCTAACCATGAAGAAGATACCCCCGTACAGTTCACTTTGAAGGAATATAAGGCAGATTTTGGCAAAAAGGACAGTAAGAGTGCGGCAAGAACATTAAGAAAAGTTTTTAATGATATGAATGATATAACCATCAATTATACAGGCGGTGATCCCAACAATCCTTATAACCAGTCATTCGGTGCGCCGCACCCTATTGCAGCAGTATATAAGAACGGCAAAGCTACCATTGAATTCATTCCATCATTTAGAAAATTACTTCTTTCAGGCGCAATGATGATGTATATACACCCTTTATATTTCAAACTTAATCCTTATCGTGAGACGGTAGCACAATCTATACTGTATGAAATGGCTGTAAACAAGCGCACCAACGCTTCTAATAAATCTAGACAAGACCATATGAGTATAAAGTCCTTGTTGCCTAAAATTCATTCATTGCCTAGTTATGATGAAGTAATGAATAGCGATAAGCATATTACATTGAGAATAATTGATCCTTTTAATAAAGCACTTGAACGGCTTGCTAATCCTGAAGATGGTGCTTTTACCAATTATTATATTTTGGATAAAGACAACAAGCCGCTTGATTATGAGCATCTAACCTATGAACACTTCATAAACTCTTATTTATACATTGAATGGAAAGGTTATCCTGAAGAAGTTCTTCAAACAGTGGGCGAAAAAAAGAAAGCAGTTAAGAAGAAAGCAACCAAGAAAAAAGATAAAAATAAATAGATTAAAAAGCGTACTATTTTATAAAGTATGCTTTTTTTGTTCGTATATATTGCATCCCAACTATGGTAAAAAGTGGTTAAAAGTGATTAAAAAAAGGGTCTATCTTACAGGTAAAAATATTAATGAAAAATGTTACGATCCGCAGCACGATAGGATTTATAACCATAAAAGTAAAAAAATCATGCACACAAATACCATCTTTTAATTTTGCTGATTTTCAAAGCTGGTCAAAGAATTTTCATCAAAAAAGGGGGGTCTATCTTTTCACTAAAGGGGGTTTATCTTTTCACTAAAAGGGGTTTATCTTTTCACTAGTAAAAAAATGAGCCTTACAGCACCAAGGAAAAGACACGGCGTCATTCTCTAATATATCTAATATATCTAAGTAAGCAGCAACGCAACCGCTTGATGCGGTGCGTGCTGTAAAATGAAATCGTAAATTCCGCAATCATGAAGAATAAAAATAGATCAAAAATGAACGATCTAAGAAAGTGAGGTTTTCCTTTTTATGGCACAAAGTAATTTAAATGCGGTTCGCGATCAGATTAAAACTTCAATGCCTGATTATCTTTCAGAGCTAGGAGTAAATATCTTAAATAAAAATTTTTCTTGTTTAAGTCCATACCATGATGATAACAACCCTTCAATGCAATACAATCCAGCAACCTATCAAGTGCATTGTTATGGTTGTGGTGTTACATGGGATATATTCGACTTATACGCAGTAATGAATGATAATGCGCCAGTTAGCGGAACTGAAGCACAATATGATTATATTGAAGTTATGAAAGAACTTGCTGTTAAGTATGGTGTTGCCATTCCTGATAATCTTGAAAAAGCTGAAGACAATCAGATTGAAGCAATGGGTAAAGCTAAGATTAATGATTATATTGCTTATACTATCAAAGAAGCGCCAAAACACCTTGAAGAAACAGATTACTTTTCAAGGCGTGGTATTAGTTTAGAATTAGCAAAGCGATTTAATTTAGGATATGTGGCAAAATGGATTAATCCAGTAGCCTTATTTGAAGGCAAAGCACAGCATATACCAGCTTCACCGCGTTTAATCATTCCTACCAGTAATTACAGCTATATTGCTAGAGATACGCGCGAAAATATTCCAGATGCGCAGCAGCAATACAAGAAATCAAAGGCAGGCAATTCAAACTTATTTAACAAGGGTGCATTGTACCGCGATGATAAGCCTATCTTTTTGGTTGAAGGTGAAATTGATGCTTTAAGCATTCTTGAAATATCTAGTAAAGCTGAAGCAGTAGGGCTAGGCAGTACCACTAATCAAAAGAAGCTAATTGATATCATTAAGGCAATTCAAAGAAGATATGAAGCAAAGAACAGGCTTTATGATCCGCAATTTCTTATTGCTATGGACAATGACAACGCAGGCGAATTAGCTAATCATCAAATAGAAAAGAAGCTTCAAGGGATAGGCTTTGATAATGTACATATTGTTACTAAAAGTTTGTTAGGTAGCTATAAAGATGCGAATGAAGCACTGGTAAAGGATAGAGTCAGGCTTCAAAAACAGCTTGAAAATGTTTTGAAAGATCCAGATCAGTATTTAATTAACTTGCTGAAACGTATTCAAGAAAACATGACACAGCAGCGCTATATTCCTACAGGTTTTAGCAATCTTGATAAAGCATTAGATGGTGGATTGTATCCGCAATTATATGTAATTGGTGCAGTATCTTCACTAGGTAAGACAACATTTACACTTCAAGTAGCAGACAATATAGCAAAGCAAAAGCGCCCCGTTTTCTTCTTCAGCTTAGAAACCAGCCGCGATACATTAACAGAAAAGATCATAAGTAGAATTACATTTGATAAGGCGCAGGCGAAATCAGATATTAAATTAGCACAAAAGGCTAGATCTATTGACAATGGTTACTTCTTTCAGGCAGATGAAGGCGGAATAAAATACAAAGCGGCGTTTGATACGGTTATGAGTTCATTTGATGAGTTTGCTAATTACTATCAATATTTGAGAATTAACAATGGCATTACTAACCGCCCTTCAGCGCAGGATATTTACAATCAAGTTGCTAGATATTGCCTTAAAAATCCAGATACAGTGCCAGTTGTGATAGTTGACTACTTACAGATTTTAAAGCCGCTTGAAAAAGGATTGACCGACAAAGAAGCAGTAACAGCTTCAGTAGCAAAGTTAAATGAATTAACTGAAGAATTTCATGCGCCAGTAATCCTTATTAGTTCCTTCAATCGTCAAAGTTATGATAAGCCAGTAGCACTAGACAGCTTCAAGGAATCAGGCGAAATTGAATATTATTCAGATGTATTACTAGGCTTGCAGTACCAGAAAGATCAAGCGCCAGACTTTACCAGCGCTGAAGATCCGTTGACACCGCGTGAGGTTGAATTAGTGATCCTGAAAAATAGAAATGGTGCTTCACATAAGAAAGTTGATTTCAGATTTTACAACGCGTTCAATAAGTTTGAAGTTGAAAGTCCTGAAGCAGCTATGGCTAAAAGAGAAAAGATGATTGAATCTATCAATAATTCTCTTAAAGGTAATAATCCTGAAGTAGAAGCTGGTATTATTCATATTCAAGAAACACTTGCAGATGCTACAGCGCAAAGAAAAACACTAGTCAACGAAAATGAAGGGACTAGTGAAGTGAAACAGCTTGAAAAGAAATTAGTTACCGTATCAGGCGATACAGTAACCGTGAAGCAAGGATTGAATGAATTTAACACTAGTTTGGATACTTGGAATTCTATGAGCGATGAAGAGAAGTTGAAGATCTTGAAAGAAGGTTAGGTGAAGCGATGCAAAGCGATAATAAGTTAATTGATACGCTTGAAACTATGAACTGTATTTTGTTTGATATTAAGGCAGAGCTTGAAGCTGCTAATTCTTATCAAAGACAACAAAATAAAACATTAAGTGAAATTAAAGATCAGCTAGAAGAAGATAATTCAAAGATTAACATTTTATAGGAGAAGTTAAAATGAGCGATACAAGAAAAATTATTGATATTGAAGACAATTACCCTAATGGGATGCAAAACAGCTTAGAAAGCCAAAATAGAAGCTATAGAGGTTTCTTTTTAGGCGCATATCAGACGGGTTACTTTTATTGGATTGATGAAACAACTTTCATGAATGCGATTTTGAAGAACAATCCGACACCAGTTAGATCAGATGGTTCACTTAATATCAATCTTGATGAAATCGACCCTAAAGAAGCGTATTATTGCAGCAGCAGAGAAGAATTAGAGCAAGCTATTAAAGATGGTAAAGTATACTGTTACATTGAAGCTAGAAATAATTTGTATTTGCCTGAAGCAGAGTTAAGTATTAGTCCTGAATAAAATATATTCTAATGTTTATTTGTGTATATTAATGTATTACATTTAGTGAAATATTTTTTACTTCTCAGTATATTTTTCCCATTTTCATCTTTTTTCTTGGTAAAATTATTAGGTAATTTAAATGATTGGAGGTGAAATTATGAGAATTGTGTCCAGAACCTATCGTCTTTATCCTAATCGAGTAATGAAGCAGGTATTAGATGAGTTGTGCGATTATCGCAGATATT
>JAMPAL010000029.1 GCA_023667245.1 Anaeroplasma bactoclasticum
GTATGTGCACTTATAATTTAACAAAAAAAAGAAGATTTGTAAACTATTTTTGGGATATTTTTCAATGTTTATAATCATTTCCTTCTTTTCTGACAAAATGTGACTCCTTTTGCATTCTGTATTTTCTTTTTTACCTATTTTTGTCTTTTTTTATTCTTTTTTTGTCGAATAAACCAAAAAGAAAGGATAAGTATTACACATACCTACCCTTTAAAGTATATTTGGATATTTTTTTAACATTTTCGCTTTTTTTCTATCATCGGTTACATATTGAGAAAGTTTATCATGAAACAACTTAGAATGATTATGAACAATAAAATGGGTAAGTTCATGACAAACGACATACTCAATCAATTCAAATGGAACTTGAGTTAACGCAACATTTAACATAATTTTATGTTCATTGATATAACAACATCCCCATTTGGTTTTTGATTTTTGAATCACCAATTTTGGAAAAATGTCTAATTCATTCTTCATTTTCATAAAACATGCATATAGCATTTGTTCAAATGCGCTTTCTGCGAGTTCCATCCGCCATTGTAAAATAGCTTTTCGGACATCCTTGATATCATGTACAGATACCATAATGATATTCCCAATTTTGTCGATTCGTTTTGTTTTAGATAAATTGATTTGTAATGTGCATTTCTCACCAAATACATATTGACTACTACCACTTGTATAGGTAACAACCTTTTCTAAAGCTTGCGCTCTTTTTTCAAAAACCCACTCTATATGTTTGGAAATAAAATTTTCTAGGCTCTCTATTTTGCACCCCAGTGGATAAGTAATATGTAAAATAGCTTGTTGGTCAAAACGAATGCGCATATGCTTGGTCTTTTTCACTTCCACCACATAAGGTATTTGGTATTCTTCCAATATTTTGATTTCCATTTATTTCACCTGAATGGCTTGTTGATAATAAGTATAAGCGAGTTTGGCACAATCATATACATTGCTATTAGAAGTTTCAATCACATAATCTACCAAAGATAATAGTTCTTCATCAAATACAGTATCATCGCTTTGAAGCCTCTTTTCAATACAGTTTAGTTCGTCTAAACGCCCAAGCATCCTTAAACGCCGGATAGGTTTGGAACAACGAATAAAAATAATGACAATTTTTTCTCTCGCATGAGCAATATATTTCTTTAATCCTTCTTTCTCAATGATGACTACTTTATCATCTGAAAGGTCACTATAAGCTGTACCATAATAGTTTTGATTATAACATACTGTTTCTAAAAAGAAATGGTGCTGATTTTTTTCCTCAAAAGATGCCTGAGAAATAAAATGGTAATCTACATCTTCTACTTCACCTACACGCATTGCTCTTGTTGTATAAGTGACTAATTTATGAAGTCCATAATCTTGAATCAAATGATTTACGATTTGTGTCTTTCCACTTGCGCTTGGGCCGATAACAACTAGCATATGTATCCTTCTTTCTGCTTATTTCCCTATATTCACTCATATTATATCATAAAATAGCTTTTTATTCATCCATAAAAGCAATTAAAAAACAAGTTGATAAGCGATGTTTTAGTTCTATTCTATCAACTTGTTCAATGTACTGATTTACTGATGATTATCTTGTGTATTAATCTTTTTTTCGAATGATAATGTATAAGAAACATGAAATCATAGAAAGAAATTCCGTAACCAAAAGGCTACTATGACAATTGCATCCACCTTTTAATTGATATATAGCATAAATCTCCATATTTTGAGTAACTGATTGGTATCCTTCCGTTGATTCTTGATTCCAACCAACAAAAGTATATCCTTCTACTGGGATTTGACTAGCTGATAGCAGTTTATCCTCTAAGTTAGTTCCTTCTTCCACAATTTCTTCTAGCAAAACGCCCTGAATACCATAAATACGAATACAATACATACGTGTAATTTTTCCATATAGGGTAATTGACTCTACTACCTCATAGGATGTAGGAACAGGTTGTGTGAATGCTTCATCAAAATACCATCCATCAAAGCGATCATATCCATCTAGTTCAGGGGGGAGTACGTCTAGCTGAGACAAAGGTTCCACTAACACTGTATGTTGAACTTGTCCATTATAATAGTACTTGATTGTATATTGTTTATTTTCCCTATACACTGGGTACAAGTGAAGGGGAACATACACTGGTTGTGAAAAGTCAAACAATTCATTTTGATTCAAGTCTTCTGTCCAGCCAATGAAATCGTACCCATCTAAAATAGGTGCCATTACTGGATAAATGATAGTGCCTTCTTCTACATATGTACTATAATAAATTTCATTAGATATACCATAAAAATAAATTGGCATCTGTTTCGTCCATTTTGCATAGAGCGTGCTGTCTTCTACCAGTTGAAACGAATCAGGACAAGAAAGGGTAAATGCTTCATCTTGATACCAGCCTGCGAAAGCATATCCTTCACGTGTTGGTATTGGAAGAGAAGTTTTATCAATCTTTTCGTAATGATAGTACATTTGATCTCTAATTTGTGAATCACAGTTGGTTTCAAATGAAAGAAAATAACTATTATCTATTGTTGAATACACTGCTGTAATGATAGTATCTTCAACAATTATTTTATTTTCTTGATCCCATCCTTTGAATCGATATGTATAGGCCACATCAGGATCTAGGGTTGGATTAACTGGAGGATTGGGCATTTCTCCATATAGAACAGATTGAACCATCAAAATTGTTCCATCCGCATTTTTATATGTCACCATGTAACTCCTTATATTAGCTTGATATACTGCATATATCTCTATGTCTTCTGTAATATTGTGTAATGAATGTTGAAACCCTATAAATACATAATCATACTTTTGAGTAGAAGGCATTGTGGGTATTGTTTGACAAACCACGTTATCTCCATACTGGATGCGTTGTTGTTCAATGATGGTGCCATCTGGATTTTTAAACGAAACTGTTACTTCTTTAAGAGCGGTTTCTGGTGTACAAACATTGATATAAAACTCTGCATAAATAGATTGATTGGTCTTGAGTGTACCCCTTATTTTAACTGTACCATATTGTTTGGTCGTGATAGTACCATAAGGGCTAATTGAGGCAATCTCATCATTACTTGAAGTCCAATCATATGCCAATCTAGATGCATCTGGTGCATCATTGGTTAACCATGCATAGGCAGTAATTCCTTTATCTAGTTGATAAGACATTTTTGTTTCATATAGATTTTTCCCATCTGCATCAAGTGAAATGGTAGCATGAATAGGTGATTCCTTATCTTCTACAACCTTTGTTGTAGGATTTCCCAAAGTATTGGTATAAGATAATGGTATAACATCATATAAATACTCCCCACTTTCGGTATCGTTCCACACGATGATATCTTCTGTGCCATTGATGATATCCGCAATTTCACCATTACGATATACAATATAAAATTTTGCTCCCTCTAATCGATCCCAAAATAATTTATTCCCCTCAACTGAAAAGTTTTCAACTGATCCTATCTTTTCTTCTGTAAATCCTGCGATGGTCGGTACAATTGCTTTATTTTGCCAAGCTAAATTTTTCAGTTGTTGCATTTGCGTTTTCGCATTTTGATCAGTCTGCTTATAAGCTGCGGCAATTTGACGATAACTATATACTGATGTTCCTAAAACATGCTCTAATGCATTCGTGATTTGAACCTGTCGCATCGCCTCACCCGATTGACCAGTCCACATATAGATTCCCATTCCTGCATATAGATTGACGTCTTTTTTGGCAACAGCCATGTTCCACCAATTGATTAGTCTTTCAAAAGGGGCAAGACTATGCGTAGTAGACCAATACGTTTGAGGAAGAATATAATTGATCCATCCCTGATTAACCCATTTTAACGTATCGCAATACAAATATGATTCATAGTGCATTTGACATCCCGTCGTTGCTCCAATCGGATAAACCAAGTCACCTTGGCCATTGTATTGATAATTTTCTAGGGAAGTTGCTGCCTCTTGTGCTGAATTGGCATTTTTATAAACACCAGTAGGTGAAACACCCAATTGAACAAAACGATGATGCGTTTGATTAAAGACGTCTAAACTACTTTTCAATTGATAAATAAATTGGTCTACTTGTTCTCTTCTAAAATTGGCAACACTTAAATTTTTTGTATTATATTTAGCGCGTGTAGCACTATCATCAATTCCATCAGCATAAAAGTAATCATCAAAATGAATAGCATCTACATCATAATTTTCGACAATTTCCATACAAGTCTCTACAATAAAATCACGCACTTCAGGAATTCCAGGATTTAAAATTTGTAGGGTTGTTCCCAATAACACTTGATCGGCATCACTTGCTGGATTATGAGGATATGCAGCAAATGCACTAGCTATATCTGCTGCACTCTTGTAAGTTGAACCAATTCGATATGGATTCAACCATGCATGAAATTCAATCCCCCTCTTGTGTGATTCTGTAATTACATATTCTAATGGATCAAATACATCAAAATCAACATTCGCTAATTGACTATTCACCTTATTGAGTTTTGAACGATACCAAGCATCATGATTTGCCCGAATATGAAAAATAATTGCATTCATATTATAATACTCTAATGCATCTAGAATCGTATCAATTTGTTGTTTATAATCCGCTTCGTTTTTATAGTTGATATCACCTGTATAATAACTGACCCAAGCTGCTCTAAAATCCCTTTTCTCTTCAAGTGAGGGATTATCTTCGCTTGCCTTAGATGCTCTTTGCAAGCCTAAAGAAAAGGAAAAAGCAAACAATAGTGACATTATAAAAAATAATCCTTTTTTCATATATACTCCTTTATTTTATTTTCTAATTATCATTATATCACGTTTTCTCCCATTTTGGAAGAATAAAGTTAAAATTAGGCTAGAAATAATTAACAAAAAAGGTGCAAATATCAAAAATGCACCTTTTTAAACTATCCTTATTGAATATCTGCGTTTGGATCAAATCCTAAACGACGTAAAGTTTCAATAACGTAAGATTCACGATATTCATCTTCTGGTTTACGATTATAATAAGAATAGAAGAATTCTTCTACCGCTTTTTCATAAGGAATTTTTGCTAAACTAGCTATAATTCTAGATGAACGGTCAATTAATTTTTTATTGGTTGGCAATACTTGTACCATCCAGTTGCCATAAACTCTACCCATTTTTGCCATTGTACCAGTTGAAAGCGCATTGAATGCAACTTTTACTAATAAATGATACATAATATCAGTACATGTTCTTGGTAATTCAACAGGGATTCGGATTTCATCTTTAGCAATTTTTTCAGTTGGAATTTGGCCAAAACGAATCACTACACCACCACTATACTTTACAAGTTCTTTTTTATACCAATCCACTACTTCTTTAGTTGCAGAACCATTTACATCAATTAAAACCAATTGTGAACAATCACGACTATATCGAGATGGATCATCCTCATTACCAATCACATATTCTAATACTTCATCACCGCTTACTTTTGGTGGATTATTAATAATATCTTGACTTGCATTCATTTGTACATAATCTTCTTTTGTCCACTCAAGTCCTTTAATAGGTCTACGGAACACTTGTTGCCATGCTACTTCATTTGGATATAGTGGATCTTTGATGTATGCCCAAGATACTTCGCTATCTTGATCATTAAATTTTCTAAAAGGTGGAAGCGTAAATGTAGGTTGACGTTCAGTGGTATCTGTCATAATATCCAGCAAATAATCATGAGTTACATAAGTAACTAAACCTTTTTGGTTGTAAGTATTCACTTCAAATTCAACTGCTTTTGCTAATCCTTTTAAAGCCGCACCACTTGACAATTGCTTATTCAAAGAAACAAATGCATCTGCATAAGCTTCCAAATCAATCATTTCGCCACCTACTACAGCCAATTCTTGTTCTGTTAGGTTTTCTTTTAGCCAACGATTTGCAGCAACCTCAAGTGCGGCACCTGCAGCAAGCAATTCAACTGTTGTTACTTGCATACGTGTAGAACCAGATACTGCCATATTTCCTACAAATAGTGGGATTTTTACAATATATTTTCCATTGTCAATTCCTTTTTCTTGATTAGCTTGATATTCATCTAAACATTCAAATACAGCACGTGCACGATCAAGATGCGTTCTTAAAATGTGTTCGGGATTACAGAATAAATAATACGTTTTTACACCAAGTTCATATCCACGAACTGCTGAACCATTGATACTAGCTGATAAACCGCATTCAGATAAGGCTACTAATACATCACCAGGTCCCATTTCTGCCTCGTCAACTTGTTTAGCACCAAAAGTCATATAATCTTCAAAGTTTTCTACTGAACGTACTAAAGCACGATCACCACCAGTTGTGAAACTACTTACAACTTCAGCCATTTCTAAGAATTCAAAACGATGTGCTGGAATTTTATCAACTAATCCTTGCCAAAAACTTCTCCATGCGCCGTCCATTTGAATAGCCATTCTTCCAGATGCACCAACACTAGAAAAAACAACCTTTTTTCTTTCATCCATACATCTTTTGATGTCGTCAACAAAAGCTGCAAATTCTTTCGTTTGAAATTGTTCACGTGCTTTATCTGCAATATATTTATCTGCTGAAAGAATCGTTTTTACCCCTTTTGCTGTATCCTTTGCAATAGTCGCACTCAAATTTTTAGTAAGTGGATTCGATTGTTCGGTTGGAATAACACCCAAATGAAATTGCTTTTCATTTTCTAAGAAGTCTTTTGTGGCTTCTTTATAATCTGTTATAGTCTTGTAAATCACGATTATTATCTCCTTTAAATTTTGTAATATTTTCAAGCGAATCAATTATAGCATATCTTGGCTATTTTTTCAAGTTATATAGTTTTGTAAATTTTTCAATTTCTGCATTTGTAGGTAAACTCTCTAATACGTGTGGTTTAGTTACACTTAAAGTAGCTGCAGCCATAGCATATGAAACAGCCTCTTTCATCTTTTTTCCTCTTGCAATACTAGCCGCAAGTCCAGCAGTAAATGTATCTCCTGCTCCAGTTGTATCTACTGTATCTACAGTAATCCCCGGGAAATAAGTCTCTTGATTTTCTTCTATCAAAAGAGCTCCTTTTTTTCCTAATGTTACAATCACACTTGAATGTACCTGACATTTTACTGCTCTTACCACTTCATCTAATGTACTATTTTCAGCTAAGTGATATATTTTTTTAACCTCTTCCAAATTAGGCGTAATGACATCTACGCTTTGCAATAATAAATCATCATCATAAATTGCTGGAGCTGGATTTAAAATAATATATGTATGTGATTGTTTAGCCAAACGGATGGCTTCTTGTAAAGCTGCTTTGGGTATTTCATATTGCAATACCAATACGTCTGCCATTTGAATTTCGGTTTGGAACGCTCTCACATCGTCAACTGTTAAACATTGGGATGCTCCTGGATAAACAATAACCTCATTTTCTCCTTGTTCATCTATTAAAATAGTTGCGAGTGCTGTTTTCTCCTTTTCATCTTCAACGACAGAACAATGAACTCCTATATTTTCCATATAAGTTCTACAATATTTTCCACTTGCATCTTTTCCAACTTTTGTTAAAAAACTCACTTCTATTCCCATTTTTATGAGTGCAACGGCTTGATTGTATCCTTTGCCACCTGGTTCTACGTATACTTCGTTTGCATGAACTGTCACTGATGGATTAGGCAAATGTGTAACTTTCATAAAAATGGATTCACCACTGAGTCCAATTACAGCAACTTTCGACATTTTTTTACCTCTATTCTTCTTTTTTACTCTTTAATTTTTTCCTATTTTCATTAAGAAAAGGAAATGAAATTCATTTCCTTTTCATCGTGCTATTTTCGCAAAAAGGCAAGATAAGCTAAATAAGCCTCATACACATCTGCTTTGGAAACGATTTCCATTGGCGCATGCATATTGAGAACTGGAACTCCTGCATCTACTACATTCATATTATAGTTTCCTAAGATATAAGCGATTGTACCTCCGCCTCCTTGGTCTACCTTTCCTAGTTCTGCTGTTTGAAAATGAATCATTTTTTCATCCATAATATCTCTAATCCAAGCGACATATTCAGGATTAGCATCATTTGAACCACTCTTACCACGAGAACCAGTGTATTTATTAAATACAATACCACGTCCAAGATATGCTGCATTTTTAGGGTCATTAACTCCTGCAAATAAAGGATCAAATCCAGCACTTACATCACTAGAGAGCATTTTTGTATTTTCAAGTGTTTTTCTTAAAGCGAGCAGACTATCTTCTTTTTGAGCATGAAGCAACATTAAAATAGCATTTTCAAAAAATAAAGATTGAGCTCCTGTAGCACCCACACTACCTATTTCTTCTTTATCTACTAAAATACAACAACTTGTGTATGCTGGCACTTCCTCCATATCAACCACTGCACGAAGTGAAGTATATGCACATACTCTGTCATCGTGTCCGTATCCCGCAATCATGCTTCGATCCATTCCATAGTCTCTTGCTTTCCCACTAGGAACGACTTCTAATTCAGCAGATAAGAAATCTTCTTCTTCAAAATCATATTTTTCTTTTAATAATTTTAAAATATTGGCCTTGACAGCGTCCTTTTCACAATCCGCTAGTGGAATACTTCCCATTGTAACATCTAGGTCTTCCCCTTCAATAACCTTAGCAGCAGTCTTTTGAAGTTGATCCCCTGCTAAATGGATTAATAAATCGGAAATACCTACAACTGGATCCGCTTCATTTTCACCAATCATCACATCAATTGTAGTACCATCTTTTTTGACAACTACACCACAAATGGAAAGCGGAATGGTTACCCATTGATATTTTTTTACACCACCATAATAATGGGTATCTAATAATGCAAAATCATTTTTTTCATATAAAGGATTTTGTTTGATATCTAATCGCGGTGAATCAATATGGGCACCTAAAACACGAATACCATCTGTAATTGGCATTGTTCCTACATGAAATAAAACAATATTTTTATTCTTATTTACTAAGTAAACCTTATCACCTGGTTGTACACTTTGTACTAAATTCAAATCTTGATAACCCTTTTGCTTGACTAATTCTAGTGTTTGCGCAACACAAAGTCTTTCCGTTTTTCCAACAGTAATATACGTTTTATACTCCTCACAAAATTGCATCATAGCATTTATTTTTTCTTGTGTAGCATCTTTCCAAATATTTTTTGAATACATAAAAATCACTCCTTTTCTCTATTTTATTATACCACATTTTTTGCATTTTTACCAATAAATTCATTTATATTTATATTTACATATAAACAAATTCATATGTAATTGATTCTTTTTCAATATATAATATTAAATATGTTCCATTTGTTTTATCCCGTGGTAGACTCACTGATCCTGGATTAAATACATATACATCTCCATATTGCACTACTTTATGTTGGTGCGTATGTCCTACAATAAGAATTTTTGCTTGTTTTTTTTGAATAAATCGCTGATGATTTAAAAAAAGTTGGTGACCATGCATAATAATCAGTAGACCATATGGTGTTTGAATTGCTCGCTCTTTTGGATATTCTTCATTATCACAATTTCCTTTTACACTGAGATAGGGGATAATTTCTGAAGCACTTAAACAACTGTCCCCCGCGTGAAGATAAAGTGATGCATCAGGGTGCTTTATGGCAATTTGTTCTAATATTTCTTTGTTATGATGAGAATCACTGACAACAACTATTTTCATTATAGAAACACCTCTTGATCCCACTTGTAAATATACTGATTTATTTTTTTACTAAAAAAGGAAATGAATGGTCCCATCACGATAAACGTCAATATTGTGTTGATATGGATAATATCTGTTTTTTGAAGTATACATACCCCTATTACAAAAGCAATGACCGTACAACATAAATCCACTATTATTCTTGACATAGCATAGGATAATTTAGGACATAGACGATTGATTATCATTGGTAATCCATCATATGGTGCAATACCTAAATTGGCACTGCCGTATAGTGCTATACCAAAACTAATGATGATTAACCCTAAAATACTATATAATAATCGAATAGGCCAATCTCCATTTTGCCAATTGAGCCATTCAAATAGTTTTAAAAAAAGACTTGCACATATCCCCGTGAGTAATAAATTGATGATTGTACCTATATGAATTCTATTTCGCAAGAAAATTACCATCCCTATCAAAAATAAAACATTCACACCAATATAATATACGCTATAATCAATGCCATCTATATCAAACAAATACATCAATGAAAAAACCATTGCGGAAAGAGAATCTTGGCCAAATTGCGATAATTTGAATAAGGCCACACCTAGCCCAACGCACATTGTTCCCAGTAAAATGCCTATAATTTGTTTAATTTGCTTCATATTTTTACCTACTTATTTTCTTTACTTATTTTTTAAATATTTGAATTGCTTCGCGTTCAATCATATTCATATATTTTTTGTCATTTTAACTTCCTTATATTTATAATATTATACCATTTTTGCCATTCATTGTCAATTGATGTTTATAAATGGAGCAACAAGCCTAGTAAATTGAAAAATGGAATCATTTATGATATAATAATATAGAAATCGGAGGTGACAATTTGTTTCAGAAAAGATTACTTTCGCCTTACCAAATTATTGCACTTGTTTTTTTAATGATTATTTTTTTAGGTAGTATTGTATTGGTTTTACCTATTTCCTCTCGTGATGGTACTTGGAGTAATTATTTGGATTGTCTATTTACTTCCACTTCTGCAACATGTGTGACTGGACTAGTTGCCTATGATACTTATACCCATTGGTCAACATTTGGACATTTCATCATTTTATTATTGATTCAAATTGGTGGTATAGGTTTTATGACCGTGTTTTCTTCTATGGGAATGTTTCTCAAACGAAAAATCAATTTATTTGAACGAAAACTCATTATGCAAGCAGCTGGCTCCATCAATACAAGTGGGATTCTCCATTTGGTAAAGCGGATTTTAAAAAGCACACTCATTTTTGAAGGATGTGGTGCTCTCCTTTTATGTATTCGCTTTATTCCCCAATTTGGAATTATCCAAGGAATATCTTTTTCCATTTTTCATTCCATTTCTGCCTTTTGTAATGCCGGATTTGATTTAATGGGCGGATTTTCTGGACCGTTTAGTTCTCTTACTGCCTTTTCTGGAGATTGGTTAGTCAATATCGTCATTATGGTATTGATACTAGCTGGTGGACTTGGTTTCCTGGTTTGGTCTGATTTAATTGAATTTAAAATTCATTTTAGAAAAATGAAATTGCATACCAAAATTGTTTTATTTACCACCCTGTTCTTGATTTTATGCCCAAGCCTTTTGTTCTTTTTATTTGAAAAAAATTATGCCTTAAAAGAGATGTCGTTGGGTGAACAAATCTTAACTTGTTTATTTTTATCCATTAGCCCTAGAACTGCTGGTTTCAATACAATTGATTTGACAACCCTATCCGATTCAAGTATTTTGTTATCCCTCATTTTAATGTTAATTGGTGGTAATCCTGGTTCAACAGCTGGTGGGATTAAAACTACCACTTTTGTTGTATTGATATTGAGTATTGTATTTGCAACTAAACAAAAAACAGATCTTGTCATTCATAAAAGACGATTAGAGACCAATATTGTTAAACAAGCAAGTGCTATACTCACTTTATATCTTTTGTCTATTTTTGCGTCATCTTTATTGATTTCCGCAATAGACCATTTGACGCTTACACAAGTTTTGTTTGAAACTACTTCTGCAGTAGCAACAGTAGGATTATCTCTTAGTATAACCCCTACCCTGAGTAGTATTTCTAAATGTATTTTAATTGCCTTGATGTATATGGGTAGGATTGGAGCGCTCTCTATTATTTTCTTATTTAATAGAAAAGAAGATAATGAGGTATTAGAACGCCCTGTAGAAAAAATTTTAGTTGGTTAGGAGAAACATATGAAATCATTATTAGTTATTGGTATGGGACGATTTGGTAGTCATTTAGCAAGAAAATTGATCGATTTAGGCAATGATGTGATGATTATTGACCGGGATGAAAAAATCATCAATGGTATGGCTGCATCATTTACAGATGCTTTTGTTGGGGATTGTACCAATCCAGAAGTAATCTCTTCCTTAGGTGTGAAACATTTTGATGTATGCTTTGTTACCATTGGTGACAATTTTCAATCTTCACTAGAAATTACTTCTTTATTAAAGGAAGCTGGAGCAAAATACATTGTTTCAAAAGCCACAGTGGATATGCAAGCCAAATTTTTGCGACAGATTGGAGCAAATGAGGTTGTTTATCCCGAACATGATATGGCTGTTCGACTCGCAATTAAGCATAGTGCACGAAACGTTTTCGATTATATTGAACTAGGAGAGGATTACGCTATTTATGAAATTCCTATTTTAACGAGTTGGCAGGGATTTTCTATCTTGGATTTAAATATTCGAAAAATGTATTCAGTCAATATTGTAGCCATTAAGAAAAGTGCAGGTGTTATTGCATCCCCAAATCCTGATTATGTTTTCGAATCAGGTGATCACATTGTCGTTATAGCAAAAGGAGAATATATTGACAAAATTACACGACAAATTGATGAAACTAAGAGTTCCCACACTACAAAGAAAAACAAGAAAAAACAGTGTCAGAAAAACTGACACTGTTTTTTTAGACTATTCAATTACCATTTGCCACTTGGCATATAATTTTAAATTACCAGTTGCTCCTTCTTCGATTTTTTCAATTCTGATTGTGCAAGCTTGATCAAGATACCATCCCATAAAAAGATATCCCTCGCAACTTGCATCAGTTAATGTCAATGTGTCTTGAATGGTATATGATATTGGAGTTGTCGGTAAAGTGACCTGCTTTTCGGTAGATGAAACAATCTCCCACTTGGTTGGCAATTGATCAAACACAGGAATTTTAGTTCCTTGTTGCCACTGATGGAATCTAAAGAAAATTTGTACTTTACCAGCACTTGTTGGTTGATAATTCGTATTATAGGTTGGATAGGATTGCTGAATCGCTTTTAAAAAATATCCATTTAAAGATTTGTATTTGGTTCTATAAGGCTCTGTATTTAAAAAATATCCTTCATTTTCAACCATTTCTAATTCCGCATGATTTGTACCCGTGATTGGACAATATATCAATTGACCGATGGTTTGTTCTACTACATATTTGTCTAAACGAAGTAAATCAGAAACACTACTAAAAACTGCAGTACCATAAGTTGTTGTATTCATTTTCAATGTATAAGTAGATCCATTGACAGTTAACTGATCAATTTGATCAATGTGAGATACTAACCAATTAAACAAATCCGTATAGAAGTCTTGAACAAATGCTTCTTTATTTTCCCATGATGAAGCCGTAATTTGAACAAAATTAGCATCATATTGAATCGTATAATGAACGATTTCATATTGAGCTGTAATAATCATATCTTCTCGCACTTGTTCAAATGGTTTATCCCAACCAATAAAACGATACCCTACCATTTGAGGCTCAAATGGAGCTACTGCTTTTTTTCCCTCTTTTACAATTGCTTCTTTTAAAATGGTTCCATCTGGATTTTGGAAAGTAACAACATATTCTGGTAACTGATCTTCATCCCCTCTATCCGGCACTTTTACATCATTTTTAGTCAATACGTCACAAGTGACATAATCGACTCCCTTATCAATCCAACTTTGCAATGTAGCCGCATCACTATATTGACTAAATGTATAGCATGCCACTTTTAATCCTGCTTCATGATAACGTGCTATCCATTCTTCTGAATTGGCATAACCTATATTAAAACTTACATCAAAACGCCATTCTAAACAACGATTAAAAATAGTTTCACTTTCACAAGAATTTACTAAATATTGACAACGGATATTATGATAACCATTATTTCTTACCCACTCTAAACATTTGTATTGTGATCCTAAGAAAATGACTGAATCAAGCATTCCTTTTTCTTTGATTACTTGCATCAATGCTCCCATTCTTGATTGATCGCTATTGGTGATACCTGCGGATGATTTGAGTTCTACCACCGCAATAACACCATAGGTTTTACAAATTTCCAAATAACGTTCAAACGTGCAGATTTTTGAAGTATACGTAATACCACCTCTTGTAACGGTTGTCGTCACATCTTTTAAATCCGCATAGTTGGTAGAAGCAAGTGGATAACCTGCAAAATCATTGTCATGACAAACGACAAATACACCATCTTTGGTTTGTTTGACATCACACTCCAATGCTTGATATCCTTTTACAGTGACAGCATTAATGAAGGCTTCTTCGGTATTCATAATTCCCAAATAGCATCCCGCATGACCTATAAATAGCAGTTCACTACGTTCAACAACCATAACCTCTCTTGCATATGTAGTTGTATTTTCCTCACTATCTATGACTTGATAAATAACTGTATATATGCCTTCTTTTGATGGGTCAAGCGTATCTTCATTGATGGTTATCCAAGTTGAAATATCTCCATCCGTTTTATCGTATGCGAGTACACCTTCTCGCAAATCATAAGATTCATTGGCATAAATTACTAATCTTTCTGGAGTAGTATATGGTAAATAAATGACTGGTCTATCTGTTTCAATATCTGGGAAAACTTGAAGTTCAAAAGTCACTCGCACATCAGGCCGATAAGCTGAATAAATCGTAATGATTGTTGTTCCATATCCTTTCGTAACAATCGTTCCTTTTTCGATTGTCGCCACTTTCTCCTCTGAACTAGTCATTACCAATTGTGGATGAGTTACATCTATAGGCTGAATTAGTAATTGGAGTAAATAAGTCTGATTTTTATCTAAACGTGTGACCGGGTTTTCAATCGTAATCTCAGTAGGAAAAATCGGTTCTGTCCATTTTGCGACAACTGTGATGTCCTGAGCCATCTCTACTGTGATTCCTTCTAGAAGCGTATCCCCCATATACCAACCTAAAAACTCTCTACCATCATCTAATGATAGTGGTAAGAAAGCAAAAGCATCTCCAAATTGATAGGTCAAAGTGGGGTTTACCTCAACTTGATACGCTTTACGCATCATTTCTTTTTGCTCTGTCGTAAAACGAGTGGCATGATCAGCAATTTCTGGAAGACGGATGCATCCCACATAAGTAGAACTCCAAAAATCTTGAGCAGGATTGATTGCGGTAATACAAGCATCTAGCATATTAAAAAATCCAATCCATTGATCATGATAACGAATATCATTGATGAAATAGTCCGCTTGATCACGAATATCTTTGAGATTTGCTGCGTATAATTTTGATTTTTCTTTTACCCACTCTCCACTTTGATATTGGCCATTTTCACCTTTAATGAATCTACTCAATTCAACATCACTATTCAAATAGGTGTGAAAATCAGTAAATAGAGCATCTAGTACATCCTCTACTGTGTCTAATTCAGTGAGAGGCCATCGTCCCTCATCATATTGATAAGTAATAGTATAGGTAGCTCTATCAAAAGTGCCTGATACAATCAAATTTTGTTCTAACATATATTCTGGAATCTCTGGTTGCCATCCACTAAATATATAACCTGTTTTAGTCGGTGTAGGTGGCAATATGATTTCATCTTGATAAAAATAGGTTTGTTTGACATATTCTACTTGGTCTACTTGATATGTAATGGTATAAACATTTTTTTCAAATATTGCTTCTACAATGATATCTTCTGCTGGCATCACCTCTGGCAATGCTACACTCCAATTACTAAATGTATAACCTATTTTTTCTGGATTTGCAATTTTTTCGATTGGCGCTTGATACAGATAATTTTTACTTTGATATACTTCGCCATCTACTTGATACGTTATGGTATACGTATTTTTTTCAAATATTGCTTCTACAATGATATCTTCTGCTGGCATCACCTTTGGTAATGCTACACTCCACGATTTGAAGCTA
Organism: Anaeroplasma bactoclasticum; assembly: GCA_023667245.1. Classification (GTDB taxonomy): domain Bacteria; phylum Bacillota_I; class Bacilli_A; order ML615J-28; family CAG-313; genus CAG-313. Next base: position 15,928 of record JAMPAL010000029.1, read on the forward strand.
TAACCTATTTTTTCTGGAGAATTTGGCAAAACAATAGTTTCATTATACAAATATTCCTGAATGATATCTTCTTCGCCTTCTACTTGGTATGTTATGGTATACGTCTTGCTATCAAAAAGGGCAACCACAACTAAATCTTCAGCAGGCATCACCTCTGGTATAGTTTGATTCCACTTTTGAAAAATATGTCCTTCTAAAACTGGACTTTCTATAGGTTGGATGATATCCCCATAGTGATACTGCACAACCTGGTCAGGCAGTCCTTCTACTTGGTACGTTATGGTATATACGTTTTTTTCATAAATAGCAGAAACAACCAAGTTCTTAGCAGGCATTACCTCTGGTATAGTTTGATCCCACCTTTGGAAAGTATGTCCTTCTTTTTTTGGTAAATTGGGTAATTCAATTGGAGCTTGATAATCGTATGACTGAACGATATCTTCTTCTCCTTCTATTTGGTATGTTATACTATACTGATTTTTTCTAAAAAGAGGGTAAAGCCATATTTCTTTTTCTTGAATCTCTGATTTTTCATCAACGATGTTTTCCCCATCTATTGACCATCCTCTAAACGTGTATCCTTCTTTTTGAACTGTTGCTGATTGCAAAATAGTTTTATAAGTTGTTTTTCCTTGGTATTCTTCTAGAATACTGCCTACTAATGTTTCATCTGTATTCAACTGAATGTGAACTTGTCCTTTTTCTCCACATGCTGTTATAAAAAACAGCAATAGGGTTATACTAAAAAAGTAACCGATTGTTTTCCTCATTTTTCCTTTTCCTCGCTTTCTATTCTTATTATATAATAAATTCATTTTTTTCGCAAATTGTTCATTCAAAAATCAAATTAATTTTAAACAATGTGGATATTTTTTGATAATATTTACCTTATAATTATCATTTTAAGCATCATCTTTATATTTTTTCATATTTTTTGTTATACTAAAAGAAAATCTCTAGATTTAGAAAGAAGGAATGGTATTATGTTGCATATTCATACTCAAGCACCTGATTTTGAATTGTATGATCAAAATCATACAGTCCATAAATTATCCGATTTTTTAGGCAAAACAATCGTTTTATACTTTTATCCTAAAGATCACACACCTGGTTGTACAAAGGAAGCACTCGGATTTAAAATGTTTTTTGAGGAATTCAAAAACCGTGATGTTGTTATTATTGGTATCTCAAAGGATTCCTCGGCATCTCATCTTAAATTTGCTCAAGCATTTGAACTCCCTTTTTTGCTATTAGCGGATCCTTCACTAACAACAATTCAGAATTACGATGTGTGGCATGAAAAAAAACTATATGGTAAATCTTATATGGGTGTAGTACGTACCACCTATATCATTGATTCAAATGGTCAAATTATATACGCTAACGATAAAGTATCTGTTACAAAGCATGCCGAGGAAATTTTAAATTTATTGGAGGAATTGTAATGAAAGTTGTTTTAATCACTGGTGCTGCCAGTGGTTTAGGAAAAGCCTTTGCTAAACTTTATGCATCGAAACATCAATCTTTGGTTTTAGTCGATAAAAATGCTGCAGGACTGATGCACACTAAAAGTGAACTTGAATCTCTAACAAATGACATTTCTGTTGATTGTATTGAAGCCGATCTTTCTTATGAAGAGGAATTACAAAAGGTATTTCAATATACCCAAAATAAAGATTATTTTGTTTGTGAACTGATCAACTGCGCTGGTTTTGGTGATTGTACTGATTTTGAGAAAATGGATATTCAAAAACAATTACAAATGACGAAAGTCGATTGTAACGCCTTGTTATACTTTACACGTGTTTATTTAGATGATATGCTAAGACATAATGAAGGGCATATCATCAATGTAAGTTCTCTTGCTGGATTCTTACCTGGTCCTTATATGTCCACCTATCATGCTTGTAAAGGATATATTTTATTACTAGACGAAGCCATTGCATATGAACTTCGAAAAACAAATGTCCATTTACTAACCCTATGTCCAGGACCATTTCATTCTAACTTTGTCCATCTTGCACATAATGATTATACTTTTCAAAAAATGAAACCAATAAATGCCAATCAAGTCGCCTTTATCGGTTATCAAAAGGCCCATCAGGGAAAAAATATAGCTATTGTGGGTTTAAAAAATCGTTTGATCATTTTTTTAACGAGATTTTTGCCGCGCCGTTTGGTTATATCTTTGAGTTCAAAAATGATAAAGCAGGAAAAATAATTCCTATATTCATCAAAAAAGTCAATACTTATCAAAGTATTGACTTTTTTTGTTATTTCTTTGTTCGTATATAATTGTCACAAAGCGTCATCGCTTCTGCAGTTCCAAAATAAACTACATTTTGATTCACATATACTTGAAGATTGGTTGGGTATAATTGTGATTTTTCTAAAACTGCCGCAAATTTTTGAGCTAAACTCTTACTTTCAAATAAATAGATATGAATTTGCTCTGTCTCTTTCTCTGCCAAAAGTTCAACAACTGATTTTTTATATAACCCAGTTAATTCATCTATTTCTTCAAAAGTAATGGTTCCCATTTGTAAACAACTCGCCAATTTGAGTTGAAAATAGTCTTTTTCCTCATATCTTTCTGCTACAACTGTATACCCATTTTCAGTATAGGTTGCCTTTAATCCATCTACATCCTTTTGATTGACACTAGATTGACATGCTGAAAGCAATAATAAAAGACTCATCAAACATATATATTTTATTTTTTTCATTTTCTATTTCCTCCCCGATTATTATTGATTATTTTCTATTTGTGTGAACAAATTTGTCTCCGCATTGCCCACTTCTTGTTTTACGTTTGATTGAATAGTTGGATAATGTTTTTTATATAATATATAAATACCATAAATGATTGGCATCCCCAAATTGGTTTCAATCAAACTATTGATTACAATGGTTTGTATGGAAAAAGCATTCATTGGTCTAATTCCATTTACTAGGAGTGCCAACTCCCATGCA
>JAMPAL010000002.1 GCA_023667245.1 Anaeroplasma bactoclasticum
AGCTTCTTTTTCAAGACGTTCTTTTTCTTCTTGTTCTTTTTGGAGTGTAGCTTCTATATTGGGTTGAGGCATTTCTACTACAGGCTCTTCAACAATTTCAGAAATCATATTTTTATCAACAAATGTATATACCTTTTCCTCGTCAAGAACATCTTCGCCATTCGGTCCTGGAAAAAGTGGATTACTTTTATATCGATGTAATAAGGTATTTTCCTTGGAACTCCCTCTTTTCAATGTTATCTTTTTTTGTTTTTCGTCCATATTTGCCTCCTACAAGTTTACTTTTTTATTGATATATTTTACTATATTTTTCTTTTAAATAAGTAACATAATAATGCGGATTAAATGATTCACCTGTTACTTCTAATAAAATTTCTTTTGGTGTTTTGCTTCCCGCAAATTGATGTACCTTTTCTTTTAGCCAAGCATTCACCATTTGCAATTGTTCTTCACCAAATGCTTGTTCTACATCTATTTCCTTTTTCATTTGATAATAAAGTTGTGCGGCATAAGCACTACCCAAAGCATAAGTTGGAAAATATCCAAATGAGCCCCCTGCCCAGTGTACGTCTTGCAAAATTCCCTCAGTATCACTTGGTACATCTATATCTAAATAATCTTTATACAACTGATTCCAAAGACTTGGTAGATTATCTACATCTACACCTTCTTCAAAAATCATTTTTTCAATATCATAACGTACCATAATATGTAATGGATAGGTTAATTCATCTGCTTCAGTACGAATGAGAGATTTTTCTACTTTATTTACTGCTCGGTAAAAATCATCTACTGTAACTTCCTCAAGTTCTTCTTCAAATAGCGCTTTTAATTTAGGAAAATGCATTTTCCAAAACGCTTCACTTCTACCCACGATATTTTCATAAAACCTAGATTGTGATTCATGCATAGCCATCGTTGTTCCACCTGCCAAAGCAGTATCATCATATTTTGGATTACACTGTCTTTCATAAGTAGCATGTCCAAGTTCATGAATCATTGAAAAAATACTTGAAGTCAGCAAATGCTCATAATAATGACAAGTCACACGCACATCAGTTGTACCATATCCAGAAGTAAATGGATGTTCAGATTCCTTGGTTAAACCATACTGTGGATCAAATGCCATAACATGCATTAAATAGCGTGCATAGGCTTTCTGTTTTTCAATTGCATAACTTTTCTTAATAAAATCATCTTTAATTTGTGGTTTGGTTGTAATTGATTTGACAAAAGGAACAAGTTCCTCTTTTAAAACTCCAAAAAAATTATCGTAATCTGCTTGGGTAAAACCTTTTTCATAATCATCTAGCAAGACATTATAGCCTTTTATTTCTTCTGTTTCTAAGTAACCGATATATCTTTTTTGGAAATCAATGATTTCCTTAAGTACTCCTGAAAATTGAGAATAGTCATTGGATAATTTTGCTTGTTGCCAAATGGTTTGAGATTTTGCCAGTAACATTTCATAAGCTACGAGCTCTTCTGTTGGTATTTTTAATTCTTTATCTAACGCTTCTTTATCTTTAACAATCGCTCGTTTGGTATCTTCATCTAATTCATCACGGCGACTAGACAATTGGTTTAATGCTTCCATATACTGAGGATCATGTGAACATTCTAACATCATTTCTACTAATTTTCCGACTTGTTTACTCCGTTCTTCAAAAGAACCTACTGGGGCTTCCGTTTCAGAATCCCAATTGATTAAATAAAGTGCATATTGATAAGCATTGATTTTCGCTTTAATTTGTTGATAAATTTGTAGTGCTTCCATTCTATTCATCCGCAATTTTTACTTTATCAGCTATAATTTCTTCTAGGGCTATTCCGATACTTTTAAAGTTCTTTGTTGTTTCCAAATAACTTTTATTTGAAAGATCAATTTCCTTCGCCCGTTTAGAAGCCGCAATCACTAGTTTATATTTTGAAGAGGATTTATCTGTCAATTCATCAATTGAAGGGTAACGTAAACCATCTCTTTCATTTTTCATATTTTCCATAATTTATTCCTCCATTAATTTATAATATCCCTCAAGTGTTCTACTTGTTTTGGCATGTTCTGCCCGAATAATGGCTATAATTTTATCTACAGCATTTTCTATTTCATCATTGACCACAATATAATCATAAGATGAAGCAAACATAATTTCATGCCTTGCTTTATTGAGTCTTTCATAGATGATATCGCTTGTTTCTGTTCCACGATGAATCAACCTTGTTTCTAATGCTTTCCAAGATGGGGGAGCGATAAAAATAAATACCGCATCAGGCATTTTGGCTTTGACTTGTAACGCACCTTGTACTTCTATTTCTAAAACAACTTCTTTGCCTTGTTCTAATTGTTCTACAACCTTATCCTTTGGTGTACCATAATAATGATTTACAAATTTGGCATGTTCTAATAGATTCCCACTGGCCAATTCTTCTTCAAATCTTTCTTTGGTAACAAAGAAATAATCTTTTCCTTCTATTTCACCTTCTCGTGGAAGCCTGGTTGTCATAGATACTGAGAAATCGAGATTATGACCATCTCGATGAAAAAGAGCTTTTCTGACTGTTCCCTTTCCAACTCCTGATGGTCCAGAAATTACAATTAATAATCCCTTTTCATTTAATTTCATATCCACACCTCTATGATATTATTTTTCTCATTTTATCACTTTTATGTTTTTTTTTCAATAATTTTGTTATTTTAAATTTTTTGGTGTATAATAAATGCAGCATTGGAGGTGGAATTATGCCTTATGATGGCGTCTTTATTCACTATCTTGTTGCCGAACTGAAAGAAAAACTAGTCGGTTGCAAGATTAATAAAATTATTGAACCGAATATGTTAGATATCGTTTTACAAATTCGTTCAAAAGATGCGAATAAAAAACTAGAACAACTTTTTATTTCTGCAAGCCTAGATATGCCTAGAATATACCTTACAGATGAAAAAATTGTCTCTTTAGATGTGCCTAAAAACTTTTGTGTGGTTTTACGAAAATATATTGAAAGAGGAATTATTCATGATATTCGCCAAATTCAAAATGACCGTATCCTTTGTTTTGATATTCGGTCTTATTCTGAGTTAGGGGATTTGGTTACTTATACACTTGTGTTCGAATTGATGGGTAGAAATAGCAATTTAATCTTGACAGATGCTTCTCATACGATTATAGATGCTATACGAAAACTTCCTCCATCTGAAGAAGCCACTAGGCTCATTTTACCTAAATCAAAGTATATACCATTGCTTCGAGAACAAGCGGTCAATCCATTTTTATTTTTAAAAGAGGTTCCCCTTGACCAATTAGAAGGATGCTCCAAAATCTTGACGGGTGAATATCCACACATAGATGATTTATATCTTGCTTTGCAACATCAACCCCATCCTTATATTTTTCAGTATAAAGAAAAATATGATTTTTATCTTCTTCCGCTTCCTTCTAAAGAGGTAGTCCTTGATCAATTTGATTCTATTTCGCACATGCTTTCTACCTATTACCAGTCTTATCGAGAAGTCTATACCGATAAAGCGAAATCCCTCAAAAAGGTGATTAAAACCAAGATAGTTAAATTGACAACTAAACTGGAGCATCTCCATCAAGATTTAGATGAAGCCAATCAAAATATCCAATTTAATCATTTGGGACTTTTATTGCAATCGAATTTATATGCGGTAAAAAAAGGAGATACAAGCATCACTGTAGTTGATTTTACCAATCAAAATATCCCGATTGAAATTGAACTAGATCCGATGTTAGATCCTAGCAAAAATCTCAAACGCATTTTTACAAAAGGAAAAAAAGCTAAAAATGCACTGATTCAAATTGCTCATCAAATTGAGAAAACCGAACAAGAATTGGCCTATTTAGATGCTATTTTTGTTCAAATTGAATTTGCAAGCCCAAGCGATTTGGCTGAAATTACAGATGAATTGGTTCAAAATAAATACATGAAAGACAAAAAAAGAAATACCCCAAAGAAAAAAGGATTCACACTAACCAAATATACTATTGATGGTATCGAGGTATTGGTTGGAAAAAACAATATTCAAAATGACACCATTACGCATAAAATGGCTAAACCTTTTGATTGGTGGTTTCATGCCAAAGATGTACCTGGTTCTCATGTGTTATTCCGTTGTCCTTCTAGTGACTATCCATTATCAGAAAAAGAGATTCGCTTTTGCGCAGAACTTGCGGGACGTTTCTCTAAAGCAGGTCGTTCTTCTACTGTTCCAATCGATTATACGTTAGCAAAATATGTCAAAAAAATTGCTGGGTTACCAGGTTCTCAGGTCACTTATACTCATCAAAAAACAATCTATATTGATCCTCAATCATAGGCCAAAGAAAATCATTTCTTTGGCCTTTTATTGTTCATCATCGACTAAAATCATACAAGAGTAACAATAAATTTGACTTCTACCATCATAAAGTGTAGCGACTTGATACTTGATGTCTATAATCTCATTGCTCATAAAATTAGCTAAAAATTCATTGACTTTTCTTTCTAAATCGAGTTCATGCTCCTCATCAAATATTTTTACAATCATCAAATAAAAACCCCCTTTGTATGTATTATAAAATACAACAAGGGGGAAAATTTGTCATTTTTTATGATTCAAGTACAAACATCGGGATTGATAGAAACACCCCTCACATTTGGGATTTCGAGCCAAACATTGATAACGTCCCATAAACAAAAGCAAGTGATGGGCTTTATGCCATCTTTTTTGATCAATTAGACTCATCAGTTTTTCCTCTACAGCAACAACATTATCTGATTCATTAGCTATACCGAATCGTTTTGAAACTCGCTCTACATGCGTATCTACAGGAATTCTTGGGATATGGTACCCTTCTGTTAAAACCACATTGGCTGTTTTTCTTCCCACGCCAGGGAGTCTTTCTAATTCTTCTTGCGTATGAGGAATCTCTCCTTGATATTCTTCTACAACCATTTTAGCCATTGCTACAATATTTTTACTTTTATTGCTACTTAAGCCAATGGTTTGAATATACGATTTTACTTCAGCAGGGTTTGCTTTGGCTAAATCATAAACTGTAGGATATGCTTCAAATAGGCGAGGTGTAACGATATTGACTGCTTTATCTGTGGTTTGTGCCGATAGGCTCACCGCAACAATCAATTCATACATATTATGATAAATCAATTCACAAGAAGCATTGGGAAAAATCTTTTCTATTTCATCTAATATCACTGTTACATCATCTTTTAACATACATTTCATCCAACATTCTTTTAATATCTTCATCGTATTCAACAGTAGGTCGATTTGAACTTGCTTTTCGATTGGCTAAAATAGCATCCGCATATTTTAAGTGCATCTTTTTGGCCTTTAAACTGTCCAAAACAGCTTTTTTAATTTCATCTAATGTATATCCTAAATCTATCCAGTGATGGATAATCATCAAATCAGCTGGTGTAAGTACTTTTGCATATGTAGTTTCAATGTAGAGCACAATTTGGCTTAAAAAATCTTGACGTTCATAGTGATTTGAATCTTCTGCTTCATCTAATACTTTTGCTAATGCTTCATATATGCCATCTAGTTTAAATGTTTCTTCTTCTTCTACGACTAGTTCAATATATCCTTTTTGAACTAAGCCAATCACCAAATTAGAAAGTTCTTCTTCACCCAATGTCATTTTTTCAACCAAGTGATCAATCAAAAGAAGGTTATTATTGGCATCTAATTGTCTATATAAATGAATTAAAATAATAGCTTCTACCTCAGTTAAATGCAATGCTTTATAATGAGATAATATTTCTTCAGAAAAAGAAATCGTTTTGGCCTTAATCAATTTCGCAACAGCTGTCATTCCTATTCCTCCTTTACAAAAGATGTAAAACTATTATATCACAATTTGTAGAATTATTGAATGAAATAGATAATTTTATTATTTCATCCCATCAGGTAAAAAAAGGGATTATCTTTCGATAATTCCCTTTTTCTTTTTTAGATTTCTAGTCTAATATAATTTCTCCATCTTGACACACTATTTTTTTAATATTTTTGGTTTTTGAAAGATAATTCCAGTTGTATGGACAATTTACTTGTTTCCATTCCTCGATTGTACCACTATAAGATATACTATCTAGCATAGAACACCCATCAAATGCATAACCACTGATATCCTTTATCCCTTTAGGTAATATGACAGTTTGAAGTTTCGTGCAATTATAAAAAATCCAAAAAGATACATAACTAAGTTGAGTAGGTAATGAAACGGATGTTAGTCCACTACAGTACTCAAATGCACTAGAATGAATTTCTGTGACAGTATCTGGTATCACAAGTGTAGTTAATCCTGAACAATTACCAAAAGCACTAGAACCGATATAGACTAAAGTACTTGGCAAATCAACTTTCGATAAGCGATAACAATTGTAAAATGTATACCTATCCAAACAAGCAATTCCTTCTGGTATCACTATTTCGGTCAATTGATAGCAATTGTGAAAAGCAAAAGCGCCAATAGAATTCAACCGTTGAGGCATTTTTATTGTTTTTAAACGATCACAGTCACGGAACGCCCCATATCCAATAGACACTACTTGTTCAGGAATGGTAATCTCTTGAAGTTTCCAAAAGCCACTAAACTGGTAATCACCTATATGTGTCACCTCACTTGGAATCTCTATTTGTGACACTTCTTCATTTCCTATATAAAAATGATTGATATAGTACATTGGATTGGCCCATCTACCCCCAAAAGCAATATGACACCAATCCGTCATTGTACCCTCATAAAAAAGCGAATCTAATGCGGAACAATTATAAAAGGCAGAACTTTGAATCGTTTGCACGCATTTTGAAAGTGTCAATTTGGTTAAATTATCACAATCTTGAAATGCACCTTGACCAATGATAGTCACTTGACTCGGTATCACCATTTTTGTTAAATGTTTAAACCCCGTAAATTGATAAGCCCCTATCTCGGTCACTTCTTTTGGAATTTCAATCTCAGTGACTTCTCTGCCCTGCATATAAAGATGATTCGTTACCATCATTGGATTCGAATATTGACTAACAAATTGAATCTTACACCAATCTCCAATTGTCCCCTCATAATAGACTTCATCTAGAGGACAGCCATAAAACGCACTAGAATCTATCCCTTGGATAGTACTAGGAAGCGTGATTTTACTTAGATTACTGCACTGATAAAAGGCGTCTTTCCCTATATTGGTGATATGATCCGGAATCGTAAATGTAGTTAGCGTTTGGTTTCCTGCAAATTGATAATCTCCAATTTTTGTAATTGTCGTAGGAATGCTTGTTTCATCTACTGCTTTGCCTTGAATATATAGCTGTGCTCCATAATATAGTGGATTGGCTTTTTCATCTAAAAATTGAATAGCTGAAAACCAAGACTCTAGTGTTCCTTCATAATATACTTGTTTTAATTGTTTGCTATCTCGAAAAGCTCCTTCCTGAATCAATGCCAATGATGAAGGAAGCGTAATGATTTCTAGCTGAGCGCATTTATAAAATGCATTCTTTCCTATAGTTTCAATTGTATTTGGTAGATAAATCTCCTTTAGCGAAGTACAATTCGCAAATGCGCCTGTTCCAATTTGCGTAATGCCTTCTGGTATGGTCACAGATATTAAATCCTTACTTGATCCAAAGGCATTGAGTCCAATACTTACAACAGGTTTTCCATTATACATAGCAGGGATATCCAAATGACCTTTGGGTCTTGTTGTTCCCTTAGTAATTTCATACGCATGACCATCTTGAATGGATTTAAACCGATAATAACTAAAACTACAAGTCGTACAAGCTCCATCTACCATATGATGTGGTTCCATATTTTGTTTTAAATCACTATAACAACAAATTGGTCTATGCCAATGATATAATTCATCAAAATTGTATCCACTAGAATAAAGATGGCCTGTTGCGGGAATGGCTTGACTTTCTAATGGAGTTTGACAAGTGAGACAGGAAATTACTTTGATTCCTTCCACTGTACAAGTCGCTTCTTTCATCGTTTCCCAATCGCCTGGAGTATGCCCTAATGGAGGAACCATATCACTTTTTTCAATCAAATGACAAGTAGAGCATATATGAATCGTATAGCCCGCCCTTGTACAAGTAGGTTGGAGTTCCTTCACCATAAAATCATGTCCATAGGCAGGGATAGACTCTACTTCTAAATAATCACATCTTTTACAAGTATGTTGTCTTTGTCCAGCCGTCGTACAAGTAGCTTCTTGGTCTACTTTATATTCATCCCAATCATGACCAAGCGCTGGCATAATTTGATGTATGACACTTTTTCCACAATCTGTACAAGTTCTCGTAATTGTGCCATCTATCGTACAAGTAGCCTCTGCAATCTTTTCTTCATATTGGTGGATATGCATCACTTGTCCACATGATGTAAGATATGTACAAGTAAACGCAAGACCAAATAACCAAAATACTAATTTTTTCATTGTTTTTCCTCCTCATTTATTTTTATTTTACTTATTATAACACATTTTGGAATAAAAAAAAAGAAGATGAATCATTTTATAATGATAAAAAACAAGACTTGATAGACCAAGTCTTGTTTTCGATTTATTCATTTTGATATACTTCTTTTTTCAATACCCCAATATAAGGTAAATTGCGATACTCTTCATTATAGTCTAATCCAAATCCAACAACGAATTCATCAGGAATTTCAAACCCAATATATTCTGGTGTCATATTTTCCACTAATCTTCTCGCTGGTTTATCTAAAAGAGTCGTAATGCTCAAAGAAGCAGGTTCCATATCTAACATCACCTTTTTGATTGCGGTAAGTGTTAGACCAGTATCCACAATATCTTCAACAATGACAACATGACGATTCTTTAACGAAATCGTTGGCACATGTAGCAACTTTACTTCACCAGTAGTAGTTGCACCATGATAACTTGAAGCCCTTAAAAACTCATATTCTAGCGGAATATTCATTTGTTCGCATAGATGCGCAAAATAAGATACGCTTCCTTTTAATAAACAAATCATGACTGGTTTTTTATCTACATAATCTTTACTAATTTCTTTTGCCAATTCCTTAATTCTTACATCTAATGCTTCTTCTGTAATTAAAATCTTTTCAATGTTATCATTGATGTTCATACTATTTTATCTCCTTTTCTATGATACTCCTTGCAATTTTAACACCATTCGCCCCTGCTTGGGCTAGTCCTCTTGTAATCCCTGCTCCATCTCCACCGACATATAAGTTTTGAATATGTGTTTCAAAATGTGAATTGACAACAGGGCGATCACTGTAAAACTTTGCTTCAACGCCATAAAACAAAGTATGATCGCTAGCAATACCTGGGGTAATATAGTCTAATGCTTCAATCATCTCAATGAGTGATTTCATGACATTGTAAGGTAAAACCAACCCCAAATCACCTGGTATTGCTTCTTTTAATGTTGGTTTGACGAATCCTTCATCTAATCTTTTCTTGGTGCTTCTTCTTCCCATTTTAATATCACCATATTTTTGAACAATAACACCACCATTTGATAATTGATTAGCTAGTCTAGATATTTCTTCCGCAAATCCATTTGGATCCTTACATGGTTCATCAAACTCAAGGGAAACCAGTAAAGCAAAATTGGTATTTTTCGACCCTAAACGAATATCATTGAAGGCATGACCATTACATACTTTTACACCATGATGATTTTCAATAACAACATGTCCAGATGGGTTTGAACAAAATGTTCGAACGGTTGTTCCTACACTCGTATTGAAAATAAACTTTCCTTCATATAGGTGTTTATTGATTTCTTCCATAATAATGTCATTGGTTTCTACACGTACACCCACATCTACCTTATTGTTCGTAAATGAAATTTTATGCTTAGATAGTACTTTTGTAAGCCAAGCAGAACCCGCTCTTCCAACACATAACGCAACATAATCAGCAAGTAAGGTTTCCCCATCTTCCAAGATGACTCCTCCAATGCGATTCTCATTGACAATAATATCAGCTACACCTGTTGCAAATCGGAAATCCATATGGGGTTTCATATCTTCATAAATATTCTTTAATACTTGTAGGTTGATCTCTGTTCCTAGATGTCTAACCTCACTTCGGAGTAACTTTAAACCTCTTGCCATTCCTTTTTTTTCAATATCAAATACTTCTTTCGTATAGGGATTAGTTAGAGTACTTGGTGCGCCATGTTCCAAATTAATCTGATCTACATAACGAATTAAATCCAATACTTCAGATTCATCTAAATAATCCGTCATCCATCCGCCAAACTCACTTGTAATATTAAACTTGCCATCAGAATAAGCGCCACAGCCACCAAAACCAGATGTCATTGCACAAGATGGGTAACAAGTTCCCGTTTTCGTCTTTGGACATTTATCGCGTTTTTTCTCTAGAATAGGACATTTTCTTGAATAAATATCATTCCCTTTTTCAATCAATAATACTTTTAACTGAGGGGCTTTTTGAATCAATTCATAGGCACTAAAAATACCCGCTGGACCTGCGCCTACTAAAATTACATCATATTTTTCCATAGATGATTCTCCTTACATAACTTTTCGTCGAATAATCGTTTGATTGATATCTGGTCCAACCGAAACCATTACTACTGGAACACCTGTTATTTTTTCAATAAAATCAATATACCCTTTTGCATTCTTTGGTAATTCATCATAGGTCTTGATGCTGGATAAATCCTCGCACCAACCAGGAAGTGTTTCATAGATGGGCTTACAAGCTTCAAAATCAGAAATCCTAGAAGGAATGCTTTCTACTTTCTTTCCATTTAATTCATAAGCTGTACAAATTTTTAGGGTTTCAATTCCAGATAAAACATCTAATAACATTAGAGAAATGCCTGTTAACCCATTGATCATTGTACTATATTTAAGAACCACCGCATCTAACCAACCAATTCTTCTTGGTCGCTTGGTTGTCGTACCATATTCGTGAGCTGTTTCTCGAATTTTTCTCGCAATGTCGTCTTCGAATTCAGTTGGAAAAGCCCCACTACCTACCCGTGTTGCATAAGCTTTGGCAATTCCTATAACATCTTGAATGGCGGTAGGACCGATTCCACTGCCTACACAAACACCACCACCTGATGGGTTAGAAGAAGTCACATACGGATATGTTCCAAAATCGATATCCAATAATGCACCTTGTGCACCTTCAAATAATATCTTTTGATTTTGCTTTACAGCCTCATTTAGCATTACCACTGTATCTACTACATAAGGTCTAATGATATCTGCTAATGCCTGATATTCTTGATAACTTTCTTCTATGTCCAAAGGCTCACCACCAAGGCGAATGATTTCTGCATTTTTTTGTCTCAGTGCTGTCTTATACATCGTCTCAAAATCATCACTAACAAAATCACCTACTCGAATACCTGACCGAGATACTTTATCGGTATATGTAGGTCCAATTCCTTTTTTAGTTGTACCGATTTTACGTTCACCTAAAGCCACTTCTTGCAACCCATCAACTATTTTGTGGTAATCAAAAATAACATGGGCACGATCACTAATATATAAATTTTCACAAGCAAATCCTTGTTGTTTCAAGTGCGTTACTTCTTCTACAAACGTCTTTGGATTCAGTACAACTCCATTTCCTAGTACATTTCGAATATGTGCATGAAATACACCTGATGGAATCACATGTAACGCATATTTTGTACCATCAAATTGAATAGAATGTCCTGCATTATCCCCACCTTGATACCGAACAACCATATCGGCTTGTTGACTCAAATAATTGGTAATTTTTCCTTTTCCTTCATCTCCCCATTGGGTACCTACTACTACTACTGCTTTTTTCATTTTCTACTCCAATCCGAGACGCTCATAAATTGAGTTTACTCCTCTTAAATAATATGTTGGGTCAAAGCAAGCCTCTAAATCTTGTTGCAACATATCAGCTGCTTGTGTATGTTTCAATAACGTTAACAAGGGCTGATGGGTGGATAAAGCTATCATTGCTTGTTCTTGAACCAAATCATATGCTATATATCTGTCCATCCCTTTTTCGACTAATGCATTGACCACTCGGCCTGAAAATACTGACCCTTGTGTCAATTGAATATTTTGTAACATTTGGTCTTCAAATACAGTTAGATTTTCTAGCACTTTGGCATACCTACATAGCATGTAATCTACCAAAGTGGTTGCATCTGCTAAAACAATTCTTTCCGCAGAAGAATGACTGATATCCCTTTCATGCCATAAAATGTTATTTTCAAATCCAACTTGCAAATAGGCAATCACAACTCTTGCTACTCCACACATATTCTCGGATGCAATTGGATTACGTTTGTGAGGCATTGCACTTGATCCTTTTTGACCTTTAGCAAAATATTCTTCGACTTCTTTGACTTCACTTCTGGATAAATGCCGAATCTCTGTCGCTATTTTTTCAATTGTTGATGCAATTTGAGCCAGTGCATATAAGTATTGCGTGTGTCTATCTCGGGATAGTACTTGTGTGGAAATGTTTGCAAATCCAAGTCCAAGTTTTTGACAAACATATTCTTCAACTTCTTTGGGGGTATTGGCAAAATTGCCTACGGCCCCACTGATTTTACCTACTTCTATTTGTGTTCTTGCTTGGTGAAATCTTTCTACATTACGTCTCATTTCATCTAACCATAGTGCCCATTTTAAGCCAAACGAGGTGACTTCTGCGTGCATACCATGGGTACGTCCCATACAAGGCGTAAACTTATACTGCTTGGCTTTTTGAGTCAATACATGCATAAATTGTTCTAAATCTGTTTCTAATATGTCATTGACCTTTTTCAGTGTGAGGCCTTGTGCAGTATCCACTACATCTGTACTGGTTAAACCATAATGCAACCATTTACCTTCTTCGCCTAAGTTTTCACGAACTGCTTTTGTAAAGGCAATGACATCGTGATGGGTAAGACTTTCTAGTTCATACAAGCGCTCTAAAGAAAATGTTGCATTTTTTTTCATAGTTAGATAATCTTCTACTGGCACAACACCTAAGTGAGCAAATGCTTCTGTACTCGCTAATTCCACTTCTAATAAATGTTGAAAACGAGTAGCATCACTCCACAGTACTTGTAATGGTTTCCTTGCATATCTTTCTATCATATTTTCACCTGATTCTACTGATTTTTCATTTGGGAATTGCCTTTACAAGGCAATTGGTTGACACTACATTTTACTCTATTTAAAATGTTCTTCTTTTCGTTTCACACGTTCAATCATATCTTGATAAGTGAAAACAACCATATCCTTCTCAAGCCAACCTTCTGATATCAAACCAAACGCATCACTCACAATGATATATGAAGTCAATTTTGTTTTTTTGTCAATATCGAGTTGTTTTAATTGCTTTTGAAAAGAAGCAACTGGATTATCTGATGGATGGAAACGAATTTGTTTTGGGTCTACAAAATAAATGGCGATTGCGGAGGATTCTAGTTCATTAATATAACAAACAAAAGAAGGCTCATCAATATATTTACAATCAAATCGATAACTCAAGCGTTCATCTACTAACCAAAGGTTTGTCTCATCTGAAGTTACATCGTTTTGAACCAAGAAAAATTGTTGCACAATATCCACAAGTGTTGGCTCTAATGCTAAAATACGTTCAAAAATATCTACTGTTGCATGACGATTGAATACAAAATTAGCAAACTCACTTCTTAGATTTTCTGATAATGGTCCTACCAGTGACAATAATTTATCTTTGGCTTGCTCACTTGCATCTTGTAATGTTTTACCAATTTGATGTTTGTGTTTAATATTAAATTTATTTCCTAATTTATCCAATTCGATTGCTAATTTATCTGGATTAGATGCGGTAGTATAAGAAATATTTTGTAACTCTTTTTTAGCATATTTTTCTAAATACTTATATTGTGGTGAATATCGCTCAATATATTCACTAATTCTACTATCACGAATTTCTCGCATCGGTTCTAAATAACCCATTAAAAAGGTATGAATTTGATTATATACAGCCTCATATAAATTAATAGCTAATTCAAAATGTGGTTTTTCACTATCTTGTTCTTGTTCAAATATAATATTACTAAAATAAGTTCTTTCACTATTCACATCATTGTCTAGAAATTCTCCATGAACATAGCACTGATAGATGGCCTTTTTATCATCAATTAAAAATGTGCTTGGTAAATCTTCTATGTTCATCACATCATAACTACACACAACCCGGTTTTGGGCACAAATATATATTTTGTGTTTGGCATTTGAACTCGCATTTAAAAACACATGTCGAATGTTAAATACCTTATTGTTGGATGTAACAATTTCATTTTTTGTTTCAATAAACTTTTCTTTTTCAAAAAATTCGTTCAAATTGATTTGATCAATTTCATCTTCAATAATCATCTTGGGCATAGCACCTATTACAAAATAGGTAGCAAAATGTTCAATCACTTTTAAGGCAATTTCTTTTAGAGAAATTTCAGTGGCACTTCTATAATCTTGTTTTAAGTTGATTAAGGTTATTTTAGTCCCAATAGGTGTTTGCTCATCTACGCGATGTATCGTTTCATCATGAATTTCATCTTCTATGTTAAAGCGGAAATGACGTTCATACAAGGCATGATTTTCTTCATACACACTATTTACTTCAACCATTTCAAATGCTTTTAACCAATTGATTCTACCTACACCCTTTCCCCCAATTTCTACTTTATAATCGGAATCGCTCGTACAAAAAGACTCATAGTTATGCGCCACGAATCCTATACCATTATCCACAATTTCAATCGCAAAGATACCTGATGTAAACCCAGCAATTCGATAACTATCCCGCTCAATGCGAATATGGATAAAGGCCTCTTCAAAATTTCCTTTTTCTTCAATAGATTGGATAGAGTTCATGATGGCCTCATGCAATGGAACAAAGATTTCATTTGCCGAAAACTTAAAATTACGTACACGATTCTTAAAATTAAACTTCATAAACTATACCTTCCCTATTTTTTCTACAAATTAGACCTATTTAGTATATCAAATTCTTCTTTTTTTTTCAAATCATTTAAGCATTTATGTTTTTTATGGTATAATAGTGAAAATAGGTGCATCATCTTTGAATAGAAGAAACAATCCTTTTTTAGATAGTATGGAGGTAAAAATGAAAACAATCATTTGTTTAATTCGGCATGGTCAAACCAATTGGAATCAAGCGCATTTGATTCAAGGTAGACTAGATCAACCCTTAAATGATACTGGAAGAGCGCAATTGGAACAAACCGCAAAACGACTGAGTAGTTATCCTATTACGTGGGATATTTTATTATCTAGCCCTTTATCTAGAGCTTATGAGTCGGCCCAAATCATCCAAAGAACGCTACAAATTGATTCTCCTATCATCAAACGAGAGCAATTGATTGAAAGAGAATTTGGTAGTGCCGAGGGCTTAGAAATCACTCCAACCGTATATCAAAAAATTTTAGTTGATGGATATGTTGGAATGGAAGATACACCTACTATTCAAGCCAGAGCCAAAAAAGAAATTCTTGAGATTGCCTCTCTTTATGAAGGAAAGTGTATCCTAGTTGTTACTCATTCTCATTTTATCAAAGCACTATTTACTACTTTAGATTCTACGTTGACATTCCAATCCATTTTAGAAAATGGTAACCTGAATTTCATTGAAATCGACCATCAAGAGATTCTTCATTATCAATTTAATCAATAAAAGGAATATGAAAAAAGCTTTTCCAGTCTCATCCTAACTGATGTTTAGATGATTTTGAGATTGAAAAAGCTTTTATTTTTTTTCGATTTTTTCCTATATTTTAATAAAATTACCTTTAAAATAAACCATGAATGGTACCATCTTCATCGACATCAATTTGTTCTGCGGCTGGTACCTTAGGTAAACCTGGCATAGTCATAATTTTTCCAGTTAATACTACAATAAATCCTGCACCTGCGCTGATTTTGACATTGCGAATAGTCACGATGAAATCATTCGGTGCACCCAGTAAACTAGCATCATCTGAAAAACTATATTGAGTTTTGGCTATACAAATAGGCAAATGACCAAATCCTAAAGCTGTTAATTGTTCTATTTGTGCTTGAGCCGATTTTAATACTTTAATTCCACTACCCCCATATATCTTTTGAACAACGGCTTCAATTTTTTCATAAATGGATAAATGGTCCTCATAGCTATAGGTAAAAGCATTGGGTTTTTCGCACAATGCTACAACCTCTTCAGCTAGTTCTACGCCCCCTTTTCCACCATCTGCCCAAACAGTGGATAAACGCACATTCACACCTAGTGCCCTACATTTTTGAATAATTAAGTCTATTTCTTGATCGGTATCCGTTGGAAAACGATTAATTGCCACTACAGATGGTAAGTGATATACATTTTGAATATTCGAAACGTGACGCAATAGATTAGGAATTCCCTTTTCAAGAGCTTCTAGATTTTCCTTTGCGAGTTCTTCTTTTTGCATTCCTCCGTGCATTTTTAATGCCCGAACAGTTGCAACGATGACTACCGCATCAGGACGAAGATTGCTAACTCTACATTTGATATCCAAAAATTTTTCTGCACCTAAATCTGCTCCAAAACCAGCTTCCGTTACCGTATAATCTGCTAATTGGAGTGCCATACGTGTTGCCATAATCGAATTACAACCATGGGCAATATTAGCAAATGGTCCTCCATGTACCAAAGCAGGCGTTCCTTCTAATGTTTGAACCAAATTCGGTTTTAAGGCATCTTTTAGTAGTGCAGCCATCGCTCCTTCTGCTTTTAAATCATGCGCCGTAACAGGCTGATGATCATATGTGTAGCCTACAATAATTCGCCCTAGTCGCATTTTTAAATCGGTCATAGATGTGGCTAAACATAAAATGGCCATTACTTCAGATGCAACAGTAATATCATACCCATCTGCTCTTTCTACTCCATTGAATTTTCCACCCTGACCATCAGTGATAAAGCGCAGTTGGCGATCATTCATATCCACACAACGCCTCCACGTGATTTGAGTAGGATCGATGCCTAATGCATTACCTTGATATATATGATTATCTAGCATTGCTGCAAGTAAATTATTTGCGGCACCAATGGCATGAAAGTCACCAGTAAAATGTAGATTGATATCTTCCATAGGAATGACTTGAGCATATCCTCCGCCTGCAGCCCCACCTTTAATACCAAATACAGGTCCAAGTGAAGGTTCACGTAGAGCTACCATTACCTTTTTACCAATCCTCTTTAATCCGTCAGCAAGACCAATGGTAGTGGTTGTTTTCCCCTCACCTGCGGAAGTCGGTGTAATAGCTGTAACGAGGATTAATTTTCCATTCGGATTTTGATTTTCCTTTAATAAGGATAAATCTACTTTCGCTTTATAATTGCCATAATGCTCAATGTATTTCAAATCAATTTGAGCAGTTTTCGCAATTTCATCTATTTTTTTAGGCTCAATTGACTGAGCAATTTGAATATCCGTCAACATATATCATCTCTCCTTTTCTCTATTTTATGTCATATTTTTCAACCAAATACCTTTATCTACTAAAATATATCCAACTACTGATTTAAATAGATCTATACCCATAATCATAAAATAAATCAGTGGGATAGATAACATTGTATAGTGCACCAAGATAAAAGCAAGTGGCAATTTGATTATCCATATATAAAATCCATCAAAAAATAAAGTCAGTACAATTTTTCCCCCTGCTCTTAGTGTAAAATAGCAGCAGGTGTTAAAAGCTTGAACAGGCAGTGTAACGGCTCCAATCAAAATTAAAATTGTCGCAAGATGTTTGATTTCATCACTTGTTTGATAAATTCTTGGTAAAATACCACTAGTAATAGCCATCAGTATAGCAAATAAGGTAGTGACCAAAACACAAAATGCCAATATTTTATAACTGGATTGATGAGCATCTTCTAATTCATTTGCCCCTAGTTTGAATCCTAAAATAATGGAAGTCGCATTTCCCATAGCAGTACCCACAGTTAAAAATACATTGGTGGCTACATTGCAAATATTGAACGCACTAACATTATCCAATCCTCTATATCCATAACAACTAAGCATCAAAGTTAGACCTAATGACCACAATATTTCGTTGGATAGTAATAATAAGGTTTGTGGGGAAAATTTTCGAATAGACTCTTTTTTGACAATCCCCTGATAAGCCCCTTTTAAGAAGTGGAATCTTTTCATATTAAGATGTGTATAAATTACCACAATACACATTTCTACAAACCGGCTAACAATTGTGGCAATGGCTGCCCCTGTGATTCCTAATCTCGGACAACCCCACTTTCCAAAAATGAGCAAATAATTGAGGAAGAGATTAATACAAATGGCTATAATACCACTAATCATAGGAACAACTGTCTCTTTCATTTCTCTTAGTGAAGTCGCATATATCTCTTTGATAACAAAAGGGAGATTTCCTATAGTCATAATCAATAAATATGTTTTCCCACTTTGTAAAACAACTATGGGATCGGTTGTTTCTCCTTCCCTACTATGAATAAAAAAATCAATCAAGTTGTGATGAAGACATAAAAATAAAATGGTTGAGAAAATGAAGATGATACATCCTACAAATAGCTTAAACCGAAATGTTTCTAAATAGCCTTCTTTTGATTTTGAACCAAAATATTGACTTGCAAAAATGGATGCTCCTGACAAACTTCCGAAAACAGCCAAATTAAATACAAATAATAACTGATTGGCAATGGATACGCCTGTCATTTCACTTGTCCCAACTTGTCCTACCATTAGATTATCTAATAATCCCACAAATTGAGTAATAAATTGTTGTAATACAATGGGAATCGCAATAGCGAGTAAATACTTATAAAATGCTTGATTGCCGATAAATTTCTTCATACTTTTCTTCCTTTAGTGATATTTATACATTATACATTACTTCTTCTTTTTTGGCAAGTAATAGCCTATTGTTTTATCTATGCTTTATTACAATAAAAAGAATGCATTATTGAGTTGCATTCTTTCTTTCATATTTACCCAGTTCTTCTATCATCATTTGACTAATCTTTTCCCCAATTTCTCTTGTTGTCAAACCTTGATATTCCTTCGCTTCAATAACATCTATGACTTGAAAAGTGACCTTATGTTTTTTTAATATGGGGTGATATTTGATTTGTTCAGTACCCGTTGTTACACAAACTACAATAGGTTTTTGAGTTTTGGTTGCTAGATGAAAGCATCCTGGTTTAAACGGAAGCAAAATCTCACTGGTAAAGTTTCTAGTTCCTTCTGGATACACACCTATAGAGCATTCACCTTGATTTAAAAAAGAAATTCCTTTTTTAATCGTTACAACTTCTTTTCGCAGGTTTCCTCTTTCTAATTTCAAATATCCAATTCCATGAATAATTTTACCAAAAAAGGGAATATGAAAAAGGGATTCTTTGGTCACAAATACCAAAGGAAAATCTTTTAACAAAACATCCATTACCATCGAGTCTACATTAGACAAATGATTTGAAACAATGACAAAAGGGCCATCTTGTGGTAATTTTTCTAATCCTTTTGCAACAATTTTAACATTAAATACGGAAAGACAACAACGAGTATACCAATACATCACCCACCGGTAAAACGAATTGTAATGCAAAGTTTCCTTTTTTCTTCGAATGGGTATACCCACAATGAAGGCAACTAGAAAAAATAAAATCACTTGTACCAATATCGCTGCCATACATAATCCAAGCCATACTAAGATAGTCATAAATGACTGAGTGGTCGGTACAAAATGACAACCAATACTCGCTACTATCATAGCAATCACTACTGAAATAAGCTTAATCATATCAAATCCGCACAGTATAAGATGTTACATTTTTAACCGTCTCGCCATCAATTTGTAAGGCTGTTGGACGATCAAATTCTACTAGAATTTCTTTCCCCCTAAAGATTTTTACCATCTTTTCTTTTTGAATATGTTCCCCTTTGAATATAGAAGGAAACACCATTAATGCTTTTAGTTTACTCTTACTTTTATATACTACTGTCGTTACTGTTTCTGGGTTGGTTCGATCTTGGTTTGGAGCAATCATCATACCACCCCCATAATAACGTCCTTTCATTGTTGGCGCAAGCCATACATGCTCAAACGATTCACTTACCCCATCCACTGTAATTTTAGCCTTTACAGGTTTAAAATGGAATAATAATCCTTTAATAGCAATAGCAGTATAATTAACGGGTTTATTGGATTTTTTTTTGAATTCATCCCCTACTTCACAACAATACCCATCAATACCAAATCCAATTCCATTGATAAAACGTTTGGTCATGCCTGCTACTTCTACAATAGGAAGATTGCTCAAATATGGATTTAATAGGACTTGTTTTTGATTTTCATCTTTTACTACATCATGAAAAAAATCATTTCCACTTCCCGCAGGCACTAAGTAAATATTATTCTTCAAAGAATAGTCACCTAGTGCATTGATCAAATAATGAATGGTGCCATCCCCACCAACTAAAGTTACACTATCTTCTTCTTTTAATTGATTAAAAAATGCTATGTAATCTAATCCTACAACATCTTGAATGATGTTTTGCTCACTATTTTCTTTGCGAGTTTGTTGAATATATTCTGGTTCAATTTGATTGTTCGATAAAGAATTGTATAGTATATAATTCATTGTGTTTCTTTTTTCCTTTCTTTTGCTGCATTTTGTGCTGTTTTTGTAGCGCGAATTTCATCTAGTTTGGCCTGCATTCTTGACTTAATCAAATCAGCAAGTTCATTTTTATTCAAATCTTTATATTCGTCATAATAAATGGGCTCTAAAATATGAACCTCTGGTTTAATTTTTTTGAGTGAAGAGATAGAAAATACTTTCCACGAATCCCATAATACAATGGGTTGAATTGCGCAATGGCTTTGATAAGCAGCCCGTAAAATACCTGTTTGAAATTCTTGTAATTCATTTTGATTATCGGAATGTTTTCCTTCAATAAAGGCAATAAAACTTCTACCTTCAGCAAGTCTTTCTCCCATCTCCTTGATAAAGGTAACTTGCTTGCGCATATTGGTTCGATCTACATATACTCCTTCTATCAATTGAAAAAAAGTACTGTAATATGGATTATTGATTCGACTTTTATCTGCTACTAAACTACAAGGATGATCATATAATGCGGTAAACACAGCTATGCCATCATACCTACCTTGATGATTGGGAATGTATAAAGTAGGCGCATCAATCAAATGTTCTCTACCAAAATATTGAGGGTAAATAAAACCACCTTTATTCACTCTACCCATTAACTGGATGCAATGATTGTATCGTTCTTCAAAAGGAGTCGTGCCTTTTTTTAACATTTTTTTCATTTTCAATAAGTAATAAATAGCAGCTGGAATTTGTATACCAATCGTAAAGAAAAAGCGCAATAAATTTCTTTTTTTCATCGCTTCGATTCGTGTATCATGAGGATCATTTAAGTGATAAATTAACATCATCACTAACATTGAAACAAAGAAAAGCAAAATTGCAATAATCCATTGTGAACCAAAAGTGAATCCTGCATCAAAATAATCATTATTGATGATGCATTGCTTAATGATTAAAATGGGACTAATGGCAACAAAGGCAAAACTAGCAAATTGCATCTTTACTTCATGCTTTTCAATCACTTTTTTGATCAATTTAGAATAAAAGAAAGCTCCTATTCCGTAACTAACTAGATAGACAGATAGAATCAGTAGATTTCCTCCAATACTACTACCTTGCCATATATTGAGTAGCATCATAATCGCATTGTAATACCCTAAATTGAGTAAGACTATCGCAAAATCCATACCTGGCACAACGAGTGTTGCCGCGGTAATAAAACCAACAATGGCCAATAAAACATAATCTATAAATGGCATACCTATGCCCAATGTAACTTCTTCACCTTTAATGACAGCAAAAGAAAAGCCAAGCAAAATGGCCCAAATGACAAATACAACAAGCCAATTGGATAATTTTCGAATATGCGGTCTCAAATCACGTAACATTTTAGGAAGAGAGCCTACAATAAATCCCAATACTACAAAAACAAATGGAAGTGGATATTTCTCATACATAATGCTAACCAAATTGGCACCAATTAGAGAACCTATTCCAAAACCGATTAATAGAAAAAACAAGAAATGAATACTTGTTTTGAAGTCTTTCAGTATAGCACTAATGGCATCAATCAGTTTGTAATATAAGCAAAGGATAATCGCAACAGTACTCGCACTAAGACCTGGTATGGCAACACTAGCAAACCCAATTACTGTTCCTTTCAAAACAATTTTTAAATTTTTCATAGTTTTTTCCTCTTCATATCTTGCTTATTATATACTATTTTTTCCATTTTTTCAAGTCTTACGTATAACAACATCTAAATATTTGATTGATTTTGTGTAAAAAAATCCTTCTTATTACAAAAAGGATTTTCTTTCACAACTGAAATACATTATTCAAATAACTTTAATTGTTCACCGGTTGGGTCAAAATATTTTAAATAGGCAAAGACATCTTTCATTTGGTATAAAATGCCATGTTCTTTACAAAATTCTTCTAATATTACCATATATTCTTGATGATGCTCACTACGTACCTCATAGCGATTGTGATACATTCGAATGTATTTTTCAGTTAAATCTGGAAAAAGTTCATCTAATTTTTGATAAAAATATTCTCTATTTCCCTCTCTTAGGGTAAGACCTATTCCAAAACAAAGAATTCCTTTTACCCCAGCTTCTAGGCATGCTTGTAATAAGGCAAGAAAATTTTCTTTTGTATCGTTGATATAAGGCAAAAAAGGGGATAACCATACAACAGTAGGAATATGGTGTTCTTTAAGCAATTGCAACACTTCAATTCTTCTTTTGGTAGTAGGAGCATAAGGTTCTATTTTTTTGACCAAATTTTCATCCATAGTCGTAAGCGTTATTTGTACTACACATTTTGCCTTTTGGTGAATACGCTCCAAAATAGGCAAATCTCTTAAAATCAAATCTGACTTGGTAATTAATGTCACACCAAAGCCGTATTTTTCAATGACTTGTAAACATTTTCTTGTCAATTGATATAGTTTTTCAATAGGCTGATATGGATCTGTCATCGATCCCATACTAATCATAGCTCGTTTTTTCCTTCTTTGAAGCGTCTGTTCTAATAAAACTGGCGCATTGACCTTTACTTCTACATCTTCAAAATCATGTTCCATTTGATAACACTTGCTTCTAGAGTCACAATAAATACACCCATGTCTACATCCTCTATAAATATTCATTACAAGTTGTGAGGATACAATTGATTGGGCACTCACTTCATGCATAGTCTTCCTCCTTTCTAAATAATGATATCTGAAATAGCATATACATCTATATGTTTATAATATATTTCTTCTAGTGGCATCCATACATTGAAATAATCCAATGCCCGTTTGCGTCGTTTAATTCTCATGAATTGCGTGTCTTGATCTATTTCTATATATATGAAGTGATCA
The DNA here is from genome assembly GCA_023667245.1 of Anaeroplasma bactoclasticum. Taxonomy (GTDB): domain Bacteria; phylum Bacillota_I; class Bacilli_A; order ML615J-28; family CAG-313; genus CAG-313. The sequence continues at coordinate 23,537 of JAMPAL010000002.1, forward strand.
AACTGTGCCCTAAAATAAGGATGAAATGCATATACTCCCTCCACTATGACACAATCTTTGAGTTCAATTTCTCTATTATGATAGGTTTGCGTAGTACAACAAAAAGTCTTTAATGTCACTTTCTTTTGATGGTTCTGATATGCTTTTTTTATTTGAAGCAGACTTTCTAGAACAAGTTCATAATCTATATTACCGCCTACTTCATTTAATCTTTCTTTTGTTTTTCTTATGATTGGTAAAAAGAAGTCATCCATATGCAAAACTGTATATGTATTTTCTAGTGCTTGACATAACGTTGTCTTTCCTGATGCACAACGTCCCTCTAAAGCAATGATACTTTGGGGGCGCTGGTGCCGAAGAAAGTCTTGAAGTTGAATCAAACGCATTTCAAAAGTCAATATATCCCGATGAACCACCCTATAACATGGATGATAAGCACTATGATAGATGGTGGAGTGGTGGGGACTTTCTTCATACCAAATGGGCTGTATTTTTTCCATATACAATGCTAATGCTTGGTGATAAACAGATATAGGCCTGTTTTCTTGCGATGAAGACAGAAAGTGCTCTATGAGATAGGTGATATCTAGCCCTGCTTGAAGATAGGGTCTCAAATGAATACGAAGATATTGGGGACTTAGCCATTCATATAAGGTTTCATATGCATTGATTTGCTTAGACGCTTCTTCTTGAATGCTTATTTTGACATACATCGGATCAGGAATAGAATAGAGATGACGTGGTCCAAGTATACCTTGATAGATTAATTTAATTTTATCTTCTCGTTGCATGGCTGGATATTTTTTAAGATGATAATTGAAAAAAATGGTGGTATCCATAAGTTCTTTTTCCTTTCTATTCCTTGAATGTTCATGATATACATATAACTACTTTTTTCAAACTAGAGTGTTTAATATCATTTTTATTTGGAGTTTGCATTCTTTGCAAGGCTTGTAATATATTTCACAAAAGCTGTTTTTCCTTCTGTATAATGATCTCGGTGATGGGAATATTGTTGCCCTAAAGCAAGTTTTAACACTTCATACGCTTTGGCTATATCTATATGTGATAACAGATAATCCCGAAAATAGACCTCATCAATGTCCCCTTTTTTTCTTAGATGTATGTGAAACACTTTTTTTGCGTAGCCATCCTTGGTATATCCTTTATTTAACGACACTCGGATTTCACTTTCACTCATACAAAGGTAGCCCCTAGCAATCAGAATGTCTTTTATAATGGTTAAAGGATAACTATCCGTCAGTTCTACTAAAATATCCACAATGGGTTTTGCCATAATGGTTGCAATAGCAGTACTACCAATATGGTAAATAGCGAATATAGATTCTTGGGGTAAAATCTCTTTTAAGATTTCCGCTTCTTCTTGATACCAATCTTTCCATTCTGTTTGATGCTCCACAAGCACAATAGGAAACAATTGCCACAATTCTTCTAGCGTCATTTCTGATAATTCTTTTTGCATCTACACCTTCTCCTTCTTTTTATATATTTTGGATCAACATACGAATATTTTCATATGGGCATTGTTGTAAAAAATCACCTATTTTCATAAAAGCCACTTGCTGGATTCTTGTTTCAGTAGGATGAGTTGATGGCTTTTGATTAATTTCAAAACAAACTGGATAAATCCATTTTTGAACCAATTGAAGATGATGATTAATAAACGTAATTGAAAATGCATCGAGTTGTTTGATGACTTGCTTCGTATCTAACTGGATACCTGTTTCTTCTAAGCATTCTCGGATTGCCGCATCCACGATTGTTTCATCTTGTTCTATATGTCCTTTAGGTAGTGCACATACAAGTTTACCATAAATTTCTTCTACAGTAGCCAGTATTTCATCTTTATACTTTACAATTGCCATTGCACTTGTTTCTACTTGGTAACTATCATTTATAAATGCGTCCATAAGATGAAAATAAGCCTTATCTTCTGGTTCAAAGCCATATTTTTGCCATTTTTGATATTCTATATGAAGTACCTGGGGTTTGTCCTTTCCTTGCGTTAGGAATGTCTCTAGTAAAAATGTTTCACAATGATAAGGTCCAACAATCCACTTTTTGGGTATATCTACATATACTTCACCTATTTTTGTATTTTTCTTATGATATTCATGCATCTTTTGTACATAATCCAAATACTGTTGAATATATTTTTTTGAATCATTTTGAATAATAAAAACCAGTGTGGTTGACTCTATTATTTTTTGATAATTTTCTAAAGTGAGTCCTTTTTCAATGTGTAAAATTTGGGTAGAATGATTGGAAAAGAGCCGTTTTATTTGCGATATCCTTTCTTCTTTCATACTACCAAAAATGACTATTGTTTTCATATACACTCCTTACTTGCCAATATACTTTGTATTATAACAAAATAAACTCAATTTATCAAAGAAAACGAGTTTTGATGCAAAATCCTTTTTTAAACCAATGGATTGTTACATTTATAATTTATATTTAAAATATTTCATCATTAATGTTTGTAACCGAATTTTTCCTAATATTCATTTGATTTTTATCTTTTTTTGGATATAAAAAAAGAATGATTTTTTTCTGGGTACAATTGGTATATGATATAAAAAGGAACTTCTATTGAAAAAAAGGGAACTATTTGTTATAATATAAATGAGATAATATGAGAAAGGAACGATCTATGTTACGAAAAATTTATATTCTATTTTTACTCTTTACGCTATCCATTTGCTTATATGGATGTACAAAACAAAATAAAACAATAAAACTCATTGTTCATGTCGTCGATAACGAAATATTAGAAGGAAAAACAGATATCAATCGTCACTTGTGGGTCTATTTGACCAATAATAGAGACCATCGTATAGAGGACTTTACCATTGATGGATACGACCCTTCCCAAATTGGAAAACAAATTTTAACCATTTCGTATAAAGGATATCAAAGTAAAGCAGTTATTTTTGTGGTAGAAAAAAATGAGGCAATTGAAATCATGGAACATAGTGATTATCGTTTAAAAACAACACAAGCACTAGTTGCTGATGCATCTTTATTTCAACTAGAAAATACAGGACAAAATGTAGTTAGAAGAAATGGGATTATTGCTGTATATAGATGGGAATGTCCCTACCAAACAGACGAAACTGGATGGGAAGTAGCTATCAATCAATATGGACAAGTAGAAGATACTGCTGTAAATGTAAAAATGCCCAAAAAGGGAATGATTTTATCTGTTACAGGATTAAGAGTTAGTGAACTCCAACAAATCCAAATTGGAGATTTCGTCCTATATGATGGTGAGAAAATATTTGTATATCGCGATGAGATAATAGCCAAATACAACACCTTATATACACGTTTTTATGAGGTATTGGCTGAAATTGAAAATGTCACCGCTCTAAAAGAATACAATCAAAAAGTTTCTATCCTAAATACAATGATTCCTCGTTTAGAACAAATCAATCAAACCTATGATGAGGCTATGAAAAATGAACTGATTCAAGAATTAACTCAAATGCTATCTCCTCAAGAAGAGATTGATATGTATGCACACCAACATATGTATTCCCCAATCAATGTTAGCCACTACGAAAAAAAGGAGATAACTTTAGAAAAAGGACCAGTGGAAGATTATCTATTATATACCACTTACAATGACAAATTGTATTATGGTGGTTTTCGTAATGAAAATACAATCGTCCATTATGATGCAAGTCACTATCAAACCCGTAATCAATGGGGATTTGAGGTGGCCGTTGATGCTGATGGATACGTTATAGATAAAAATAATCTTGTGGATTTACCAGATGGTGGTTTCATTCTAAGTGGTCATACAGCTGGAGCCGATTTTATTCAAGAAAATATTGAAATTCATGATCGTATTGTTATCCAAAATGGAAAACTAGAGATTTGGAGGAATCAACAATACCACTATTTATTTACTTATACCCGTTTACGAAATAGTATTATAGATGAACTCAATGTAGAATTAGAACATAAGATTCCTCATGATTACCAGTATATTAACACATTGCTACACACCATAGATAAACTAATTGAAGAAACTTCCTATGATATGACTTGTTTTGGCAATTTACAACGATTTTATTGTAATTATAATTTGATTCAAGATTATATCAATATCATTTATAGTCAATTGATAGATAACCAGATTGATCAAACAAGGGGCATTTGGTATTATCCATTTCTTCGGTTCCAAGGCGTATATTACTACGATGATACCACTAAAGAAGGAATTGTTAAAACATTAACCCATTTCAAACAAATGGGTATCAATGAAATCTTGCTTACTCCATTCTTAGAAGTGGGTACCGGTTATATGGTATATGAATCTGAGTATTATCAAACCTATGAAGCCCTTCAACATTATGATTATGGTGAATACGGTCATGATTATTTGGAATGTTTTATTAGTGAAGCACATAAGTTAGGAATTTTTGTTACTGCTTATACACAAACCTTCTTTGCTCATGTCACCACTTTAAAAGAACCACACGATGAATATTATCAAATCAACTATCAAGGACAAAGAAGTAAATCATCTTCTTATGAGGTCTATTACTATGATATCTGTAGTCCAGAGGTTCAAGAATTATTGGTTGGCTGGTATGGTGAATTACTCACAAAATATGATTTTGATGGCGTTGAATATGATATCATTCGCTATCCTGCAAATAATCTTTACCATTATTTAGATGTAGAAGTAATCCCAAATCATGTAACGATTGAAGATCATGGGTATACTCCATACGCTATGGACAAATTTATGAATATGTATCATTTAGAAGGGGACTTGAGAACGCATATTGTTAATTCTAAAACAGTCCGAAAAAATTGGTTGGATTTTAAAATGACGCAACTGAATCAATTCGTAGAAAGACTATCCGCTTTTATTCGCCTGATTCAACCTGATATCAAAATCAGTGCTGCCGTGCTTTCTGATGCTAACTATGCTAAACAAAGCCATCTACAAGACTATAAAACTTGGATACAACAAGGATGGGTTGATGAAATTGAACCTATGGTTTATACGAGTAGCGTATCAGACTTTAAAAATTCGATAAATACCATTTATAATCAAGGATTAGATACTTCTATTCGAATCGGAATTGGTGCTAAACTAACTAAAGAAAATACTTACATAGATTTACAGGAAATAAAATTGATGGATGATTATGGCGGATACTTATTATTTTCATCATATTACTATTACCGCGATACTACTTTAGTTAAACTCCTCAGCAATAATCACCACTATCAATATGTCAGTGCTAGAAATACACAAGAAGAAATTGAAAATGCCTATATAGAAGATACGCTAGATATGATTGAAAATTATTATACCATTGTGAACAACATTACCTATGATTACTTAATCCGAGCTTTAGAATCTCATGATATCAACCGAATTATTGCGGAAATCCAAGTCATATCCGACCAACAAATGAAAACCTATCTACTACAACGCTTTTACCAGTTGTAATATAGATAAAAAGACTGATTACATCCCTTGTAATCAGTCTTTTTTTAAGATATCTACATCCTCTGATTTTAATCCACTATAATAACGAAGTGATATTGTAGTAAAACGCAATATACAATAATCGGAATCATTTTTTCCTTCCTTATAATATAGAATATCTTTATCTTGCCATATCATATCTTTGGTTTCCTGATTCTCCAATACTTCTATATTACCTTTTAACATTACACCGCGATAAAAACGTTTATCACAAAAATAAATGCAGGCTTTAGGATTTTCTCTAAAACATTTTACTTTTTGTGATGAGGTATTGGTCGTAAAGTAAAATTCACGTATGCCATTTCTTTTTCTAGGTTGGAACATCGCTTTAGTATTTGGAAAACCATCTTCATCAATTGAACTTATATAGCAAGTACTTTGATGGTCAATCATATTGCCAATTGTTTTTTCTACATCTCTCATTTTATATTCTCCTTGACTTGTTGATAATGTCTAATATGAATGCCCATATGCCCTATGCCAAAACCGATTGTAACTGCAAGAAAGTATATATGATTGCCATATAATCCAAGCATAACAAAGGCGCATATAGGTAATACCGCAAGAGGAATGGGGATTTTTAAAAAGGAATGATAAAAGTCAATCATCGTTCGTTTACTTTTAAAATATCTGATCCAACAAATCTCATAACAAGCCATAAACACATAGGCTAAAACCAATAGAATGATTTTGATGGATATGTCTTGTATGTTAAAGTTTCGAGAACTGAGTAATAAACCAATGATACCCACTTCTCCTAGTCGTTCCCACATTCGCAAACCGATTTTCTCTTGCTTGACATATGTTGTATAGCCTTGGGGAAGATGATTACTTCCAATCATATTAGGGATCAATAACAATAAGACAATAGACAAACCAACATACGAAAATCCAAATTCAATCCTCATCATATATCACTATTTTTTGAAGTATGACTTACTCTTTTGGCAATTTCTAAGGCAATAAAGAAGTGTTTTAATCTTTCATCAATTGAAATTAATGATAAGATTCCTCTATCCCAGTTCTCACTATCTAAGTTATCTGCTCGGTATAAAAAATTATATAATTCATACCCCCTAAAATTAGCAACTGCCTGGCAAGCACTCACTTCCATCTCTACTGCGATACATCCCTCACTTCTTCTTTTTTCAAAATGATGAAGGGTTTCGCGATAAAAAGCATCCGTAGTCCAAGTTTTTCCTGTTACATAGGCAATATTTAAATCACAAAGTATTTGAGCTACAACTGGATAATTTGAAATCTTTATATAATCACTAGCTTCCATATAATGATAACTCATTCCTTCATCACGATAGGCATCTGTTGGTACAATCAAGTGATTAGAAGGAATAGTTTTATCCAATCCTCCACAACTACCAAAAAGAACAAATTGCTTGCAAGAAAAAACATATCCAATCTCTTCAATTAAAGCGGCTGTTATGGGTGCACCCACTGTTGTTTTTACAACACCAATGTGCGTATTTTTATACACATATATAGGATATTTACAAGAAACACTTTTGATTGTCGTATCATCTATCAATTCGAGTAATCCATCCTCTATTAGCGCATCCATAATCTTATACGAGAAATTGATAATACAAACATCTAATATTTGATTACTTTTATCATACACGTCTTCTAAATTGATAATGGCTCTTCTTTCTTGGTCAAATGCATCTATTATACTCATTTTTTTCCTCCAGTTACTCCTTCATTGTTTCATCTATTTCCACTATTCTGCTATATTCTCTTAGTGGATATACACCATCATGTGCTTCACCTGAGACAATTCGCGACATATCCGCACTTGTAATTCGCACAACACCCGATGCATATATAACTTTTGCTAATTCCTCTTTTTGAGCATCACTACAAAGCAGTCCACATGTTTGTAAATGGCTTTTATACTTTTTTAGTTTTAAAATCAGCTGCTGATGGGGAAGAGGTTTGATCCAAACATTCCGAAATAAGTACGAAAGCGTTAATTCTTGATCTTCCAAAAGAGTAACACTTACGCCATCTTCACACCATATTTTTCGGTTTGGATGTTCTAATTGATCCGTGTATAACTGAATTGTATTTTTACCACGCATCCCCATATCAGCTTTTCCTACTTCTTGATTGACTTTTTTTAGAATTTGAAAAAAGCGATATCCAAATTCAGTCAATAAATGATTGTCTTCTGTGTCTACAAAAATGCCCTGGCAAGAAGAACAAAGAATTTGATTGGTATAACAAATATGATGTGCTAAGGCTTCCAATTGAGCATCTGTTGCATCTAGTGTAGCATATGCAAACGATAACTTATGCCCCCAAGGAATGACTTTGGTTGTGACACTAGCCATTTGATACGCTGCTTTTACTGCCAAATCTCCTCCCCACACCACAATGCCATCAGCTATATCCGCAAATTTTTTGAGCGTTTGTACTTCAGTAGAAGGCACATCAAATACATAAATGTAATCTTTTAATGTCGGCTCTACCTGAACGAGTTGAGCTAATAAATGAACGGATAAGCCACTATCACCACTAGGTAATTTCAAAATATTGATATTGCCTGCTAATAACCCTTCTATAACACTGAACGCAGGAAGAACATCTACATTCCCTGCCGCAATATGAAACAAAATTCCAAGGGGCTTGCGTAAACGAGTTGTCCCATTTTTTAGTTTCTGCATATGTGCATAATCTTCTCCCCATTCTACTTTGCACTTATAAATCAATTCCTCTTCTGAAAATAACTTGGCCATATCTAAAAAACGCTCATAGGGTACATTGGTACTTTTCAAAATAGGCAATATCAAATCATCAAATTCATGATGAATAACCCTTTGATATAGCACATCACAAGCATGTATTACTTCATGGATTTGTGGCGTGTTCAATTGACAAAGGGTATAAAGACAATCTTCTTCTAAATGATTTAAAATTCTTTCTTGCTCTTTATTTTCTAATATTTCGCCATGATATAATATCATCTCATCACCTGTCTTTCAAAAGTTCAGCCGCTCCTGCAGCACATGTTACAATATCTTTCACTCCTACTCTTCCAATAATCTCAAGCCAAGGAGACTCAATACCACATCCACATGGATCTGTATGTAATCTTCCCAAATCATCTGTCATTACACTGACTAGGGGTACACTGTCTACCATAGGCGTAAGAAACTGAATTAATCCGATTTGATCATTACCTAGAGGCGCTAATGTATCTACATCTCTAATAATCACCCGACTATAAATGGGTATATGAAAATGGTGATGCTTGCAATCTGTATATAGAATAGGATGTTCAACTGCACTAAAATATTCTACTATATGTTGGTCATCAATGCCCAAAACTTCATTCACCAATTGATAAAAGTCTTGTTTTTCAACCTTTTCCGCATAAAATTGTTTCCATCCTCCACCAACGGTCACCAAAGAACCTTTTGGCATTTTCAATCGAATGCCTTCTTCTTTCATTTGCTTGAGTAAAAAATAGGTGTAAGCTGGAAATCCAATGGTTCGAATAGGGCATTTCCCTTTACTATATTGGATGAAAGCTTGTTTTAATCGCTCTAAATCCAAATGATATTCCCCGTTCCGATATGTCAATGCATAAATCCTACTCAAACTTGGTGCATAATAGGTAGATGCATACGCTGATTTAGAAATAACGGTTTGATTATGTTTATTAGGTTCATAACCAAAAATAATATAGTGAACGGGCTTAATTTGTAATAAGTGATGATATTTTCCTACTCGAATCGCCATTTGAAGTGCACGCTTTAAACTAGCTAGGTTGAATCCAAGTAATGATTTTTGACCACTAGTCCCACTAGAAGTAGCCCGAATAACCATTTTTCGATTTGGCATAGAAAACATACGATGATGCTTAAAATATAGTGTAGGAATAAAAGGAATTTGTTCAATATCTTGATAGTTTTTCAAAGCGCTTGGATGAAACCCTAAATCATCTAATAATTGCCTATATGCCTTACAGTGCTTATAATGATATTCACAACACTCCCGTATTGCCTTGAAAAATAGGGTGTTGGTTTGATCTATATCATATAATTTCTTATACCTAAATAATTGATTTCGATAAGACATATAACCTCCTTATGCTCCTTTTGGTTCGTCATTGTATCTTAGCATTATTATAACATTTTTATTTCAATTTGAGCAACGAATTCAATAAAAATGATGTTCTAAATCTCATTTTCTTTTCTTCTCTTTTCTACTTTTATTATACCCATTTAAGAAATTAGTAATTACAATCAATTGAATATGTATAAAAAAGCATAGATTTACATATTGCAAATCTATGCTTTGTTTTATTTATACTAGTAATGATAAAAATATTACTCAGTTTCTACTTCTACTTTTGTAATTGTCGCTACACCATTTTCATCGATGGTAATAGTATATTTCGTTTCTGCGGATAAAACTATCGTATATGTCTTTGTTTCTTCTGCGTATGTACATTCTCTTACTACATACTTGCCATTATTCAAACAAATCAACATAATTTGATTATCAACCACATCAAAATAATTTTTATTTTCACTATCATAATAGGTAGTAGCAGATAATTCTTCCACTTGTAAACTTTCATAAGGCTGAACTACTTCTTGTTCTTCTTCAAGTGTTGAACCTTCTTTAGAAACTAAATTCAATTTATAATACTTAGTTGATGTTATCTTTTCTTCTTCTGTTGTTCTAACAACATAATAACATACATTCTCAATTGTAAATACTTCAGAATATTCAATCTTCTCTTCGCCCTTCATTAAATCAATCGCATACAATGAACCTGCAGAATAGTTTCTGTTATCTGATACAATCACACGTTCAACTGTCAATTGATAGTCACCATCAGTGATAGTTTCTACCCTAGTTAGTGCTTGAATTTGATAAGCATACATATTGAATGATGAATGATTCTTCAGTGTAAAATATAATTTATATGTATATCCATCAGTTCCTGTTAATAAAACTGTATACAATCCATTTTCATATGTATATGCAGATTTTTCTGTAGAAAGCAATTGTCCTTCTAAATCAAAGGCACCGCTTCCTTCTAGGAAATCTAATTTTACATAATCTTCAAGTAAAGCACCATCTACATCATAAGTCTTGTATAGATAGAATACACCAAATTGATTAGTAAAGGCATTGGCATAGTTTGGACCAAGGAAAGAATAAAGCGTATAATAGATCTCTAAGTATGCATAAGGTAAGAATGAACGAATAAATCTTAAGTTAGTTACTTCATACTTACTATCAGTTTCACCATTTTCATTTTTTCCTGTAAATTTGGCATTAAAATCAAAACGATAATAACCCACCATGAAATACATTTCATATTCACCATCAACCAATTCTCTAATTACTGTACACATATAATTTTGGCCATTGATTTTAACACTACCTGAAACAGCAAATGTATCTGATCCTGATGGTGTAAATGTTAACTCTTCAGTAGCCGCATACAATTCTGGATCTGAAGTAACTAGTACTGGATAATTATTGCTAGTTTCTGCTTTTCTAGTGAATGTAATCGCATAACCATCATTGGCATAATAAGTTTCACCGCCATATGTTTTGACATCATCAAATTCACCAAAAATTTCTTCTACGAATCCATATTCATTTGCATTTGGATCTTCTGTATCTTGATGATAAATAATAACATCATCACCATTCATCGTATAATAATATCTCGTTTCATTATTGAAAATAGCGAATCCATATTGTGAGAATAAAAGTGACTTTAAGTCTTCGGTGTAATAACCACGCGCAGTAAAGTTCTCTTCTATAATGGTTCCATTTTCTGGATTATACTTAAAGATATTGGCACTTGTTCCTTCATTGTTTACATAATACAAGATGGAATCTGTGATAATCATATAAGTACCATTTTCAGCTACACCATTTTTATCAACCTTGGTTGCATTACCAATAGAATCTAATTTCAATATAGACCAATCTTTTTCATTCAAATATGTGCTAACAACTTCTTTATTTTCAATGAAGAAAGAATTGAATACGGTAGAACCATAGGTATATGTTCCTAAGTAACCATATAGTGTTACATCTTGATTATCTTCAGTATATTGAATTGTATAATAATCATCTACTGATGAATATGTAGCATTTTCATCAATCACTACTTCTACAGCATTGCCTTCTGCATCATATTCAAATGTAAATACTTTAACTTTACCATAACCATCTATTGAAAGATATATGCCTTTTGTACCTTGATTATATATAACAATATAAGTACCATACTCAGGGCCACGTGCTGTAAATGTACGACCAGAAATATCAAAATAACGATAAGATGAATCTAGTGCAATTCGAATTACATTTTCTGAAACAACATTATAGATTCCTGAATAGGTATTACCTTCCATATCTGTATATGTACCGAATAATGAATATCCATCTAAATATAGTGTACCATCATTTGATTTGTATGTACCATAATATTCACCATAATATGGGAATACAAATAAATTTTGCGAAAGAGTAATTTGTAAGAATTTAAATGTTTTTTCTTCTGATGTGAATTGATATACTTGGAATTCTTGTTCAGTTTTTTCATCTAGTTGAGTAACTGTACCTTCAATAGTGTGTTGAACAGCCTCTTCTTTTTTATCTTCGCCTTCTCCAACCCATTCAGTCACATAATATACATAGATTGCATTACCTTTTCCATCAAATGTTACAAACTCTTGTTTAGAATATGTTCCATCACCCATTACAACATATGCACTATACGGTGCATGATTTAAAGCAACAAACGTTTTATTTTCTTCATCAATTTCAAGATAAAGCGAGCCTTGACTAGTTGTAACTGTAGTTAAACCATCTTTTGTTGCATATGTTCCAACAATTGTATTTTCGCCATTAGAGATAATAGCAAGTCCTGCAACTAATTTTAAAGTTAAGCCATCAGTTGAAGTATAGTCTACATCATATGATGTTGTTTCATCACCCACTGTAACAGAATACCAATAATTGATTGGATATTGAGTTGAAGTTGAATCTAATCCAAATACAATTGATTTCACTGTTTTCAAATCAATGATATCATCGATTACTTCTTTGTCATAAACTTCTTCTGTTACAAATGTATATAATCCTGTAACTGCATCATATTCATATGCACCTTGTAAAATTAATTCATAAGTCTTTGATGATGTATACCCATAAATAGAAGCAATTCCTGGTGCAAAATCATTGATGACAATCAAAGGAGCATAGAAAAATCCATCCACATTTTTATAATAATATTCTGCATATCCTGCTGGTTTCTTGACAAATTCATATACAATTTTAGTTACGGTTTCTTCACCTACTATGATTTCCTCTGTATGTGAATTGATCATAAATGTATAAGTTTTTCCAGAATCTGTGAAAGTTAGAATCTTTCCACCAAAAACAGAATTACTAACTACATAATTGCCAATAGCGATATTCCCATCTTTGTCGGTATATTCAGCCACATGTAATCCATCTAATACAAGTTTTTCGCCCTCTTCACCATTGATAGTAAGGTCTAAGTCTTCATCGTATACCATATATCCATTTTTGCCATTTACTTTCATAACACGGCAAACACCAAATACAGCACCTTTAGAAGTAGTCAAAATTAATTCTTTTGTAATTGGATCATATGTATATGCATATGTGCTAGCACCATTACCAGTATTATATATAGCTGTACCAAAACCATTTAAGATTAACTGATAAGCAGCGGTAAAATAAGTAAGATCGCCATTATAAACTGCAAAGCGAACCAATTCTCCTAAGTTAAATTCCTCATCATTTCTCAGTTGGAAAGCATCCATCTTTACATTCTCTAAGGTTACAGTACCAATGACAAAAGTTAACGTTTCTCCAGCAAGACTACCATCTGTAAAAGTTGCGGTATAAAAGCCATTTTCATCGATAACATAAGTTCCGTTTGATAATTTGGTTTGATTATTTTCATCTTTTTCAGAATAAGTAATACCGTTGTAAGCATCAAATAATATTTTAATATTCTCATTTAAACCAGAGCCTACTTTATAAAGGGATGCCGAATACTCATCTCTTGATGCATCAAAGTATGTAAATGTGCCATTATCAAATAATTTACCTTCAAGATTTTCATAATCATTGTAGAAAATAAATGAACCATCTTCATAATAGTCACCAACAAAATACACACCCTCACGTGATAAATAAACCTTTTGCGTATCTTTTTCTAAGAAAATATAGTCATGACCATCAAACATATCCGTATATCCTTTATTCCATATCGCATAAAGGGTTGTATTTTTTTCTGCACCAATTTTTACAACATCAAATGTAACATCTTCTTTTTTGTTGATTGGTAAGTTTTCAATGTAATGAGCGGGGTACATCACCTCACCATCAGGGCTTGTAGACCATCCTAATAAATAATATCCTTTACACAAATAGGTGTTGTCTGGAAGTTCTGTTTTGAGTCCATATATAACATCTTTTGTAACTAATGTATTTTCATATCCTTCTACAGGATAATTGCTATAGAATGAAATTGTATATGTATCACGATCATAATATAAGCGCATAACATTATCTGATGCATTTTCAGTAACTTGAATAGAATCAACTGTGTCTTCTTTATTTACTAAGGTAAAACCAGTATAGGCTGTATTTGCATTCAATAATTTACCAATATAAGCAAAATCAGTAATTTTTTCTAATTCATAACCATTTAAATCTAAATTTTGTTTATAAACCTCTATTGTATATTCTGCTTTGTATTGCGCTTTTACTGTGACACCATCAGCAGTCAGTTTGTTTGTTGCATTCAATTCAACACCATTGATAAACCAGCCACCAAACACAACACCATTCTTAGAAGGAGTTATGCCACTTAAAAGTTGAGCAATACTTTCTCCTTCTTTACCATAAACTACCGTTGTGTTGCATGTGCCACCATTGGCATCAATTGTAATTTTACTTAACTGTGTCCATTTTGCGTATACTATTGTATTACCTGTTATGGTAATATTGGTAATCGCATCCCCCGTAAAATCACTATTTATATACCATCCTTCAAACTCATAACCTTCTTTTGAAGGAGTAGGTAAGGTATAGTCTGTTTTATTCTTTATCGTTACTGTACTAATGTCAGTACCCCCATTGGTTATAAATTCTAGTTTAAACTTTTTCTTACAACTTGTTGTTGTTAAAAGAAATGCAAAGCATACTAGAACGAATATAATTCTAATTTTTGACTTTTTCACTTTTTTTCTCCTTATATTTTTTTAAAAGAAACATCAATTTTCATCAGCATAAATAGCTGTTAATGTACAATCTTTATCAATATTCACTACATCTTCATTTGTATATGTTGTATTGTTTTCGTCTTGCCAATAGGCAACTGTTTTCCCATTTGTAACTGGACTATGAATACCATTTGATGCCTTTCTATTTTGGAATGTAGCATTAGAAATGGAAATAGAAACTACGTTATTATGTTCATCAAATTCTACTCCCCAAAATATTGGACGATACAATGAATTAAATCGATTATGCCATTCTCCTAGTATCGATTTTGCATCTGTATAGATGGTTAGATTTTTACATCCATAAAAACAGTGTTGACCAATTACCTTAATATGTTCACGAAGAATAATCGATTGAAGATTCGTCATTCCTTTGAATGCATAATTGCCAATAGATTCTAAAGCATCATTCAAAGTAACTGATTCAACCAATGCTAACCCTGAGAATGCATAATCTTCAATTGATTTTAAATTGCTGCCTAATTGTAGCGTTACTACGTTTGAACAATTATAAAATGCAGCTTTTCCAATTTTTTCGACACCATCTGGAATTTGAATACCAGTTAAATTAGCACAATAAGCAAATGCATACTCTGAAATTTCTTTTAATTGATTGTTGAATACTATAGTTGTCAATAACTCACATTTGTAGAATGCTTTTTCCCCAATCGCTTTGAGGTTATCTGTAAATACAACATTGGTTAAACCATTGCATTTATAAAAGGCATAATCACCTATAGAAGTTAGTGCTTTACTTAACTTTAATTCTTGAATATAAGAACTATAAAATGCACTACGACCAATAGATTCACAATTGGTTTCACTTAAATCTACTTCTGCTAATGAAGAACATTTATAAAAGGCATAATCACCAATTTCTTTTAATGTTCTTGGCATAGAAACTTTTAATAAAGAGGAGCAGCCAAAAAATGTTTTTTCACGAATTTCTGTTAAATTTCGATTAAATGTAACACTTGCTAATTTGGAGCAGCCATAAAATGCCCCTTTACCGATATAACGACAACTGCTCAATCCTTGAATCGATGAAAGCGTTTCACAATCAGAGAAAGCATAATCACCAATACCCGCTACACGTTCAGCATCGAATTGTAAGACAATACTACCTAAATTATTTGCGTTATAACCGACAACCCAGTTTCCCGCATAAACGATACCATCGTTATCACGAGGAGAATTCCAAAGTTTCGTATTATAAAATGCATATGCACCAATACTGGTTACCGTTTCAGGAATCCAAGTGTATGGCGAAAGCGTATTATTGTTCAACTGAGTATTATTACAAAAAGCATATTGACCAATTGTTTTTAGCCCTATTCCTAATGATATATTGGTTAGGGCACAGTTGGTAAATGCATAATCACCAATTGAAATAATACTATTATCTAATGTTCTAATCTTCCATAAACTTGTACAATTATAAAAGGCACGTTCACCAATATATTTAAAAGACGCGGGAAGAACAACTGTTTTCAATTCTGGGCATTGATAGAAAGTCCAATCAGCAACACCTACAATTGTATTCTTTAATGTTTCTGTATTAATTTCTTCTAATGTTTCAATAAATTTTCGGTTAAAATCGATTAACCAATTATCCGCATAAATAAACTGTTCATCATTATCAATCGCTGTTTGATATAATTTCGTATTCAAAAAGGCATTTACTCCAACATTTGTTACTGAATCAGCAATTGTAACGGTTTCAAGTAAACTACAACCTTGAAATGCGCCTTGATAAATGGCTTCCACACCTTGAGGAACATTTAACTCAGTCAAGGCAGTACAGCCACTAAATGACTCCATGCCAAGTGATTTTACATTTGTTTCATCCGAAAAAGAAATTGTTGCAAGTGAAGTACACATATTGAAACAATAATTAGGAATAGCCTTTACATTTTTTCCAATGTATAGTGTTTTCAAAGCTGTACAAGCGGAAAACGCATATTCATCTATCGTTGCTACGCTATCTGGAATATCCACTTCAAGAAGAGAGGAACAATCTTGAAAGCAAGAAGCGCCTATCTTTTTAACTTGATTACCTATTTTTACACTCTCTAATTTACGACAATATGCAAATGAAAAATCGGGAAGTTCCGTAATTGAAAAAGGAATTTCAATTGATTTTAAACTACGACAAGATTGAAAACAAGATGCTCCAATTGATTTTACCGAAGTGGGAATATATACCTTTTCTAACTTGCTACAGTTATAAAATGCATTTTCACCGATGGAAATGACATTATTACCGATGGTTACATCTACAATTCTTGTACTTCCTTTAAACGCATTTTTGGCAATTTCAGTAACCGCTTTTCCTCGGTAAAAATCCTCAATGACAAACGCTCCATTGGCTTTGCCTACTTTTGCAATTTGGTATTCAGTATCGTTATTAATCAGTTTATAAACACAACCATTTTCATAATATTTATGGAATAATATTTTTTCTGAATATTCTGAATCTTTTCTTTTTTTACTTCCACTATTGGCTTGGACTGTAATTTCATAATCGCCTACTTCTATTTCATCTAAACTATAGGATGTTTTTCGTGTTGTATCTACAATAGTTGTATCCAAATCTACATAATAAAGAGAAACCGTATAAGTTTTAGCTTCATCAACGCTATCCCATATTAATCTATTATCTGAATCGACTGTAATATTTTGTGGAACAGCTAATTTCTTTTTATTGATACATCCAGTAAGACTAAAGATAAAAACGATTAAAAATAATGCATATAAATAATTTATTTTTTTCATACGGCATCACCTTTTACCTTTATTTTTTTTCATATTTTTAATGATTTCATGTGGCCATTTGAATTTAAACTTCCGTACTGCAATATCTAGTAAGAAACAAAGGATAGCAATGATAGCAAAGAGATATCGAGGGTCAAATGTACGTCTTAAAACCGTATCAAATGTATCAATAATTTCATGAGGATCTTCTAAATCTTCAATGAGTTCTCCATTTCCTATCGTTGCA
Organism: Anaeroplasma bactoclasticum; assembly: GCA_023667245.1. Taxonomy (GTDB): domain Bacteria; phylum Bacillota_I; class Bacilli_A; order ML615J-28; family CAG-313; genus CAG-313. Next base: position 41,391 of record JAMPAL010000002.1, read on the forward strand.
AAACTATTTAATAATTCACTATAATTTGTATCCTCTTTTACTAAGATATCGTACTCTTTAGAATACGCTAGTTCTTTGTAAATGGAATTCGAACCAATTAATTTGCCATCAGCATCATATTTCAATATTTCAATTTCATATACACCTGGTGTCTTAATGATAAATCTTGTTCTCGAATAATGATTATCTTCTGATAGAGCTATTAAAACATAACAATCTGTTTCTCTTAAATTGGCAACAGAGGTATCTTGAATGGCTTCATTAAGCGATAATGTTTTGCCATTATATTTCATAGTTCCTTCAATTCTTTCACCATTTGCTAAATTGGTATATACACTAAGTACATTAGAATAATTGTCTTCATTCAAAACCAATTTAATATCATTAGAACGAATATTTTCTGTTGGTGTAATATTAGCAACAACATTTTTCAAAAAGCGTTCTCCATTTGGATCAGCAATAAAATCGCTTGACCATTCACCATAGACATCGACCATTAAGCTTCCTACTGTACCTTTACCATATTTCCACTGTGCATATAATGGCACATTGAAATTTCCACTTAGAATCACTTTTGCGCTAGCACGAGCTTTCACACCATAAAATCCATCTAATTGAACAGTCATTGTATTTGAATTTTCTGCATCTGTACGTCTTTCTACTCCGTTGAATAGCGTCGATGTAGCATTCGTCATAATAGGATAGAATTCTTCTAGATTGACCTCTTTAATCTCTGGTGCATTTAAATCCTCACGCATTTGCGTAACTAATTTTGAATTTTGATCTTTTGGAACAACATGTAGTCTTCCGCCGGTAAGTCTCGTTAATCTTAACATTTTTCCATATGCAGACTGAGTTTCAATTTCTTCAACAGGAACATTATAATTATTATTGGGAATCGTCATATCCACCCCAACAACTGAAATGGTTATTCCATCTGTGTCGTGGTAATTCTTAGCATATTCTTCGTATTTACTGATATCACCTTGAGGAACATATCCATCTGAAACAATAATAATGTGCTTTTTATCTACCTCTTTTAAAGCTCTTAATGCTTGACCAGCGCGATCTATTGCTCCAGGAAAAACTGTTCCACCAGTTGCATCTGTGATGCTTTCAATCGCTGATAAAATCTTGGCTTCTTGAGTTCTTGGAGTTAATTCTAAAATGGTATTATAATCACTATCTAGAGTCATTAAACCAAAATAATCTCTTTCAGTAAGTGCATTAAGGCAACTCGATGCTCCAGCTTTAGCCCAGTCTAATAAACTATTTCCGGTTTCATCTTTTGATGCCATTGAACCAGAAGTATCAATAATAACAATTACTCCAACAGGAGGCGTATAGTTAATGGCTTGAACGGGTAACATTTGTTGATATAATGAACCAATCATATCACTTCTATTATAAGCATGTGCCTCTCCTGATGAGTCACTTCCACCTGTTGTAAATAATCCTCCACCATAATTATAGACATAATCATTTAAGATATCCACAAATTCAGTTGGCAAATCAGCATTGGCAATATTGTTCATAATGATTTCATCATACTCGCAAAGTTGTTCTACTTTTGTAGGCAAAAGATCATCATAAACATTGAGAATATCTACTTTAAAAGCATCTTCATTTTTCAAAATTGAGGCCAACATCTCTGACTGTCCACTTTCTTGTTCAATAATTAATACTTTATTGTATACATCTAAATAGAAATAGGAAATATATTCATTATTTTCTTCAACTGTATCTTTTAAATTCAAAATTTCAAAACTTAGTTCATGTAATCCTTGTGATGTATAAATATGTTTAAAGGAAACTGTTTGAACCCCTGGATGTAATTCAACAACGACTTCCCCATATTCTCCACATATACTATTATCATATAATTTAATTGAGACACTTTCTTCATAAGAACTATAAATGTCTACATTAATTGTACATTCTTCATTCACACCTACATGATAATCTGGCAAACTAACACCTATGATTTGCACTTCATCTGTATCTACATAACTAGATTCGATATGAACAGTATCAATTTTAATACCTGTTGCGGCAATCTGCTTGATAACTGATTTAGCATTTTCATCTGTTTCTTTTCCGTCTGTTACCAAGACAATTTTTCCGCTTTCTGAATTAGTAAATAAGTCTTTTGTGTACAATAATGCTGCAGCAATATTGGTTGCAGACGTATCTGGTAAGGCTGCTTCTTTATACCGATTATAAATATTTTTATAATCCCTAGTCAAAGGAACTGCATATTCTTGATCATATCCAAAGGTGACAACACCTATTTTAAAATTATCAAATTTACATTGATTAATGACTGTATTTACAAAATCATCTCGCTTTTTAGATGCCTGATTTTCTGTATTGGAAACGTCCACAACTAAAATAATTTCATTGCTTGAATTCGCAGATGTTCTAACAAAAGTCATACCGGATAAAATACATATCACTAATAAAGATACAATGCTATGTAAAACCATTGATGTAATTCTATTTCGTGTTTTTCGATATCTTTTTGATATTCTAAAATAGGGGAAAATGGTAAAAGCAATAAATAAAATTAATAGTAATAAATACCAAGGACGTGAAAAATTAATATATATACTAAGCATCATATTATCACCTTAAATCGTGTCCTTTCCCTTTAAAATCCATTCAATAAATACTAGTGCGCTCAGTCCAATAGCTACCCAGAATAATAAATCTTTGGTAAGTGTTAATTCACTTGTGCCATTAATTGGATTCACAATTGTGTCTAATTCATTAAAAATATTGGATTCACTATTTGGAATCTTTGCATATACTTGCTCTTTTATTGTATTTCCAAAATATGTTGTTTGTGTAATTGTATAAGTACCTGGTAAATTTAAAGATATAGTATTTGGAAATGTATTCAAAATAATCTCTTCTCCATATCCCTCAACAATAATTTCATCACTTCTACTTCGAATAGATACTTTGTCATTCACTTCAAAAGAATTTCCGTCAATAGTGGCCGGTAAAAAGTAATCAAATATATTAAACATAAATATAGGAAATTCATTAATAATTGGCATATTAGAATAGTGCAAACTAAATAACATCACAACTGATTTAATATTTTCTTCATCCTTCACTAATAAAACAGGATGTTCATCACAACTCATTAACGTTTGATACCCCTCATCATATGTAAGGAGTGTCATAATTCTTGAAACTGTAATATTATCAGCAACCATATTTTTAGTTAATAAATGTGCAGCTTCCTCTGTTAATGGTAAATTGCTTTGATTATATAATTTATTATTACCAATTCTAAATCCTGATCCAGCCACATCCAATTGTGGATCGGCATAAATAACTACACCATCAGTAGGTGCTGTTGCTAGCATCATTTCATGCTCATAAATATATAAATCATAACCCGAATTAGGTAAATCTCCCTTTTTTACTTCTGTAATTTGAATGTTAAAACGATCTTGCAATGCATTCTTTAATACGAATAAAATACCATTGAAAAAGCTATTGGCATTAGATGAAGCATAAAGTACATGAATGACCTCTTTTGTTCCTCCATAAATATCAAATGTATTATCTTCATAGAAACAATCATCCGCATCGATACCCAAATGAATAGAATCATATGAGAAGATTTTTTCATTTTCTGGGATTTGATAATAGATGGTATTTTCATCATCAGGCAAATTGGATAAATCTACATCACTATTGATAAATACTATTTGGATAGTTTTATCATTGTTTAGATCAATTCCTTGAACAAATTGAAAATCAACTCCACTAGGAGAAGATTCTGTCGCATTCGCACCATAAACATCAAGCGTTAAATCAACTGATACATCTCTACCATAACAAGCTACTTTGACTACATATGAATAATAATTGTCGATGATTTCTGCATATGCATCAAGAATTGCAATATTAAACTCACCAGATTGTTGTACGTTAATCACTTCTAATCCTTCTGTTACATAATTTACTGTAGAATCCGTATATACAAAAATCAAAGCATTGGGATTTTCATTTATGATATCTTGACATAAACCTGTTGCATCATCCAAACTGGAACTACCATATGTACATTGTTGTTGTTCTTTCATTTCATTTAAAGTTTCTTCAACATCCCATCTCGAACTTGCATTTAATCTTTCAGCAACAAAATATGGTTCATGAGAAGCCACAACAATTGAAACAATTCCATCTGTATCAAATGTTTGTTTTGCTTTTTGTTTGACTAATTCAATTGCTCTTTCAAATCTTGTCGTCTCTTCATATTTTGTTCTCATACTTGCTGAAGCATCAAGAATAAGAATAACTTCATTATCTATTTTTGCACCAGTTACTTTTACTGGTTTCACTAAAACTACCGATAATAATGTTAAAATTAATACTTGACAGATAATAAGTAAGAGATTTCTTAATTTATTAATTGGTAATTTTTTCTTTTTATATTTTAAACTCAATTTCCATACATAAGTACTCGAAACAAATTTTTGTTGGAAATTCGGCTTTAAAATATAAATCAACAATAGCACTATAAGGCTCGCTAGCGATAATAGTGCCCATGGATTTAATATTGTCATGACATCAATCCCACCTTCAATAATTCTTTAAATAATACACTTTCCACTGGTGTACTTGTATTAACAGTAATATAATCTACATCCCTTTTTTTGCAAAAATCACTAATACTTTTTTTGAAATCAGCTAGTGCTTCACTATATGCTTGTTGCATAGCAGCATTAATTCTAATTTTCATATTCTTGGTATCGGCAATATCTATTGATTCTGAATCTACTAGGTTAACACGTCCAATATATGCTGGATCTTCTTCTTCTGGCGTAAGTATTTGTAACAATAATACTTGACGTTTCTTATATTTTAAATAATCAACCGCTTTTTTCCAATCTGTATCCGTCATAAAATCAGATATGATAACCGCAATACCATTGGCGGTTCCATCATCATTGCAGTTTAAAACACATTTTTCTATATCCACTTCATCTTCAAATTGTAACTCTTCTAATGTTTGTAGCGATTTAAAAAATTGGTTTTTACCTATAATTGTTCCATTTACATTTTCACACGTGTTGCCATGCATAATATTAAATGAAACCTTATCCATATTATGAATCGCTAAATAACCAATACCAGCTGCACATGCTACTGCATAAGCGGCTTTTTTGGGATTATCTTTACCCATAGACGCAGAAGTATCTAGAAAGATTTGAACCTTCATTTGTCTTTCGTCAGTAAAAAGTTTGATGAAGAATTTTTCAAACCGACTGTATAGATTCCAGTCGATTCGTCTAATATCATCACCAAGCTGATACTCACGATAATCGGCAAATTCGACGGTTTGCCCATAGGATTTAACTAGATGCTTACCGCCGAAATAGCCTGATAAATAGGATTTTAAATTAAAAGATAATGATTCAAGACGACTAAAAAATTCGTCATTTAAATATGATATTTGCATAATGTTACCTAATTTCTAACTATTTTTAAAATAGTTGTGTATTTTGGTGAAATTTACTTAAAGAAATTTCGAATAATTGTTATCAATTTTTATTTAATTTTATATTTTTTTCTTACTTCTTCCACAATTGACATAACAATTTCATCTGCTGAAACACGTTCTGCAATAGCTTCAAAGTTGAGTTTAATTCTGTGACGAAGAATTAAACAAGCTAATTCATCAATGTCTTCATAAGCTACATTGTAACGTCCTTTGATTAAAGCCTTTACTTTTGCAGCCGAGATAAACGCTTGACCTGCTCTTGGACTAGCTCCAAGTCTTAAATATTTTTTGGCTGTTTCACTTGCATATTCACCAGTTGGGTGAGTTGCAGCAACAATAGTCATTGCATATACCAATACATCATCCGCAACAGGAATACTATTAGCAGTCTCTCTCATTTGTAATAGTTCTTCACTTGAACATACGGTTTCAGATTGCTCTGCCATTGTAACTTGTGTCAATTGAACGATTTTCATCAAATCTTCTAGTCCGGGATTTGGAACCAAAATCTTGAACATAAACCGGTCCATTTGTGCTTCTGGCAGTGGATATGTACCATCTTGTTCAATTGGGTTTTGAGTCGCAAGTACAAAGAATGGTTCATTCAATTGTCTTGTGACACCCATAACTGTAACTTTATGTTCTTGCATGGCTTCTAATAAAGCAGATTGTGTCTTTGGAGTTGCACGGTTGATTTCATCAGCAAGAATAATATTACTAAAAATTGGACCTTCTTTAAATTCAAATGTATTTTTGCCATTTTCATCTTTCATTACCATATTTGTACCTGTTACATCTGTAGGCATTAAATCTGGTGTAAATTGGATTCTTGAAAAAGGCATACCAAATACTCTTCCAAGTGTTCTAACTAAACGAGTTTTACCTACTCCAGGAACACCTTCTAAAAGAACATTACCTCCTGCAACCATAGCAATGATGGTTCCTTCCACAACTTCATTTTGACCAATCACGTCAATTGAAACTTGGTCGAAAATTTCTTTAATTTTTATACTAAAATCATTTATATTTTTTTCATTTATCATATTCATATTTTCCTATTTTCGTTTATTTATTATTTTTCAATTGTTGAATAGTAATCACCAATAATGTCTTTTAAACCATCAGACATATTACTATCTTGTTGTAAGTTATCCATTGCATCAGAATATGCATTATCAAATGTTGTATCACCATAATAAGTTTGGCCATCAATCACTTGATTGTTTTCTTCGTATTTTCCCCCTGCTCCTGATTCACCTTCTCCAGGTTTTTCTCCCGGTTTAGGTTGTTCTTGTTCTGATGGAGGAGTAGGTTTATCGTCTTGTGTTGGTTCATCACCTGGTTCACCATCTTCGCCATCTAGTTCTTCTACTTCAACAAACTGAGCACAAATCACTAAATTTGCCTTTACATTTTCATCTATACGATATGGATCTGATTCATTAGCAGTAGATGTATAAGTTGATGGAGATACAATTACCCATCCATTAAATGCCCATCCTTCTTCTGGTACAGCAACTACTGGTGTTGTACTTTTACCTTCAACAACTACTTGAAAAATATCTCCTTCAATGAATCCTTCACCCATAGTATCATATGTTACTTCATATTCTACCACTTTGCTTGGCACAAGTGTCTCACCCCCAGGCTTAATGACATCATTTGATGACAATGCAGCAAGAATTGTTGTAGTTGCACTAGATAAAATGCTTACAAAAAGTAATACAATAATAAGAACTGGTGTAACTAATTTTACTAATTTCTTGTTTACCTTATTGATATGTTCAATCGCATTACCACGTTGGATTTTTGCCATTAATGAATTATCATTTTGATATTGATACATAGTTACAACTCTTTGTTGTAATCCTAATTCATCCAATTTTTTTGATAATTTTCTATCGGTTGGCTTTAGTCTAGAAAAGGCAATAAGGAAAATGGTTACTTCAAGTACTCCAAATGCGATTAATGCAATCCAAAATTGTTTTACATCAACCATCCAAAATACAAAAGAAACGATGAACAATACAGAGCAGCTGATTAAAGTTGCTAAAATCAAAGACTTTAAAATAGCACTTTTTAAATACTCTTTGTACAAGGGACTAAAATCTTTTTTAAAATTCATATTTTTTTCCTCTCTTTCTAATCAATTATTCTCTAAAGGGATAATCCCTTTAGAGAAAACTGATTCATTTTAATGAAATTATTTATTTTTACTTTGAACTTTCATTATATTCAAATACAAATTCAGCATCAGTACCTGTCCAATAACCTTTAAAGGTTGAACTAGACACGATTTCATACCAATAACCAGTTATATCATATAAAGAAGCAACAACACATACTTTTTGATCACTCGTCCATCCAGCGAATGCACTATCACCAACTGTGATACAATTTTCATAAATAACGATAGATTTTATCTTGTTACAATTTTGGAATGTGCCACTACCAATAGATTGAAGTGATTGTGGAAGTGTAATTGTTTCTAAATTTACGCAATTTTTAAATACATTACCTGTAGGATTACCACCTGTACTAATTGTACCTAATGTTTCAAGTCCTTCATTTAATACAACAGAAACAAGATTTGCACAATCAAGGAATGCTGAACCAAAAATATTTTTTACTTTTGAAGGAATTTGAACTGAAGTTAAACCCGTATTTGCGAATGCAGCTGTTTGAATAGTCACAAGTTCATCAGGTAATTTGATTTGTGTTAAACTTGTACAGTTTTGGAATGCATATGTACCAATTTCAGTGATACCATTAGGCAAATCAATTGTTGAAAGTGATGTGCAATTAGCAAAAGCATAATTTGGAATCTTTGTAATATGTTGAGACATTTGTACAGATTCAAGAGCAGTACATCCATTAAACATATTATTATTCAACACATTGCATAAAATAGTTGCATTCTTTAATGTTGTGACATCTTTACATATATTTAAGCCCACTCTTGTAACCGTTGAAGGAATAGTAATAGATGTAATTGCGGTTCCAACAAATGCACTATCACAAATTGTTTCCAAACCTTCATTTAAGATAACTGAAGTTAGATTTTCACAGTCTTTAAATACTGATCCACTTGATGTTGAAGTTGAACTATACGTACCTAAACATTCTACACTTCCTGGAATAACAATACTAGTTAAACCTGATAATGTAAATGCATTACTTTCTATTTTTAATAATTTATCGCTTAGTGCAATTGTGCTCAAATTTTTACAATTCTTAAATGCATTAGATGCAATAGACACAATATTTTCACTATTTTCTATAGTTTGAACCGTACTATTTTCAAACGCGTTACTACCAACAGCAACTTCTTCTGCGCCCAATACTACAGTATCAATGTTTGTATTCGCAAATAAAGAGGTTGGAAGTGTAGATAAACCAGATCCTAGCACCACCTTAGTAGCTGCTAATCCATATAGTGCATAATTTGGTAAAGTTGTTAATGTATCAGGTAGTGTTAATGTACCTAATGTGACACCATTTAATGCATAACTTGCAATATTTACTCCCTCAGGTAGTATGTAATCACCGCTTAAATTGAATACTGAAACAACAGTAGTTGTTGCGATTTCTACAATAGCCTTATTATCATATACCATATAAGTTGTATTTGCGCCATCAATTGAAAGTGTTGCAAGATTTGGACAAGCATTGAATACGGCTTTACCCAATTTAGCAACCTTACTAGGCACATTGATATTTTCTATTCCTGATCCAAAGAATGCATAATCACCCAATTCTGTTACTGTTTCAGGAATAGTAATACTCTTTAATGCTGTACAATTTCTAAATGCATATCCATAAATGTGTGTAATAGCACCTAAGAATTTTACGTTTTCAAGTGCAGTACAACCGTCAAATACATAACCAGCTGTCGTACTAGAACCAATCTTAGTTGTTTTGTTTGGAATCTCAACTGTTTTTAAAGATACGCAATTTTGGAACGTGTAGTTTGGTAGTATTGCAATATTTGGTAATACTGCAGTAGCTAAGTTTGCACAATCTTTCAATGCAGCCGTTCCCATTGTAGTTACTTTAGACAAATCAATTGATTCAAGTCCACTATTTTGGAAGGCATAACTACCAATTGAAGTACAGGTACTTGGAAGAGTAATACTCTTTAATGATGTACAATTTTTAAATACATAAGCACCAATATAAGTTGCCTTACCTAAAATTTCAACTTCTGCTAGTGATGTACAACCATCAAATGTATATGCACTTGCAGAATAAGTAGTGCCGCCAATTTTAACCAAAGAAGCAGGTAATGTAATTTTTTCTAGTCCTGTACAATTTTGGAACGCATATGTACCAAGCGTTGTTAATTTTGCAGGAAGAGTTACATTAGTTAAATTTTCACAATTTTGGAATGCATAATTACCAATGGTTGTATTGTCATCTGCAATAATAACGTCAGTTAAATTTGAACATCCTTTAAACATATATGTACCAAATGATTTTAGTGTGCCTTCAATATTAGCAGAAACAAGAGATTGGCAATCGGCGAATGCATAGTTGCCAAGGGTTGTTACTGTTGATGGCACAACTACTTTTTCAAGTCCACTATTTTGGAAAGCATATGCTGCAATTGTAGTTAAAGCGGTAGGGAATGTAAGTGATCGAAGCGATGTACAACCTCTAAATGCATATTGACCAATAATTTCTACTTTATCACCTAAGAAAGTTACACTTTCGAGTGCAGTACAACCATCAAATGCATATGAAGATGCGGTAGCTGATTTACTAGCACCAATATACGTAATACCTTCTGGAATTTCAATTGATTCTAATGAAGTGCATCCTTGGAATGTATAATTTCCAAATGTAGTCAATGTAGAAGGTAACTTCACTGTTTTTAGACTTGTACAACCTTTAAATGCATATCCACCAAGAATTGTTAAGCCTTCTGGAAGATTTACTGTAGTTAATGCTGTACAATTGGTAAACAATTGATTGGCAAATGTTTTAATTGTAGTTGGAAGTGTAGCCTCCGTTAATGAATAACACTCTGTAAATACATAAGTACCAAACTGAGTAACGCCTTCTGGAATTGTAACTGTTTCAAGTCCTGAACTTCTAAATGCATAATTCATAATCTTCTTTAAACTATTTGGGAATGTAATGGATTTCAATGATGAAGTAAACACAAAAGCATATTGATCAATGGATTGTAAATTATTAGGAAGTGTAATACTTTCTAGCGATTCACAAGCCGCAAATGCGTATTCTGGAATGGTTTGAATACCATTTGGAAGAACGATATTTTTAAGACTCTTACAAGCATTAAATACATTCTTACCTAGTGTATCTAATACACATCCATTTGCAAATTCTATTTCAACTAAGTTATAACAATTATTAAATGCATAATCACCAATAGTTTTCATTGTTTTTGGAACAATTACTTTGGTAATATTGGTTTGACCAGCAAATGCATAAGTTCCAATGGTAGTAACACCTTCTGGGATGGCAAATACACCATCCATTCTACCGAATAAGAATTGAATTGCTGTACCATCAACATTTAAAATGATGGGTTGTGTTTCTGAAACTCTAAAGTTTTCACTATGTTCTGCAACAACAATGGTTTGAATACCAGAGCATTTCACAAATAGATTACTAATTGAAGTTACTGCTTCTGATAAATAAACATGAGTTAAATTGCTATCACCTTCAAATAAATGTACCATTGTACCAGAACCAAGTGTAATTTTATTATAAACACCAGCTTCATCAACACCACAATATGGGAAAGCAAATGATGTAAGACTACTACAATTTCCAAATGCTCTTTGACCAATCATTTGCAAACTTGAGCCTTCTTCTGTATCCGTACCTTCAAAAGTAACTGTTACTAATGACTTACAATTTTGGAATGCATAATTATCAATTTTTTTGATAGATTGAGGGAAAGAAATTGATGTAATTGGAGTATAACAGAATGCATTTGCTCCAATTGTTTCTAGTTGCGATCCTTCCGCAAATGTGACTGATGCTAGCAGTATATCATTATAAAATGCCCATGTTCCAATGGATGTAACTGAAGCTGGGATAACGACAGATTGGATAAATTTACAACCATAAAAAGCATTATCTGATATAGTTTGAAGTCCTTCTGGAAGATTTAACGATGTAATACCTGAATAAGCAAAGGCATATTTTCCTAACACCAAATCAGGAGCCGTTTCAGCAAATGTTAAATCTGTTAAACCAGAACATTGATAGAATGCATTGTCACCGATTTTCTTTGTAGTAGATGGAATATATACTGTTTTAATTTTAGACATACCCGCAAATGCATATTTACCTATTGTTGTTAATCTTTCAGGTAATATAATCGTTTCTAGATTATCACACATTGCAAATGTACCATAATAATATGTATATTCATCCCCTGATGATACAGTTCCATCTCCCAGTTCAAGAGGAACGGTTCCACCTTCTTCAAATGTTATTTTATTAAGGGAACTACAATAATAGAAAGTTTTTGTAGGCAAGAACTCTACTGTATTAGGAATCACTACTTCACGAAGCAAATCACATCTATAAAATGCTTGTGTACCAATATTTTTTAATCCATTAGGTAACTCAAGTTGAGATAAGTTTGTACATTCATAAAATGCAAAGCTACCAATTGATAACTCGGTATCTATCCCATTGCTAAATGTCAATTCTTCGATTGATTTATTTTGATAGAAGGAACGATTAGCAAGTGCAATGACATTACTTGGTAAGTCAATTTTTCCACCTTTATTTTGAGGACAAACAAGTAATTCATAACCCAAAATTTCTCCTTCTTTATTTTTCACTACACGATATAAAATACCATCTATAACTTTATAATTTTCATTTTCACCAACTAAAACAAATTCAGTTAAACTCTTACAGAAATCAAATGAACGAATTCTATCTTCTTTATCATCAGTAAGGGTACTTCCTGATTCTACAATCACTTCAAGCGATGTAGGTAAAGTAATGCGAACCGCACTAGAGCAACTTTGGAATGCTTCAGCTCCAATGGATTTAACGTTACTCGGAATAACGATTTCAGGAATAGCCTCACATGCTTTAAACGCCGCATCTAAGATTTGAGTTAGTCTTTCAGGAAGTTGAAGATTCACTAAAGCTCTACAACTATAAAATGCCATAGAACCAATAACAAGTTCTTCAGTTCCACCTTCTTCAAAAATAACTTCTTTTAAATTTGTACAATTTGCAAATGCACTTGTACCAATCAATTTAACGTTCTTACTAATTGTAATCGATGTAATACCTGTTTTATTTTCAAATACTTTAGCGCCAATTTCTACTACTGTTTCTGGTACTACATAATTACCTTCTCTTTCAGTAGGATAATACACAATTTTCGTTACATCTTTGTCAAATAAAACGCCATCAATTGATGCATAATTGGTATTACCTTCTTCTACTACTACTTTAGCCAATACTTTGGAACCAAATACACCTGTAATATCAAATGCTGCTACTTCTTTTGCTATAAATAATTCCTTCACATAATATGTTGGAGATATGGAAACAGAAGTAGTTGTCGTACCAAATGCTGCATACTCAAAATTAATATTTGGACTTACTGCATATACATTGACTTTAGTCAGTTTTGATGTACCACCAAAAGCATTTTTTTCCATTACAGTTAGGTTTGCTGGAAGTGTAACTTCTGTCAAACTTGCATTGTTGCATCCATAGAATGCACTATTTTTGATTGTTAACGCACTATCTTCAGCACCACCTAAGAAATTTATTTTTTCAAGGGCAGTACATGATTTAAATGCATTCTTTTCAATTAGAGTCACTTGACCAGAAATATTGATCTCTATTAATCCTTTACAAGAATCAAATGCACTTTCTCTAATTGTTTGAATACCTACTGGAGTCGTATATGTTGGACCTTTTGCACGCGGGAAAAAGATAATTTCTGTTTTATCAACATCCATCAGTACACCATCCATAGATGAATATACTGCATTTTCATATGTACCAGTAATATTTACAGCAACTAATTTTGAACAAGAATTAAAAATATCTGCGTTAAATGATGTCAATCTAGCTGGTAAATTAATAACCTCAAGAGAAGTATTGCTTGCAAATACCTTTGAACCAAGCATTAACTCTTGCACCGCTGCTCCTTCTTCTGGATTTAAGAATGTAACAGTTGTTAATTTTGAACAAGATTGGAATGCATTTTCATCAATTTTTGTAACGGTTGCTGGAATAATAATTTCTGTAATTTTAGAACAGCTCTTGAATGCATTAATCGGAATGGTTGTTACAATACTAGGAATAGTATAAGTACCACCTTTTGTGTTATATGGGAAATATTTAATTTCGTAGCCATTATATTCGTTTCGATAAATTAACACGCCATCAACTGAAAAATAACGGATATCTTCTTCAAGCAGTCCCTCAACTGGATATACATTTACTGCTTGTAAATTTGTACAAGATTGGAAACATGAACCAGTACCATTAGGACCTTGAGATCCAACTTCTACATTTAGAATTGAGGCTGGAATATTCACAGTAATTAAGTTAGAACAAGATTGGAATGCACTTGCTTCAACAGTTGTTACTGGTAGACCTAAGTATGTTGTAGGGATAGTTATCGTTGATACATAGCCAATACCAGGACCTTTAGAAACAGAATACGCTTTGCCATCATTAATCAAATCAAATGTAAACACATCTACCCAACCAGCATATAATGTAACTTCTCCATAATCTCTCCAATTTTTAAGAGATTTACCTTGTTCATTTGTATATCTTTCACCTTGAGCATTCAACTCTGAATACCAACCAATAAATGCTTTTAAATTACTTTCAGTTTTAGGAATTGGTAAAGTAAATGGTGAGCCAAATTGTGTAGTTACTTGATCAATTTCACCACTACCATAAGTAGCATAATCTAATTTTGCAACATATTCTTTTCCGTTCCAAGAAGCAAAAATTTCAATATCTGTATCCGCTTCAAACGTTTCTGCGGTAAATAAATTACCAGAATTTACAGCACCATTTTCAATATCATACCAACCTATGAAGTTATATCCTTCAAATGTTGGAATAGGTAATGATGGAATTTTGTCTCCTTTAACAAAATATAAATTTTCAAGTGTTTCACCACCGCTTGTATTAAGAATTAGTGCATATACTTCAACAGCATATGGAAAAAATTCTCCATAATTTCCCTCGTTATCAACAGCGGTGACATAAATGGTATGTTTACCTGATGTTATTTTATAATCTACTTGAGTATCATTTTCAACAAAAATAATTTCGCTATCATCCACTTTAACAGCATATTTTCCAACAAATGGAACCGAGTTCCAGCTGATTACACCATTTTTATATTCAATGGTGTTGACTCCATCCTTACTAATAAATACATCAGGACTATACAATGAATTATTTTTTTCTTCCGTCGCAACAGCTTGAACACTAATTACAAATTCATCAAGTGTTTCAATTTCTTCAAGTGTTAATGTATAAGCATTTGTTGAAGATGTAAATAACTTATCTCCAATTTTAATATTATATCCAATAGCCCCTTCAACTGCATCCCATAATACTTCACAACCTATTACTTTAATATTTGTTGGTGTGAATAATGCTGTTTTATTGTAATCGTATTTTGTTGTTTTCGCATAACATCCTTGAGCAACTGGAGTAATAGTAAAACTCAAATTACCATAGAAACTATCAATTGCAAGCATATTGTTGGTCGTTGTATAAGTATATGTTTGACCATTTGGAGTAAGGATAGTTACTTTATAACTAGTTGCATTTTCAACTACATCCCACATTAATGTTTGAGTCGCTGCATCAACTGTAACATTAGTTACTTCACTTAATTCTCTATACAACATTACTTCTTTAGAAGTAGATGACATATATCCATTTGCTTTTGCAGTAACGATAAATTTAATACCTTTATCTGGCATCAAACATTCGCTAAAGTCATATTCATTTACATCGCCTAAATCAAGCATTTTATGCTGATGGCCACTTAAACCACACTCAACCGTTATTAAATAATTGGTTGCATTTTCCACTTTATTCCAAGTTAATTTAAATCCATCAATTTCAAATTTACAAACTTGCGTTAATTTTTTATTGCAATAGTATGCTTTTCCTGTATAATCGCCTGTAGTTACTTCTACTACATAATTTCCAGCACTTAATGTATTAAAATCAAATTCAACATAATTGGCATTGACCCTCTTTGTAAATACAGGTTCTTCAGCAAGATCATCTGCATATCGTATATTTACTGCATATTGCTTATTTACACCTTTATTATCCCAAGCAATTTGTCTTTCATTGACAGATACTAGCGGTGCAGAATTGGCATAGACTGCATAAAGAACTATGTCTTGTTTGATTTCCATCATTGGTAAGAATTCATATGTAAGCTTAGAGCCATCTTCATAATCACTTATCCACCAACCAATAAATGTTTTCCCCTCTACATCAACTGTTGGAAGTGTATATAATGTGTTATTGAATGTTTCAACACTTTCAATATTTACCCCCTCTATACCAGTATCAAAACTTACTGTATATTCATAATCATATTTTTCTTTCGCAACAAATCTTGCATAGATTGTTGTATCACTTGTAATGACTTCCTTTTCGAAATCAAATACAGTCAAATATGAACTATCTTTATACCAATTTACAAATAAATGATTTTCTTTTTCAGGATCTTGAGGTTTTTCACATTTTTGACCATTTTTTATCGTAAGCGTACGATTAGAACCTGCACTAAAAGTCACAGTATAATTGACATCACGATAAAAGGTATATGAATATCCTTTATAAGAAAAGCTCATTATGTTTTCTTTATAATCTACATTTACACTTTTTTTATCATTTTCAAATGTAAAATCAAGTGTAGAACCATCAAATGTATAAGAACCATTTAAAGTTTCAACGAGATTATTCAGAGTGAACTTTCCTTCATCAAGTTCCAATGAATAAGTTTCTTCATCTAGATAACTATAATACTTGCCAACTTCGCCTTGATCAACGAATTTTTTCTTTTTACAATTACACCCTGCAAAAAGGGTTGTAAAGATAAGAAAGGCAACTAACATAAAAATAATTTTAGCCCTAAATTTCGCCTTCATGTTCTTCCTCCAATAAATTTAAATTTCCAAATAATCAAGTAATTTACTTAATTATATGCTTATTATATCAAATTTCGTTTACAATCTTTACATTTTTGACATAGAAAACGCTTACATCTTGGTTTTTGCTTATTTTTTGTTTTTCCAATCCTATAAAAAAGATAAGTAAAATCTAAATTAAAGGTGTTTTTTAAGGATATAACAAAGCAATTATTTTTTTTAAAATTTAGCTGCATTAATCTTTTTTTGACTTTTGCTTAGTAAATTATTCCTATATAGATACCCTTCTCTTCTTCTTACAATAGACTAATGTAAAGCGGTAGAAAATGATTTTCATTCGCTGTATGCCTATCTAACACGTTTTGATAATAAATCCTATCTACTAGGATCCCTTGAAATCTTGGTGGCTTTTATCAATATATATACAATTAAATATTATATCTCCATTATATCCTACTAAATACAATTACAAGTAGTAAATAACGAAAAGAGAATCCTCATTCACTTACAAATGGCACATAGAAATTAGAACATTACAATTCATTGGCATTTTTCTAATAATTATAACATATTTTAAGAGATTTTGCCACTATATTAAACACAAATAATATTTTGAATTCAAATCCGTATTGAAAGTATATCCAAGCACTATAATGAATTGTATTTGAACATGAAATAGACATTGTGCCATATCAAATACAATTGACTATAAAAAAATACCCTCTTTTGTTAGAGGGTATCTTAAGTTGTTTTTGTAGAAAATTCTTTTTATGCAATTGTATAAATAAATTTACTTCTTATTTTTTTTTAAATTGTATTAAACACTATATGTATATAACGAAAAAGAGTCATTTAATCTAAAAAATTTATTGAATAGTGACCTTAATGTATTGTATTGATTGCATTCATTTTACTTAATTTTCTAAAATAATCAATTGTTAAAGCAACAACAACCACCATAGCAATAAAATCCGCTATGGGTGCAGATACCAAAATACCATTTATACCACTAAAAATAGGTAAGATACAAATAAGTGGAATAAAGCAAATGATATCTCTTATCAGTGATGTTAAAACAGCTAGAATAGGTTTGCCAACTGCTTGAAAAAATATGGATGACATTTTAATTGTACAAGTGAAAATAACAAGCGAAAGAAAGATTCTAAAAGTCTTATCTGCGAAATCCCAATAATCATCTGGATTAGGTATATTTGTGGGTTTACCAAACATTCCTACTACTAAATGTGGTGCTAATTCAAATAGCAATGTTGCAATTATACCTACAATAAGCGTACAAGACAAAATAGACTTATATAGTTTTTTTACCCGTGCAATATGTTTTGCTCCTATGTTATACCCTATTATTGGCTGACAACCTAAAACTATACCCACAACAATATTAATAACAACAGTGAAGACTTTACTTTCTATACCAATTACTGCAATCGGAATATCCGCACCATATTGTGACATTGAACCATACTTCGCAAGCATCATATTACATACCAAAGAAATAATCACAATCGTCACTTGCGTAATGAAGGAAGATAATCCTAATTTTATTGTTTCTACAAATACTTCAAATTGGGGTACAAAACTTTTCAATGTTAGAGTAAACGTTTTGGTGTGAAACAAATAAATGACACTAATAATGAGAGACACGACTTGACCAATAACCGTGGCCCAAGCGGCTCCTGACATTCCCCAATGACAGCCAAATATAAATATAGGATCAAGTATGATATTTACTATTGCTCCAGTAAGCATTGAGGCCATAGACCAATTGGGGCTACCATCTGCCCTAATGACTGCATTTATCATATTCATCAGCATATAGACAGGAAAAAATCCCAAAATAATATTAAAATATTCTACCGCATATCCAATGCTATTTTCTGATGCACCAAATAATATCAAAAGTGATGTTTTCAGTGGATAAAATATCGCTATCAAAACAATACTTATGATAAATGTAAAAAACATACCTGTTCCAACACACTTATGGGTATTTTCGTTATCCCCTTTACCCTGATGTATATTCATAAAAGTTGCACATCCATCGCCAATCCACCAAGCGAACGCCTGAGCAATAATAAATATAGGAAATACTACCCCTGTTGCTGCATTCCCCAGTGTGGAAAGTTCGCTATTACCTATAAATATTTGGTCAACTATGTTATATAAAGCACTTACAAGTAAAGATAGCACACACGGAATACAAAATCTCAACATCAATTTTGAAATGTTAGCTGTACCTAAAAAATTTGTTTGTTCTTGTTTTTCCATAAAAACCTCCTCATAAAGATGTCGTCTTTGTCGGAGTAAAGAGCGCATGAAACCTGCGAAGAACATAAAAAGAAAAGAGCGTAGAAATCGTCGAATTTCTACGCTCTTTTTTGGCTGTTCAACATTGACTATTTTACCAAATTTATATCATTTTGTCAAACAAAATAAATTGTTAACGATACTATTAGTTAGTTTAATGAATGAAAATTGTGAATCTGTCTAATCCAAAAAATAATACTCAAAAGCGCTTTTATTAATGTATTAAGTGTTTTGTTCAAACACTGCTTTTAAGATTACAAATCAGGACTAGTGACAGGCTTTCAGAAAAAACAAAGGTTAGTGCAAACTTACTAAAAAGTCGGTCACAATGCGTGTATAACTTTCAACAGGAGAACCTAAATAAAATTTGAAAAACCAACAAGAAACCAATATGGAAAATTTGTTCCCACATTCAGATTTACCGAATTTATAATATTATGATATTTTTTGAGAGTATTTCTCTAATCATTTTATATTCATAGATGATATAATTATATGGCCAATAATAAGGGTTGTTAAATGAATAACTATATTGAATAAGGTATAATAGCGATTGATATTTGATAAATAAGGAGCAAAGGTTAGTTGAATTTATTGTTCAAATAAGACATATTTTATAAAGCTATATTTGTCGGTTATTCACCATATCATCAGACAACAAATATCAACAAAACTAAATGCACCATTTCGAAGTGAATACAAAAAAAGCAACTAAGGAGAATAAAAATGAACAAAACAGATATGTATTACATCAATAAATACGATTCACCTATTGGTGGCATCACACTTGCGAGTAATGGGAAAGAACTCACTGGGCTTTGGTTTGATGGGCAAAAATATTTTGCCAACAATTTACCAGAGCACCCTATGGAAATGGATTTACCGCTATTTAAGCAAACTAAAAAATGGTTAGACATTTACTTTTCAGGTAAAACGCCTGATTTTACTCCACCTATTTCTATGGAGAATATTTCACCATTTCGCAAAAGGGTTTGGGAAATTATGCTAGCCATTCCCTTTGGAAAAACTTCTACATATGAAAAAATTGCAAAGCAAATTGAAAAAGAAAGTGGCAAAAAAGCTTCTGCGCAAGCAGTTGGTGGAGCTGTTGGACACAACTCCATTTCACTTATTATCCCTTGTCACAGGGTTGTTGGTACAAATGGAAATATTACAGGCTATGCTGGTGGTATAGATAAAAAACTTTTTCTTTTACAAATGGAAAGCATAGACATATCAAAACTATTTATTCCAAAAAACAAAACAACAGTTTAAACCAATTCAAACTTTTTTATACTATCAATGATAACCCTCAAATTAAGGAAAAAGACAACTAATAAATTTTCAGTTGTGACTTGACCTCTTTATTTATTAATAGTATTATAATCCGTTTTTCCTTCTTCTTCCATTTGAAGTTTTTTCTTAATTATACTTTATACAAAAGGGATTATCGAAAATAGAATTATAACTTGGAAAGTTATTTATTAATATGTTATCTTGTTAGACTTTATTTATTCAATTTGTTTTATCCAATTTTGCAAGATGGCAGGATATTTTATTTATTTTTGTTACTTAATAGGGAAGAAAAAGACATAGAAATTCTTATTGAATTTCTATGTCTTTTATTTTATTTCTATTCAGTTAATAACCGATTATCTTTTTTATGAAATTCTAAATTGCCAAGTCGATAAGTTTCAATATCTTCATCGACTAATACAATTACTCCATTTGGCAATATATAACTTCCATTTCTATTACATATTCCACTTCTGTTGATAAAGCATTGAGTTGTACAAATCCTCTTTCTGCTACTCCACCACAGAACAAACACATAGCATATCTTTTTCCTCCAGAAAAGGCATTACTTGATACAGCATGTCCTTATTGAGTCATTGCTCCACATCCACAAGTTGCTCTATGTTGATTATAATCTACCCAAACATATGGTTCATGATGGTCATGAGCAGTTGTATAATTATTACAATGAATACAATAATGGTCATGATATACATGCAATAATGTCGTTGTATATCCACAATAACAAGTTGCTAAGTGTCCATAGTTCGCTTGTTCATATGTAGTATACGTATGAGAGTGTACCAAAATATTAATATTTATATTACCTGAAGAGGTTGTGTTTACATAATTTAACTTTAAATAATATGTTTCTTTCAAAAGTGGTTTATAAAATACAACATTTGATTCTGTATATGATTCTATTAATTCCATTTCATTATCATAAAGTTCTATTTTAATTGCACTTGTTGCATTCATATTAAACCCATAATATTTGTTATAGAGTGAATTATTAATTTCTAAAATAGAATCTTTACCCGATTGCACACCTGAATTAGAGGAAAAATTTGATGCACTTGATGAAATATCAACTTTATTTTTATCGTATTTGATAAAATAAATATTACTATCATCATATAATTGAGCAAATATATTTATTTTACTTTTTCCTTCTTTACCATTCACGCTATATTCACCATACCATTTTTCAGAATTATTTGGTGTAGAATTATACTTAAGTACAGCAGTACTTCCTGGTTTATGATACCAAGAATTAGTTGACAAATCGTATTTCATAAAATGATAATCATATCTAGACATTCTTATACATATTAGTTCTTGATTGTTAGTAATAGTGGGTATAGTTGTTGATAATGAAATATTAGTATAACCCATTTTTATTCAGTCATCCTTAACAACATTTGCTAATTGTGATATCGAGTTTGCAGTGCCAAAACTACCACTTCCTGACATATCGCCTATTTGATATTGGATATAATTCCCTGAAGGGTAAAATTGATGTTGCCCTATTCTATTCATAACATATGCATAACAATTATAATTTTTCCATTTATTATACTAGGAACCGCCTTGTTTCACCCAGTTACCATTTGAGTCTTTAACAATATTGTACTGTAATGAGTAAGAAGAATAAACAGACAATGGTGTATTTTGATTATCTAAGTAATAAATAACATTATCTTTTATTTCATTCGCAAAATTTTGCAGTTCATCATAGTTAAAAACAAAGTCACAGAATTGGTTATTATAAACTAATTGTATTAGTCCTTTTACAAAGTTTCCAATATCTGAATAATCCCGAAATTTATTTGGTATATCTATGTTATAATCTTCTAAAAATTACAAACTTTCTTCTTCTGTGATATTAATAAAATCATATTCAGTACTTGCACAAACACTTAACGTTGTTCTATTTACAAATGAGCAGAAACCGAATGAAACTAACAAAACAAAACATAGAAATTTTTTAATTAAATTTTTTATATTTCTATATCTTCTATGCCTCATTTAACAAATAAACCTTAAATATCCCTACATAACCTTCACTTTTTGATGCAAATAAAAGGTATTGGTTATTTACATTTTCAATTAAATAAAAGCTATCCGCCTCATTGATGTCCGTTGTGCTCTTTATTACAAAACACTTTTCGATATTCATTAGATCAACAAGTTCCACATTATAAAAAAATTCATAATCACTTGAATTCATCCAATTATCTTGACTTATTTTTCCATTAGATAGAGTGCCTACTTCCTCATTATCTATATTTAATTTATTATTTTTGATTTCTACTTTAAAATTTGTTATGCACCTTGAAAAGCATATTGGCTGAGCAACTCATACGGCATTATATTTACCATTTTTTATATGAATTATAATTCGTGCAACTACAAGTTAAAAAACTCAAAAGAATCCCCCCCTAACACAAGAAATAATCTTGTGTATTTACTATGATTTCCACCTTATTTCATGCTATGCTTTTATAAGCAAAAAACTCTCTTTTTTACCTAAAGAGAGTTTTCTATCCTTATTTTGTTGCCTTAGGCATTGATACAACCATCTAAGTGTGCTTTTGCTTATAATTTCATTTTATCATAAAATATTTTCTTACACAATCAATATCATAATTTTTATTGATGCTCATTTTCTGAATATGTATGTTCTTTTAAAACCATATCTCCACATAGCAACTAGCGTAATGTTCGTGTTCATTATAATACTCATAATAATTATTATAGACGTGATATATAAAGATATCTGAATTGCAATATGCTTTATGTGAAAGTTCATCTATATATTCGTAGCTTTCACCATAACGATAATGATGTGGTTTGGAAATAACTTGATTTTTTGTATCAACACATACATCTATATAATCAATTATAATTCTTCCTTTATTTTCTACTATTATTCTTATTTTTAACACCTTTAGGTATGATTGTAAAATTTGCTTTTGATGGTAATAAAAGTACATTCGCCTCTTTTTATATTCTCCATTCATTTGCTACTTCATTAAAATATTGTCCTTAATTACTTTCGTTTTTAAAAGTCATAAATAACATATTTGGTAAGCACTGCTATTTGTATATAATATTATAATAAATTACTCCAGTCATAAAGCTATTTAATATATCAGAATACATATATGTAGGTAGATAGGTTCATTCCTCCAATTTGAACGCATTTCTAGCATTGTATGTATAATGCTTTACTTGGTTAAAGTCATTTGTACAATTTCATGGAAGAGCAAGAGTTTTTTCCATTTCCCTGTGGATTATTACTTGTAACTCTAGTATAGTTAATTTTCGTTATAAACTTGTGCTACTGTTTCAGCAAAAATAGATCTTGATTTTTTGTTTTCATCAGGATTATTTTCTTTATTTCTTAAGCATTTGTTTCGCACCTCTTGCCATATAAAGCCTATTATTCTTTTTTCATCCAACATATAGAAAGAGTCAGGTTGATATTCCCATTTATATGTATTTTGTTTCTTGTTATAATGTATATATTGTTGCCTTCCATCATTACAAGCATATACAACTGCAAAATCACAACTGTGAAGAATTCTTGAATTTTTCTTGTCTTTAACTTTTATAGTAATTACTCTGCTACTATCCTCAGCATAATCATATAAGAATATTTATCAAATGCTTGTTTTAGAATATTTCGTATTTCTTTTGCACTATAATCTTCGTCATCATCATTGACCCCAATGTTTACATCAAAATCATATCCTTTATTACCATTTACCTCTCTTGTAATCATATTTCGACTTGCACTCCCAATAAAATCAAATCTAAATGTAAAAAAATCTCGAACCTCATCTTGAACCATATTAATCAGTTCTATAAGTTCTTTCTTTACTGACATATATTCTTTTTTTGATACATATTCGTACTGTTTCATAAACAACCCCCTCTATCTTTTCGTTCATTTAGTATGTATCTTCACTAAATCGTAATATAATACTAATAAAGTCCTAAGTTGTCAAGTAATTTGTATAGAAATTATGCTGCAAAATAAAAGTTGAGATTAAATGATTAAGCATAATCATTTAAAAACTGAAATGTTTCAAATTTTTTATGCCTACTTGCCTTATAAAAGAATTGCTTCCATTCTATCATCATCTGCATTTTCTTTATAGGAGGTTGCTATTTGAGTTAAAACATAATTCGTTGATGATTTTAATTTATAATGTTCTGCATATGAAAAATATTGATTCATTATATTATATTCCATAGTGCCATCTTCTATAGTGCGAGCCCCTCGAGAATTTATTTTTGAAATAATAAATTGCGATAATATTTCTCTGTTAGAAATCAATTCTAAAATATCTGAAACATTGTTGGAAGGCCAAACTTCTCCATCTTTTTCTTTCTCAAATGATATAGTATGCATAATAGTACGTTGAACTAAATCTTTTTCTTTATCATCTAAAGTTTGGGATGCATCTAATAATATTTTTACCCATTTTTTCAATTTATCAGGATATAATGAAATGTATTCTTCAGGAATTAAACATCTATTAAGTGGATAAAGCAAAAGATTTTTCAATTCTTCATCTTTAAAATCATTACTATATACTTTACTTAAAAGTTCCACTAATACACTTGGGTTATTCCAAAAATATTTTTTAATTCCTAGTGACAACGCTTCACTCTTCAAAATTGGCAATAGTTTAAATTCACAAAAGACAATTTCTTCATCATATACCATATTGTCAAGTTTATTTATAAAATCACAAATTAAAGAAATATAATTATTCTCAAAATCCAATCCAATAGGATTTTTTATAAACGATAATAATGCTTGTTTCATTTTTTCTACATTAAAACGATAATCAGGATTAGCAAGATAGTCAATTACTTTAATAGGAAAAAAGTGGAGTAATCTATCATATGCTTTTTTAAATACATCTTCGTTTTCTATTCCATATAAAGTTTGATTTTTCCAAAATAAATCCTCATTTTTCTTCCTTTTCACAAAATTAATGGTATTCTCATTAAGAGGTAACAAAGGAATAATGTTAAATTGTATTTCTTCATCATAACTTTCTATAATTTTCATTAATTTAAAAGGTTCAATATTTATAAAACAATTAAACAATAAATTATACTTTCCTAATTTAAATAAACTTAAAATAAGTTTACTATGGTTATGTTCATACTGTAATAACAGTTTTCCTATTTGACTCTCATTTGAAACCGTTTCTACAATTTTATCAGTAGCATCATTTCTATAATAGCTATATAAAACTTGAAATGTTTCATTAAGTTCTTCCTCCCTTTTAAGATCATTTATTCTTGTATAGTTTTTATAATTGTTTTGATTATATGGTTCAGGATTCTTTAAAGGAAAGTAATATGGCTTTGCTTCAAGTCTGTATTTATATTTTAAAAACACGTCAGTAGGTTCAGAAATTTCTAATAATTGCTCAAAACAATCTAAAAACTTTATTTTATATTTTCGACTTTCAATATACATTTTCATATCATAAATTTCATAAAGAATTATTTTATAAATTTTATATTTATAATTATCATCAAAAGTTGCTATTTTCTCTTTTAATTTTTCAAAAAAGTGATAAATATTTTTTGAAGGAACGTAATTTATAAAATCAAATGCATTTTTCAACCACACAGAATAATCTTTTGTATTATCAATTAGCCAATAAATTGCAAATTGATAATAAAAATCAATATCACTATCACTTAATTTAATTACATTATTATTTCTTTTCCACTTAGGACTAATAGAAATGCCTCTTGATAAATTTCTTCTTGATATAAATAATTCAAGTATTTTTTCTGATTTACTATTGTCATATCTTGAAAGTTTATCTTTTAATAATTGAATTTTATCTTGTATTTTTAAAGGTATAATGTTAGTTGATACTAAACTAAAATATGATGCAATTTTTTCTGCAAAATGAAAATGTTCAAGTATTGTATAATCACTGAAATAAATTTTTAAATATATATTCAAAGCTCGTATGCATATATTATCCATCTGACAACAAATATCAAGAGCCCAACATATGTATTTAAAATGAGATTCATCACACTCAGGTAAAAAACCATTATATCTCTTTTCTATCAAATTGCTTACAGCTAAGTTCTTAAAATATAAATTAGTTTCTAAAAAATCCAGGAAAATATTTGGAGATAATTCTGCTATTTTTGGAAAATACGGGGCTATGTTAAAAACTAGATTTTCATTATTCATTATGTTATTTAAAATTTCTTCGATATGTTTATCACAACATTCTTGGTTTTTATCTGAAATATTACTATATAAAATTAAACTATCAAGAATTCCTTCAACTAAATATGTCTTATATTTTTCTTTTATACCATAAACACTTGAATAGTGCCATTGTTCTGGTGCTAAATTATATTTCTCATTTTCGCAATTAAATATTTTTTTTAATGAACTTACTAAACGAGTAATATAAACACTTGAAATATCAATTATTTTAAAGCACTCTTCTTTTGAATTAATTTTATAAATAAAATTATATCTAAATACTGGACTATCGTCTTTACCTACCCATTTATCTAATGATAATAAATATTCATCAAATTTTATACCAGAAATTATTTTTAATACTTCTCGATCATATTTATCGTTTTTATTAAACTCAGTTACAAGCAATAATGGAATTATACTATCTCTATTTGAATCCTTTGTCCATTTAGGTTGTTTAACACATGGTTCAATTGCTAGTTGCCTTTTTAATATAGATAAGTTTTTATTTACCTTTGCTGATAATTCACTAGCATCTATATTTTGTAGTCCCATACTTTCAAGAGCTTTTGTAAAATTAACATGTGTACAATAATTTAAATTTAAAATAGTTTCAATTCCTCTTTCAGTTTCTGAAATCATAATAATATATAGATTATCATCACCCAATATTATATCTTGATAAAATTTAGTTATAACTATTTTATCTTTACAATTTTTCTTAATATAATTCAATGAATCAACATTATTTGCAAAAATAATTTTTTCTTTAATTTCTTTTTTACCCAATTCAAATAAACTTCCTAATAAAAAATATAATACATGTTCTGTTCCTTGATAAGATTTGATTGTTAAAAATTTATGTTGTGCAGATTCAAAATAAGTGTATAACTCTTCCATTTTATCTCTATTACTATTTATCATTATTTTGCTATTAAATTGAGGACTCGTTATGTTTACAACTTTATTCCATTTACTCTGAAAGGTATCAACATCTATATTTTTTCCTTCACTAAATTGTTCAAGTAGCCATACACCCACTTCAATATTTTCTTCTATCCAATCAGATATTTTCTCTGCATCAATTAGGATAACTTGTTTCCATATTTTTTCTTGGTTTTTAGAATATTCCCAATCTAGAATATTTATTCCAAATATATTGGAAGACACAAGTAAAAAAGTATACTCTCTTTTATCATAATCAGTAAGTTCTTTACTTCTCTTATCATAATCAGCATTAATTTTTTTTAAAGAATTCTCATTTGTTCCTACTTCCCAAATAGAGTTTCCTATTGGAACATAATTTGTATCAACAGTAACGTTTTCTATTACACCATCAAATCCATATGCCCAAATTGCATCACCTGATGGAAATCTAATATTGCCTCTTCTATTACAAGAAGCAATAATTAATCTTTTTATTAGTTCAGGAAATATTCCTTGTCCTTTTCTGCTACCAGAAAATAATTGCGCTATTTTTGTGCTTGTAATAAAATTCATAGTTTTCTCCTTAATTATTATCGTAACTCTTACAATTTACAATTATTATATCATAACCAATATATTTTTAGCAAAAATTTATTTTAAATATCAATTTATTTTTTTTCATGAGTTTGAGTTCCATTTTTTATTTTTTTATAAAAAATAGCCATAAAATTTAATCCAATTTTTTGATAAATTTTAAAGTATTAAAAAAGGCTATTTTACTTACATTTATTAGGACTTATAAAGTAAAATAGCCTTTTCGTATGCTTTACATGGTGCAACTGATGAGATTCGAACTCACACGTCTTTCGACACTACAGCCTGAATGTAGCGCGTCTGCCAATTCCGCCACAATTGCATTTTAAATAGTATACCACAAAATCTTCTTTTTGAAAAGTAAATCAATTTAATTTTATTATACAAAATAAAGAAGACACCTTATGACTTGTTAGTAATCAGGTGTCTTTTTGAATATTATGCAATGGGTTCAAATTGAGAATTATATAACTCCGCATAAAAACCGCCTTGTTGCAGTAAGCTTTGATGTGTACCTTGTTCAATAATATCTCCATTTTTCATTACCAAAATGACATCGGCATTTTTAATGGTAGAAAGACGATGAGCAATAACAAACGAAGTTCGTCCTTTTGTTAGGTTATCCATTGCATTTTGAATCACTTGTTCTGTTCTAGTATCTACACTAGATGTAGCCTCATCCAAAATCAATAATGGTGCATCCTTAATCATAGCTCTAGCAATCGTCAATTGTTGTTTCTGACCTTCTGATAAACTAATTGTATCATCAATCATTGTATCATAACCTTGCGCAAGTGTGTGGATAAAGTGTTTTAAACCAACAGCCTCACAGACTTCGTCTAATCTTTCATCACTCACTTGTTCTTTATTGTAAACTAAATTTTCTCTAATAGTTCCCTTAAATAGCCACGTATCTTGTAAAATCATATCAAATAAATCATGAACAGTTTCTCTTTTCATATCAGTAATAGATATACCATCTATTTCTATAGATCCCGAATTCAGCTCATAAAAGCGCATGAGTAAATTAACGATGGTCGTTTTACCAGCTCCTGTTGGTCCAACAATAGCTACTTTTTGTCCCTTTTTTAAATGGGCAGAAAAATCATGAATAATTGTATGCTCTTTTGAATATCCAAATTGAACATGATCGAATGTCACATTGCCCTCTACTTGGTCTAAAACGATCTTTTTATGATTTTCATTTTCCAATTCCTCTGATTCTAGCATTTCAAATACGCGCTTAGATGCAGCTGATGCTTGTTGAATAGATGTCATTGACTGAGCAAAAGTGGTGAGTGGATTTGAAAACAATCTAGCATAAATTGTAAATGACATAATTGTACCAAATGTAACCGTATGGCTTCCCCCTAATATCAGTGCTACTCCTACAATAAAAATCAATGCATAAGATAAATTGCCTATAAATCCCATAATAGGTTGCATAAATCCTGATAAAAATTGTGATTTCCAATTATTCTGATATAACTGTTGATTAATAGATTGAAACTTCTGTTTGGCGTCTTCTTCTGCATTATAGGATTTCATTACATGATGATTGGTATACATTTCTTCAATATGTCCATTCATATCACCTAGATTTTTTTGCCTTCTATTAAAGAATTTTTGCGATTTTCCTAAAATAATAAACATAACTAGAAATCCTAAAAGCGATGATATTGTTGTTACAACTGCTAAAATCGGATTAGTTACAAACATTTTATAGATTACACCAACAAATAAAACGACTGCACTTACTAAATTCGCAATAGATGAACCAAGCGTTTGCGAAATTGTATCAACATCATTGGTTACTCTACTCAAAATATCTCCTCTTGTAGTCGTGTCAAAAAATTTTAGTGGCAAGTGATTGATTTTTTGATTGATATCTGTTCTTAAACTTTTAGATATTTTTTGCGTAATCGTTGCCATGATAAATTGTTGCGTATAATTCGCAATAGCACCTATCAAATATAGGGTGAGTAGCCATATACAAATGCGTACAAATACACTCATATCTATTCCTGTAGGAGATTTTAATCCATTTAAAATGGTATCTGTCAATTCTTGAATTCTTTCTGGCCCAACAATTGTAGTTATTGCTCCCACTACAGCAAAAAACAAAGCAATTAAAATAGCAGGTAAATACATCTTACAATAGACCAATATTTTTTTCAATGATTTCAAATCTGTTTTTTCTTTTGACTGACTCATCGGTCTCATATGTGGTGGCATATTATAACTCCTCCTTTGTTAATTGTGATAAAGCGATTTCTTGATAAACACTACAACTATCTAGTAATGATTCGTGCTTTCCTATTCCTACGATTTTTCCTTCGTCTAAAACAATAATTTGATCGGCATTTTTGATTGTACCAATACGTTGTGCAACGATAATTACTGTTTTGTCTTTTAACTTTTCTTTGATTTTTTTACGAATGAGCATATCGGTCTTATAATCTAAGGCCGAAAATGTATCATCAAAAATCATGATTTCAGCATCTTTATAAATTGCCCTTGCAATAGATATTCTTTGTTTTTGTCCACCTGAAAAATTTGTTCCACCTTGGGCCACTTCACTATCTATGCCTCGTTCTAATTCCTTTACAAAATGCGATTGTGAGATATCTAATGCCATAACTATTTGATCTTCATCTATTTTATTTGTACCATATGTAATATTCTCTTTGATTGTTCCTTTAAATAGTACCGCTTTTTGTGATGCAAGTGCAATCTTATCACGAAGATCATGTTCTTTATACACCTTAACATTCACACCATCTACTAAAATCGCTCCTGAACCAACATCATAGAATCTAGATATTAAATTGACAAGGGTAGTTTTACCAGAACCTGTTGCACCAACAATAGCGAGCGTTTCTCCCTTCTTTACTTTAAAAGATATATGTTGTATTGCTGGGGCTGCATCCTTTGTATAGCTAAAAGATACATCTTGAAACTCAATAGTTCCCGTTTCAAAAGATGTTGTTCCTTCTCCATCTTTTATATTCAATGGAGTATGGAGCACATCATATATACGTCCACCAGAAACAATAGTTCGCGGTAAAATAATGAAAATCATAATAAGCATCATAAAAGCCATAATCACTTGCATTGCATACTGTGTGAAAGCTGTCATATTCCCTAATAAAATTTGTTTTTCCATCATACCTTCTGTTTGATTAATTAGAATGGCTCCTATAAAATAGATGGCAAGAGTTAAAGCATTCATACAAATTGTCATAACAGGATTCATCAATCCCATTGTTCTACTTGTAAACAAATTATTTTTTGTAATTTCCTTATTGGTTTGTTCAAATTTTTCTTCTTGATATTTTTCCGCATTAAAAGCTCGAACGACTCTTACACCACTTACGTTTTCCCTTGTAATATCGTTTAAGTCATCCGTTAATTTTTGAATTTTCTTGAATCTATTATAACAAATAGCAACCAATATACCCACAACAATCACGATAACTGCTACTGTAAGAATCGTTGCTAGTGTCCAAGCGATATGTGTTTCAGAAATTTTGCAAATTGCCCATATGGCCATAATGGGTGCTTTAAATAATAACTGTACACCCATGGCTACAAACATCTGCATTTGAACGACATCCGTCGTTGTTCTTGTAATTAAGCTAGGAGTTGAAAATTGGTTGATTTCTTGATTTGAAAAACCAACTACTTTTTCAAATAATTTTTCCCGTAATCTCATTGAAAATGAACTTGCTACTTTCGAAATAAAATAACCACATGCTATGGCAGCTATTAAACTACCCATTGCACAAAGTAACATCCTTCCGCCATTATACCATACATCAGCCATTGTGATTTGTTCAGATGATACAAGGGTGGTCAAAGCCTTTGTATAGTCTGGCATTTTTAATTCTAAACCCACCTGGAGTATAATTAGCCCGATACAAATTATAATATATACCCAGTCCTTCTTTTTTAAATATCGAAATAGTTTTATCATGTTGCCTCCTTTTATCTACCCTAGTTAGATATTTAATTATTTTTTATGCAGGAAGATTCCTGCTCATTGTTTTTAAATGAATTATACTTCATTTGTATGTTCTATGGCCTCTTTTATTTTCATAGAAATTCGAATAAATTCCTCGATATCTTTGACCCCAACTACTTCAATCAATCTTTCCATCCCTGAAATTAATTCTTCTTTAAACGCATCTACTTGTTTTTTCCCTGCTTCGGTAATTTCAATAATGGTCTTCCTTGCATCTTCTGGCGAACTATATGTTCTAATTAAGCTTCTTGCCTCCATTTTTTTGATCAATACTGCTATACGTGCTGTGGAAACATTTAAGTGTTTGGCTAAATCCCCTGCAATTACTTTTCCTTTTGCATCTTCTAAATAACCTAAAATAAAATGAATTCCCCGATCAGTCATATTCAATTGATTGATAAAGTCTGATTTGCTTGGCTTCATTTTGTGAATTAATTCAATAGCTTTCTCACGTTGATTCATATATACTCCATTTTTATCTAACTAGGTTATATTTTATCATTTTAGCATTATGGTGTCAAGGATTTTATAGCCAATTTCAGAAATATATCACACAACAAGACTTTTTTTAGCTATGTTATTTTTTTCCTATTCTTTCTATACACCAATTATTGTATCATAACTGACCCTCCTTATTGATATTTTATTCAAAGTTTTTTATGCCATTCCTTCAATGTTGATATTTTTATATAAAACAGTATATCGTTATCTCTACTTTAGTATTATGATGAATAAAACCACTTATATTTAATCCTTTATATCTAATTTTTTAAATATATCCTTTCCCGCTATAGGTTAAAACGCTGTCCTGTAATACTTTTTTTGGTATCACAGAAAATGTCAATTTAGTATAAAAATTGACATTTTTTACCAATATTTGTATAATATATTTATATATTATGAAATGGAGGGGTAAATATATGATTAGAAAGTATTTGAATGCAGATGTATATCATAGTCTATTGAAGCGCCTAAATTTTATATTTAAACAATTTGATAATATATATGTTTCATTTTCCGGAGGTAAAGATAGCGGACTATTATTAAACTTGGTCCTTGATTTTCAAAAAAAATATTATCCTAATCGTAAAATTGGTGTTTTCCATCAGGATTTTGAAGCACAGTACACGCTAACAGCTGAATATGTTGAACGAACTTTTGAAAAGATAAAAGATAGTGTTGAACCCTACTGGGTGTGTTTACCTATGGCCACTAGAACTGCTGTAAGCAATTACAAAATGTACTGGTATCCTTGGGATGATACCAAAGAAGAATTATGGGTTAGAAAAATGCCCAAACATGATTATGTCATTAATCTCAAAAATAATAAGATTACTACCTATCGTTATCAAATGCATCAAGAAGATTTAGCAAAACAATTTGGAAGGTGGTACAAAGAAATTCACGAAGGAAAATCGACCATTTGTTTATTGGGTATTCGTGCTGATGAGTCACTACAAAGATATAGTGGATTTTTAAATAAAAAATATGGGTATATGGGACAATGCTGGATTACAAACCAATTTAAAAATGTGTGGTGTGCTTCCCCTTTATACGATTGGAGTGTTAGCGATGTATGGCATGCCAATTTCTTATTTGGATATGACTATAATCGCCTTTATGACCTATATTATATGGCCGGGTTAAAACCATCACAAATGCGTGTGGCTTCTCCTTTTAATGATAGTGCAAAAGAAAGTTTAAACTTATACAGAATTATTGATCCCGAAATATGGGTAAAACTCGTTGGTAGAGTACATGGTGCAAATTTTGCTTCCATCTATGGTAAAACAAAAGCACTGGGTTATCGCAATATTACACTTCCAGAAGGACATACATGGGAGTCCTATACTAAATTTCTTCTTTCTACGCTTCCTACACAAATTCGCAACAATTATGTCAAAAAATTCAATACATCTATTCAATTTTGGCATACCATTGGTGGTGGTTTAGAAGACGAGGTTATTGAAGAATTAATTCAAAAAGGATATCATATCCGTTGTAATGGTGTTTCAAATTATACCGTTTTAAAAAATAAGCGAGTTGTGTTTGTAGGTAAAATACCTGATCATACAGATGATATTCGCTCTACTAAAGATATACCTAGTTGGAAAAGAATGTGTTACTGCATTTTAAAAAATGATCATATATGCCGATTCATGGGATTTGGATTATCTAGACAGCAACAGAAATTACTTGATACAATTAAAGAAAAATACAAAATTTTGGAAGAGGTGGATGATGAGTTACAAAAGTCCAGTATATAATATTATTGCGGTGCCACTAGAAAAGATTATTCCCAATACGTATAATCCCAATTCCGTTGCACCACCAGAACTCCAGTTATTATATGAAAGCATCAAAATCGATGGCTATACTATGCCTATTGTATGTTATTACAATCCAGTAGAAGACAACTATATCATTATAGATGGTTTTCATCGTTATCGCATTATGTTGGAATATCCTGATATTTATGAAAGGGAAAATGGTCTATTACCTGTATCTGTCATTGATAAATCATTTGATTACCGAATGGCGAGTACCATTCGACATAATCGTGCAAGAGGTAGCCATAATGTAGACTTAATGAGCAATATTGTCAAAGAATTGACCAAATTAGGCCGTTCTGATGCGTGGATTTCAAAACATCTAGGTATGGATAAAGATGAAATATTGCGACTGAAACAAATAACTGGTTTAGAAGCTCTTTTTAAAGATGTTGATTTTGGAAAAAGTTGGGTACCTGAAGAAGAAATTAAATTAATAGATGAAAAAGAGAAAATAGGTTAATAAATAGAAAAGTGGATAACGAAATACGTTATCCACTTTTTCATACAATATGACTATAATTATTTATATATGTTATTCTACTTTAATATATCCATCAAATCCTGCTGCTTTTGCTTTTGCTAATAATGCTTCTGCGTTTGCTCTTACAGAGAATGCACCCAATTGAACGCAATATAATTGTCCATAAGTTTTGATGTATCCATCAAATCCTGCTGCTTTTACTTGTGTTAATAATGCATCTGCATTTGCTTTTACAGAGAATGCACCTACTTGTACACAATATAAAGTATCACTTTGGTTCATTTTGTTGTATACATCTTGACGTAATGTATCCATTGATTTTCCAAATTTTGAGAACCAATGTCCAGGATCGGCATGATTAGATGCAACACCGCGTTGATATCCTTCGTAGTGACCAATGATAACACCATCAGCTAATGGATTAAAATTATATAATTTGCAAAGGTATGCACAAAGTTCAACTGCTTCATTATAAACCTTTAAGAAATAATCTTTATCAGTTAGGGCATCTTCACACATTTCAAATCCAATATGCGTATTGTTTGCGGCACCACCACAATGCCAACCTCTCATATTCCATGGAAGTGTTTGATAAGTAGCAACTGTTCCATCAGCTAGTTTACCAATGAAAGCATGTACACATTTTTGTTGACCATCAGGTTTAGATTGATTCCAGTGATTACCACCAGTATTTGTACCAATTAAACCATCATTAGGTGCTAAATAGCGTTTTAAATTTGGATTGTTTGCACCAGTTGAATGTACCATAATACCTTTAGGTGTAATATATTGTCCTGCTTTATAGCAATCATTATTGGTTAAGATTAGTTTATGTAAATTTGGATTGCCTTCAGCAGAAACAGGTTCAACTTTATTCGCAAATCCTAAAAACAAGCAAATTGATAATATACAAATTAGACTAATAAATTTTTTCATTTTCTTCTCTCCTTATTTTATATTTTAGTCTCACTTTTTTTAATCTTCCAGCAATTTATTCATTTTTTGAGACCCCTACTTGAATAAAATGCCTACTTTAGACTTATAAACATGTATCTACCATTATTATCAATCCCCCCCTGCTTACAAATCAAATTGTATATTCACATCCGATTCATATCTTTACACCTCATTATACCAATATTAATTGTCGAAAAAGATAGAAATGTGTAGTAACTATAGGAAAAAAGAAAATATTATTCGTAGAATTAGATGAATGACTAACTCATATTTTTGTTATAACCTATTACATTATTACCATAAAAGTCTAGTTATGACTTTTCAACTATCTTGTTTATTCCACTTATTTGTCAAATAAAAAAATGCCACAATACTGTGACATTGAACATACAAAATGCCTAACTGCTACGATATCTATTCCTTTTATAGGTGGGTGGGACGATAAGTCTCTTTTAAATTTTTTTAATATATCATGGTGACCGATATCAACTAAAATAATAAGCTCTTCATTTTCAAAATACCATATTATTCTAATATCCATATTAATACTGCTTTCGTAAAGATCTTTTTGACCTTTAATCTTTTTTGTTCTTAAAGATGGATGTAATACATTTTCCACAAACAACTTCATTTTATTTTGAAACTGAATTTGCTCATTATTAGTAAGATTATTAAAAGCTTTCTTAAATCTTTCAGTATATGCTAATTTATACATAAGCTACTCCTTACTATCATCTTTAAGACTCTTTAATAAATCATCTACATTATTAAATGTATTGTATTCTAATTTTACATCCTCTCTTAATACTTGGATTTCTTCAGCTAATTTTAATATATATTCTTTTGGGTATACAGCGACAGGTTCCAGTTTAATGCTACCATTTTCAATTGATACTTCAAATTTATCTCCTTCTTGTAAATTTAAATTTTTTACAATTTCTTTGGGTAAAGTGATTTGCGACTTCTTTCTTAATTCAATAATCATAATATCCTCCTTGTCGTAAATTCCAACTTTCCTACTATCAGTATATCATATTCAAATTAAATTATCAACTATTATAAATAAAAAGAATTCAAATCCCATCAACAGACTATTTTCCAACACCTCTAAAATACACTATATTCAAATCACTTGAATTGCAAAAATCTAGTAACTTTACTAGAAAATAAAAAAATTGCTCCAAATATGGAACAAAATCTTATAAATTAGGTATTAAAACCTCTATATTTGAACTACAAGTCAAGTGACTTATAGACACATTCTAATGGCGGAAAAAAGGGGATTTGAACCCCTGCGTCGGTCTCCCGACCTACAAGCTTTCCAAGCCTGCCCCTTCAGCCTCTTGGGTATTTTTCCTTTTTCTACTTGTTTATTATATCATATCATCTTTCATTTGACTCAATAAATGAATTATTATTTTTATTTCAAGATATATATCCCAAACAAGTATCTATATTATTTTCAAAATGGCAAAAAAAATATAGAATATAGCTTTTCTGCTATTTCCTTTATATTTTATTGGACACTATCGATTATTTTTGATCCCATTCTTTTTTAAGATTGCATATTGAGATGTATTTTCATACTTTGTTGTTCCATCAAGAAAGTTTATAAGCGAAATAAATTCTAAAAATAAACCCTCTTGCCGCATTTCTAACTTTTTGCATAGTTTTTAACAAGCATAATTATCATCTTCTGTATATATATAAATTCTTATTGTCCTTGATAGTCTAAGTGAAGCATCCAACATGGGGAAAATGTCTCTTTGTCTTCTTCTAATTGTGAAAACACTTCTCCAATTACCTTTCCTGTCATTTTTAAACATATTGCAAAATCATACTCATTGAAATGAATCAAACGTCTAACTATCTCTTTTCTTGCTTCTTCTATGGAGTTTAATCACATATCCATGAAACAATTGACTGATGACGCAGATAAATATTCAAACATATCTTGTGCATTATCTTGCGTAAAAGATCTCAAGATGAGTCTATTGGTTTCTATCCTATGAATTCTTCTTTAAAACAAATTTTTCTATAGTACCAAAGCTTTTTTAGGACAACGATTGGAGCATTTTCCACATCTTATACACTTGTCATAATCTATTTTTGGTGCTTCAAAACCATTTTGAATCAAAGCCCCAACAGGACAAACCTTTATCGCAGGACACTTATGATTTTGAGGACAATTCTCTATAATAATTTTTAATTTTTTCTCCATCATTTTATCTCCCTTCAAATTATGAATACTATTCTTTTTATTCATTTGCAACAACTGAATATATCGCTTAACTTTAATTCTTTACATTCTAAATGATTGATAGTTAAATTATACCATAAATTTTTTGATTTGCCTTAAAATTGATAAAAATAATTCTTCTTTTTTGAAATGCTCTCCATTTTGCTTATACAGAAAAAAGTACATCGATATTCTAAAAAATCTATTAACTGACTTTATATTATACGAAAATATTTTTCAAGTAATTGATATATTAATATTATATGTAACCCCTAATTATAAAAGAAATGACTGGATTAAAATCTAATCATAATAAAGTGTTAAGGTTGATTGTTAAATAATCTTAAAGTTTTACCACTTAGTTAATGCATCTTTTCTTTTGTTCAAGACTAGATTGAACGTATTGATTTGAAATGGTAGTGATGTTAGACTGTCCTAGTATACCACTTATAGTTTTATAATCCAATTTTTTTCAATCAATTTAACTTGTTAAACTGTTTATGTTACTTTTATTTTTTATACTGAATCAAAGAATTAATCATCTTGCTTGAAATACTACTTAATTTAAAAACATGTGTTTAATTATTTTCCATAATTTTGAACAAAAGCTCTATCTTTATTATACTTGTTTCTTTTATATTGTCTATATTAATCTCATAGTCAGTATGCTACAAAAGTGTTGTGTAAAGACAAAAAAGAACTTTGAATAATCAAAGTTCTTAAATTTAATATCATGTCTAAGTACGTTAACTTTAATACAATTGCGTACGGATTTATTAGTCTTTTTTAAGAGAAACTATGATCTGCTCTATAAATTGTAATTTGTCGTACAAATTATAGTCAAATATAAATGATAATCAACGCTTATCATTTACATCTATGATTTCCCCAACAAACATATAATGTGTTTGCCAATCGCCATTGGCATCAGGAGGATATACTTTCGGACTTGCCTTATAATATTGGTGAATTTCCTCAGCTAAGTCTTCTTTAACAAACTCATGCTGATAAAGTTTCTTACATAGAAAAGTCAGCTCCGCTTCTTTATATCCTACGCTCTTTCCAATAGAAATAGGGATTAGCCCTGCGCCTTTCACCTTGTCCTCATTGCGTCCAGAATGAGTCCCCATATACCCCAAAGCCTTTCGATACTCTTTAGGAAAAAAGCTTACAGTAAAGGTATCATTTGCTTTAAGAAATTCACAAGTATAGCGTGAAGGATAGACATAGATCGTCACAATTGGTCCCACGCTTCCTGCCTTTGCCCAAATATTTCCTAAACTACCCCATCCAATAGTACATCCATTAAAATGCTCAATATCTCCAGCGGTTACCAAAGCCATTTGATGACTAAACATTTCGAACACCTTATACTCTTTTTGCTCAAACTCCATTACCACTTTTACCTCTTTTCAAAATTTTGCGTAACCATTCGCTAAATTACAATTTATCTTTCCCTTAGATTATATCATAGAATTTCAATTTTTATCGTATAAATGCAAAAAAGTGCATAAGAACAATGAATCAGCTACCCTTATGCACCTATCTTTAATATTCAATTTTTATCTCTTTATTACATATGAATTTAAATGTTACTGATTTGTCTTTATGAACCAGAACCTTTTCTACTACAAGAACCCATATACCACCAGACTTGATTGGTAGGGTTCTTTTGGATATATTAAAAAAGACTGATACTTTAAATGGTATCAATCTTGTGTTTTCTAATGGGGCGAATAATGGGATTCGAACCCACGCATGACGGAGCCACAATCCGCTGTGTTAACCACTTCACCATATTCGCCATCATTGAATGGCAGGGGCAGTAGGAATCGAACCCACATTGACGGTTTTGGAGACCGGTGTACTACCGTTGTACGATGCCCCTACTATTTATTGCTTTATTATTATATCAAAATTTATAAGCTTTTGCAAGTGATTGGATTAAAAAATAAAATAGTGAGAAATTCTCACTATTTTAATCTCTAGGTTCAAATGTCTTACATTCCGTTACGCCTGGTTTTTGTGAATGTTTATAACTATGTTCAGTATCTCCATTGACGTTGGCAATCTCAATACGATCAGCATAACATCTTTGTCCTTTTTCATACACACATTTTACTGCATCACAATAAACTTCCGTTTGAAGAGTTGCCTCTTTATCCATCGTTGCAAATTCATATTCATATGTATCTACATCTTTAAACAAATAACTTCTACAACTTGTCTCTTTCTTATTGTTAGCCTCAGGTCCGTCAACATCAATATAATTTTTAGAGCATAATCCTGATTTATTATGTGCGCATTGATCAACTTTGCATTTTAATTTCGGCATATTCATCTTCCTTTCTTTTATAGTATGAACATTTTTTTTGTATATATACCAAAAAATACAAAATCAAAATGAGGCCTTTTTCATATCATTTGACAAAACGATTAAAAAAAGGTATAATAATAGAGCATAAATGGAGTAGTACTCAAGAGGCTGAAGAGGTGCCCCTGCTAAGGGTATAGGTCGGGAAACTGGCGCAAGGGTTCAAATCCCTTCTACTCCGCCATGGTTCGTTGGAGAAGCGGCTTAACTCACATGCCTTTCACGCATGCATTCACGGGTTCGAATCCCGTACGAATCACCATTTATTGTTGTTTATCCATATGTATATAGCCACTATTAGACTTTTTATTTATGGATAATTATAGTATTTATAATGCTAACAAAAAGAACATTAGTAATGTTCTTTTTTATTATGTGCATAAAAAGTGCGTGTAACATAAACTACCTTAAAAAATATATTGAAAAGACTTTTGCTCTCCAAAAGTCTTTTTTCATTAAAAAAAGTGGC
Source organism: Anaeroplasma bactoclasticum (assembly GCA_023667245.1). Taxonomy (GTDB): domain Bacteria; phylum Bacillota_I; class Bacilli_A; order ML615J-28; family CAG-313; genus CAG-313. Next base: position 82,364 of record JAMPAL010000002.1, read on the forward strand.
TTATTTTTTGCCACTCATATATTCTTCAAATAAATTGCAAATATTAGATATCCCTGTTTTTTTATTAGACAAACTACCTGATGATGATATCGTAGCAAGACAAGGAAGAGATGTTTCGATATTTGCTTCTGCAATATTGAAATGGGTTGAAGCAATAATCTCCTTATCTGTTCGATAATCAATTACATAAAGTCTTGGAGCCTCTTTGTTTGTTCTTGCAAATTCAGCGTACGCAACTGCACTTTCAAATATTTCCTTTGAATCCTTTTTACTATCAAAAAGTAAAACAAAATAGGAATCGCTTCCAGTACTTTTTGATTTATAATCTTTAATATTCACAACTTTAATATCATCAAAGTTTTTGATTTCATATGGACGTACAGCAAGCACAATGGTAGTAATAATAGCAAGCAATGTAACTATACCTAGAATAATCCATAAATCTAAATTCTTTACTTTTTTCATAAATACTCCTTACTTTTTCAAATTGGTAATATACGTTTTGATATCTGTTTTAGGTGTTTGTGTAACTTTTGTTGAAATGAGTTTGGTTACTCGACCATTTTCAACCAGAATTAAAGCTGGTGTAGTAGCAATTTTAATTTGGTTATATATATTTGTCCCAACAAAATTCTCGTAAGATTCATCACCATCTGTGGCAATAATGCCTTCATTCACCCGATTATTCGATGTATTGAGGCAATATAAGGGCATATAGCCTTTTTTGTTTTTAGCAAGACTTGCATATTCACAAAGCAGTGGTTCTAATTCCTCACAAGCTGAACAAGTATTTCCATAAAAAAAGACAAGATAAGCTGTTTCTTCTTGTGAAAGAAGAGCAGGATAAATGACTTGATCCATTTGACTATATGTTTGAATTTCTACCTTTTTTTGACAACCTGTAATCCCCCATACTAAAAAACAAGCTATCAATAAGGTTAATCTTTTACCTTTTAAATGTAACATGTTTTTTCACCTTTTTCCAATTGATATTTATATTATCATACCATAATATAATCATTCTGTCAAGAAATTAAGGATATAGCTCATCAAAACAAATCATCAAAATAGACATTTTCATGTCTATTTTGATTTGTTATTTTTTATTTATTATCGCCAGAACGCAATGAATCTGCCATTTTTATCATTTCAAGTTGAGTAACTTGATTAGAAGCAATGGTATATTGTACACCATTTTCATAAAATTCAATGTGATTATCGCCTACGAAGGTAAATACGCCACCCATAATATACAAATCGCCATTAATGTGTTCTGTTGTTGCTACTGCTGCTTTATTTACAAATTGTTCAACAATGGTAAAATTAGATGTACCTGTAAATTTCATAATAGCTAATTTATTATCTTTTGTTCCTGTAACGGTTTCTTCTTTTAAAGAGGTGCCCTCAGGATAATAGGTTGGATAACTGACCAAACGCTCAAATTCAATTGGATTTTTATCAAAATAAGATGCAAGGGTTTCTAAACTTTCTGTGGCATTGAATTGATCGTCATCAATTGTAATATTTTGCTCTAAAGATTTTACAACAAAACGAGTCAATAGGTTTTGATTGCTATCATAAAATAGTACTTCTTTTGGTAATTTATTCTCACCAAAAATAATTTTTTGCGTGGTTTGTTCATCTTGGTTAAACAACTTTGCCTTTAATTCAATAATAGTATCTTTTCCTTCAGTTGTGGTTCTTAAATTTTCATCACTTACGATATCGTTTCTTAACGATTGTAACAAATAAGGATAACTTGTATTTCCCGGCCAATTGCTATTTACTTTAAATGTTTTATTGATACTAGGAATGAGTACATATACTCCACTACTATTTTTTACCATGATTTGTGTTTCATTATTATTGGGATTTTGAATTTCTACTCGATAATTATTAGGAGATTTGTAATATGTTGTAATCTCACACTCTTTTGTACCACTTGGAAAATTAGATTCTAATCTGCCAACTAATTTATAGGATGTTAAACCATTTACAATTTCTGGAAATGTTGTTTCAACAGGTTTATTTTTCTTACAACTGACACATCCTAAGCATAATAAAATCAATACATTTAAACAAATTATTTTGCATATTTTTTTCATATCATTACCTCACCTGATAAATTTTATTCACAGTATAACAAAAAAATAACTAAATTTTATTGTATTTTTTGGCAGGAATTGTTTTATCAATTAGGCAAACAATAATAATGTAAATTTGTAATAGGAGGTAATTGTTTTGAAAGTATTAAGAAATATAGCTTTAGTATTCCTTATCATAGGTGGTCTAAACTGGGGACTAGTTGGTTTATTCGACTTTAACCTTGTTGCTTTCTTATTTGATGGATTTAGTGTTGTTATTTCTAGAATCATATATTCATTAGTAGGTATCGCAGCAATAGTTGCCGCAGTAGCATGGGCTATTCCGGATGAAGATAACGAATATTCCTATAAGCGAAGTTACGATGCATAGAAAGCAATTTATGCAAAAAAGTTAAAGATTCCTCTTTAACTTTTTTTTTGTTTATGTGTATGTTCTTCATAAAAGCGCATCAAATCCCTCAAGCAATGACTAATGCCTGATTTGGACAAAGTTTTACCAAAAACATTATCTGAAAACTGAGAAAGTTCTTCTAGAGTAGAATCGGGATACTCTTGTCTCATTTTAGCAATAGACTGGAGTCTTAATGGCAACTGGTAAAATAGTCCCATATGCTGAATCCATTCAATGGCTTGCAATTGTTTTTGACAAGATTCTGTGCTTTTTTTGACATTCGCAATATCGCAATTGGTCATACGATTGGCCATATTTGAAATATCTCTTACAATCCTAGAATCCTCAAAATAAAATACACCACTTGTTGCCCCCATAAGTGCAAGGGCAGCAGAAATATCTTCACTACGTTTGACATAGACAACATAATGATCCTTTCTTTCACGTATTTTAGCATCAATTTCATTTGATTTAAATATATATAAAATCATATCTGCCAATTCTCTATTTTTACAAGTAATCTCCAAATGATAGCAATTTTTCCTTGGATCATTGATGGACCCCTTAGCTATAAACATTCCCCTAACAAATGCATTTTGGCAACAATCTTTTTGACACAAAGGGTGGTGCATATCTACTATATCAAATGGATAGAGTGCATATGTTTGAATCAAATCTTCGGTATCACCACTTATTTCCAAATAATAATATCGCTTTTGATGAAGATGATCTATATCGCCATACTTAATCGTTGTTTCAATAGCTTTATAATTTTTAATGAGTTGTGCCGCTTTTTGAATAGCAGAAGATAAATATGATTTTAATATCACTTTCTTACCTTTACTTGTAATCATCAAGTCCGCTGCTCCTTGTAAAAGACCCAAAAGCATCGCCTGTTCACAACAAGCACTGACATCGCTTAGGCCCAATAATTCCTTTTTAACTTCGCTCGCAAAGCTCATGATTATGCCTATCCGTTATGCTTTCGCACCTAATACTTGTAGAATTTGTTCTGGTAAATCTACAACTGCACTGGCCTGATGAGATATAAATTCTTCTTTTGATGTTTTGCACCAAGTCACACCAATAGTGGGTATGTTAGCTTGCTTTCCTGTTTCGATATCAATAATTGTATCCCCAATCATCACCGCATCACTAGCTTGAAAGTATTGAAGTACTTGAAAAATACCATCTGGATGAGGCTTGGCCTCTTTTAATTTTTCTGCCCCAATCACCAAATCAAAGTAGGTATCGATATGACAAAGCATTAAACCTTTTACAACATCATCTGTTACTTTATTGGAAACAATAGCCATTTTGTACCCATATGCTTGTAATGATTTCAGTAAATCTAAAATACCATCATATGCTTTGATATATTGAGGCATCAGTTTTTGGTTGATATAGCGGTAATAAGATACCAATTGATTTACTTCTTCTTCAGTCTTCACATATTTTTGAAAAGAATCATTTAAAAAAGGACCAAAAAATTGATGTGCTTCTTGTCTGGTTATCGGATACGTTGGTAGATATTTTTCAAATGTCATCAATACACTTTTTTCAATCAATAAAAAAGTATCCAGTAATGTACCATCACAATCAAAAATAATTACTTTACTCTTTATATTCATTGTTTCCCTCTTGATTCTTTGATTCTTTCTTTTTGAAATAACGATTTTTCAAACGTTTAAACCATCCTTCTTTTTCCTCTATTTCGAAAGATTCTTGCATAATGGTTGCGCCTTCTTGATAAAGAGCATCATAGCAAGAAATGATTTGATAGTGTTTTACCCTTCTAATGATAATCCATAATAAGCCAATAACGATATATATAATGGAAGTTAACTCTGCTACCTTGATTCCTGTATGTCCTAACAATAATGGATCTGTCCGCATAGTTTCAATAAAAAAGCGAACAATGCCATACCAAATGAGATAAAAGCTAATACCATCGCCCACTAATATCTTTTTCCAATATTTGCGCACAATCATATAAATGATAATACCAATCAAATTTAGCACTGATTCGAAATAAAAAGTAGGATAATAATATCCAGCACAAATAAAACCACTTGCGGAAGAATATTGCACATACATTCGGTTAATAATGAATTCTGGCACTAAGAGTTTAGATAAAGCTGCTCTTTGTGCCATTAAAATTTCATCAGATAAAACAGTATGACGACTTAATTCCCCTAACTGAGATAGTCCTTCTACTTGAACCAATCCTCCAAAAGCTTCTTGATTCATAAAATTTCCCCATCTACCTACCACTTGAGCAAACAAAATCAGTGGCATTGCAATTTCTAATAGTGGCAATAATTGAATTCTTTTTTTCTTACAATAGATTGGCAAAAAGATTGCAGCCGCAATAATCCCCCCATGAATGGCTAACCCACCACTTCTTGGATTGATAATGTCCCAAAATGAATCATACACTGCCTCTCCAGCTGAAGCACTAAAAATGACATAATAAAGTCTTGCTCCTAAAATACCAAAAATAAGTCCTAATGTCAATCCTGTAAGTACAAGATCGCCATTCAAACCTAGTCGTTTTCCAAAACGATAATACCCAAATAATGTCCCCACAATAGCACCCGATAAAATAATGATTGCATACCAAGCAATGCTTAAATTACCAATTTGAATTGCAATTTTTGATTCAGGATCAATTACTGGTCTTAAATTTGTCAACACATCTAATAGGTTGAACATCCACCCACCTCGTTTTCTTTACAATCATATACCCAATAGTAATACCCAATACATTTAAGACAATATCCAATACATCAAATATCCCTTTTTGAGTAATATATTGTAATAATTCAATTGTAATAATCAATCCTAATGATAGTATGCCTAATAGAAATGGCTTTAAAGAAAATTGTTTCAATAGAATTCCTAGTGGAACAAATAAGGCAATGTTCCCAAACAGATTTAAAAAAACAATTCGATTGGTAAATACCAATTTAATCCACTTTAAGATATATCCACCATCACTAAACAATCTTTCATCGATTGTTTCTCTATCAAATAATACCATATATAAAAGGACGAAGTAAATCCCTGTGTAAATATAGACTACTTTCTTTTGTTTTGTAATTGAAATAATACTATCTATGATAAACAAAAGAACAAATAGACTCAGTACTGGAATGATTATTTTATTTCTCATTATACCACATCTCCACGTGTTTTTCAATTTTGATACAATTAATCATCTTATTTTATGTTCATTTTGTTCTTTTTATAAAAAAAATCCCTTTAAGGGATTTTTATTTGCTCCATTCGCCAACAAGTACCTTTTTCAAATAAGGTGCTGTTGCAGAAACGGGATGATTCATAATTTCTTCTGGTGTACCTACCACAACAATGTTTCCACCATCATCACCACCATTTGGTCCTAAATCAATAATGTGATCTGCCATCTTGATTACATCTAAATTATGTTCAATAATGACAGCCGTTGCTCCAGTATCTACAATTTTTTCAATCATCTTCATTAACTTATCTACATCATATGTATGTAGACCTGTTGTGGGTTCATCGAAGATAAATAACGTTTTATCTGTAATTTTTTTATGCAATTCACTCGCTAATTTTACGCGCTGTGCCTCTCCACCTGACAAGGTCGTAGCACTTTGTCCTAATTTCACATAGCCTAATCCTACATCTTGCATCGTCTTCATTTTTGGATATACAGTTGGAATGTTTTCAAAGAATACTACGGCTTCATCTACTGTCATATCAAGTACATCTGCAATTGATTTATCTTTGTATTTGCATTCTAATGTTTCTCTATTATATCTTGTTCCGTGACAAGCCTCGCAAGGCACATAAACATCTGGTAAGAAATTCATTGCAATTCGAATGACCCCATCTCCACAACAGGATTCGCATCTACCACCTTTTACATTAAATGAGAATCTACCTTTATTATAGCCCCGTTTTTTGGCCTCAATCGTCGAGGCATACAAATCACGAATTGGATCGAATACACCTGTATATGTTGCGGGGTTAGAGCGTGGCGTTCTACCAATTGGTGCTTGGTCTATATTGATAACTCGTTCAATTTCATCTATTCCTTCAATACTATCATGTTTTCCAACTTCTACTCTACTTTTATATAACTTAAAAGAAAGAGCATTGTATAAAATATCATTGACCAAAGTAGATTTACCAGAACCTGATACACCTGTTACTACAACTAATTTTTGTAATGGTATTTCAACATCAATGTTTTTTAAATTATTTTCTTTACAACCTTTGATGACAATTTTTTTACCATTTCCAGGACGTCTTAATGCTGGCACTTCTATTTTTCTTCTGCCACTTAAATAATCAGCAGTAATGGATCCTTCTATCTTTTTAAAGTTTTCTGGTTCACCACAACCAACCACTTCACCACCATGAATACCTGCATAAGGACCAATATCTATAATATAGTCGCATTCATGCATAATTTCTTCATCATGTTCAACTACAACCAGTGTGTTGCCTAGTTCTCTCATTTCTTTTAAAGCATCTATCAATTTGTGATTGTCACGTTGATGAAGCCCAATAGAAGGCTCATCTAATACATATAATACACCTGTTAGTTTAGAGCCAATTTGAGTAGCTAGACGAATCCGTTGTGCTTCTCCACCTGAGAGTGTGCCTGCTCGTCTTGATAAAGTGAGATATTCCAATCCTACTTCTTTTAAAAATGCTAGGCGATTTTTAATTTCCTTGATGACTAAATGACCTATTTTTTCTTCTAGAATGCTCAGTTTCAATTGTTGAATAAAATCAAGAGCTTGATGAATAGACATTTCTGTAAATTCATGAATATTTTTACCACCTACTCGAACAGATAAGGCAACCTCAGATAACCTTCTTCCTTCACATGTTGGACAAGTTGATTCCTTCATGTAAGAGCCATAATATTCTCTTTGCATGGAAGATGAAGTTTCTTGAAATCGTCTCGTGATGAGTCCTGCTAAGCCTTCAATGACTTTATTCTTCTTCATCGTAATTCCGCCTGATGAATGAATCTCATAACTGATGGCTTCTTTAGAACCATTCAAAATCACATCTTTTTGAAAGTCCGTCAAATCTTTATAAGGCTTAAAAACATCAATATTATAACGTTCAAATAAAACCTTATACATCTGCCACTCTAAGTTTTCTGTAAATACAATATTCTTCAAGTACCGAATTGCCCCATCAGCAATGGATAAATTTTCATCTGTAATTAATAAACTTGGATCAATCGTTGAAATAAATCCTAATCCATGACAAGTAGGGCATGCTCCTATTGGCGCATTAAATGAAAACATCGTTGGTTCTAATTTGCCTACTGTAAATTCACAATATGGACATGCATAGTGTTCACTAAAAAGCAAACGTTCATCATTAATGTCTACAAAAATTTTTCCATCTGATAAATGACATGCGGTTTCCAATGAATCGTATAATCTTGAACGAATATCACTTCTTAATTTTAATCTATCTACTACTACAAAGATGGTATGTTTTTTATTTTTATCTAGATTGATTTCTTCATCTAATTCATACATTTCATCATCAATAATCACCTTGGAATATCCATCTTTTCTTAAAATCTCTAATGTCTTTTCAAACGTTCCCTTTCTATTTTCTGCAATTGGCGATAAGATGGTTACTCTTGAATCTTCTTCATAAGAAAGCACTTTATCACACATTTGTTCAATGGTTTGAGAACTAATTTCAATTCCATGTGTTGGACAAGTAGGATGTCCAATCCTTGCATACAATAACCTTAGATAATCATAGATTTCAGTAACTGTCCCCACTGTAGAACGAGGATTTCTACTCGTTGTTTTTTGGTCAATTGATATAGCAGGAGATAGTCCTTCAATAGAATCAACATCAGGTTTATCTACATTATCTAAAAATTGTCTTGCATAAGCGGATAAACTTTCCACATATCGGCGTTGTCCTTCCGCATAAATGGTATCAAAAGCAAGTGAACTTTTACCAGAACCAGAAACACCCGTCATCACTACTAATTTTCCTCTTGGTATTTCCACATTGATATTCTTTAAGTTATTTTCTCTTGCACCTTTTACTATAATTTTTCCATAGTCCATATCATACCTCCAGGATAAGATCTTCGTTTTTATTTCAACATTTCTTTAAATTCTTCTTCAGTGATAATGGCTACACCTAGTTCTTTTGCTTTTGCTAATTTACTACCCGCAGCCTCACCCGCTAAAACATAGGACGTTTTTTTGCTTACACTACTAGATGTTTTTCCACCATTCTCTTCTATCATTTTTGCGGCCTCATCTCTAGTCATTGTAGGCAAAGTTCCCGTAAGCACAAACGTTTTTCCACTAAAAATGGAACGAACCTCTACTGTTTTTGATATCGGATTGACTCCATATGATTTTAATCTATCGATTAGTTCCACATGTTTTTCATCTTGAAAATAATCTATTATACTTTTGGCCATAACTTCTCCAAAATCATTTAATGCAAGCAATTCTTCTTCAGTTGCTTGTTTTAATTCATCTATTGTATGATAGCATTTTGCCAGCGCCTTTGATGCTTTAGCGCCAACAAAGCGAATGCCCAAACCAAAAATCAATTGATCTAGGCTATTTTTTTTGCTATCTTCAATTGCATTTAACAAGTTTTCTACTTTCTTTTTCCCAAATCGATCTAATGCAAGCAGTTCTTGCTCATAGGAATATAATGTATAAATATCTGCTATGTCATTGATATACCCTAAAGCATACAATTGTTCAATTTGTTTATCACCAAGACCTTCTATATCCATAGCAGCGCGAGAAGCAAAGTGAATAATTCCTTCTAATATACGACCACCACATTCTGGATTTTTACAAAAATGAAGGGCATCTGTTTTTGATTTTTCAATAGGAGAACCACATTTAGGACAATACTTTAACATTTCAAATGGTTGAAGTTCCTCTTGCCTTCTAGATAAATCTACATCAATCACCTCAGGAATAATTTCACCTGCTTTTCTTACTCGAACATAGTCTCCTATGCGAATATCTCTTGAAACAATAAAGTCCTCATTGTTTAAAGTAGCCCTCGCTACCATTGTTCCAGCAATATACACAGGATCTAACACTGCATTTGGAATAATTTTTCCTGTTCTGCCCACTGTAAAAATAATATTATTTAACCTTGTTGTGACAATCTCAGCAGGAAATTTATAAGCAATAGCCCATTTAGGCACCTTTACCGTATAACCAATGGCATCATACAGATCGAATTCATTCACTTTAATCACAATACCATCTGTTGCATAATCTAATGTTTTTCTAAGCCCATCAAATTGCGCAATGGTTTCGATTACTTCTTCAATATCTTTGCAATGCACATGGTAGGGATTCACTGAAAAACCCAAACGTTGTAAATAAGATAATGCTTCTATTTGGGTATGAATACCATATTGTTCTGGATGAACCAAAGTATATGCAAATTGATCCAATTTTCGTTCTTTGGTGACATTGGCATCGAGTTGTCTAAGACTTCCCCCTGCAGCATTTCTACAATTGGCAAGAAGGGGTAAGTTTGCTTGCAATCTAACTTGATTCAAACCATCTAAAACAGACTTTTTCATATAAACTTCACCACGCACTTCAAGCGTAACTGGTTCAGTTAATATTTTCGGAAGAGATTCTATCATCAGCATATTGGTTGTTATATTTTCACCAACCAATCCATTTCCTCTTGTCGCACCAAGTGTGAATAAACCATCGGTATAATGTACTGTACTTGCAATACCATCTATTTTGAGTTCTACTACATAGGTATATTGTTCAACCACTTTTCTGATTTTTTCGTCAAAATCACGCAATTCTTCCTCATTGAAGACATCACCCAAAGACATCATTTGATGCTCATGCGTAATAGATGATAAATCCGTCTTTAAATAAGCACCTACTTTTTGTGTAGGTGAATCCTTCTTAGCTAGTTCTGGATAAGTATGTTCTAGAACTTCAAGTTCACGAATTAAGCTATCATATTCTGCATCTTCAATAGTGGGATTATCTAACACATAATATTGATAATTATATATATGTAGTTGTTGATACAATGTTTCCATTCTTTTGATTGCTATTTGTTTATCCATACCTTTACCTCATTATTTAGTATTGATGTGATTGTTCTTTCTCATACCAATTACATTTCTAAAAGCTAGATAAAATTTTATCTAGCTTAATTTTCCACAATCACCGTTAAAGTTGGATGATCCTTTGTGATTTTTTTAATCGATTTATCTTTGTCAAATAAAATTTGAACAAATCGATCATCCTTTGCTACTACTAATCCATTCCCAAAAAACTTATGATTGATCCTTGTTCCAATTTCGATTTCTTGTGTTGAAGAGATCGTTTCCTTCTTTTCTTCTTGAACAGGATTCTTTACTGTAGTCAAATATTCGATTAAGAACCGAGACTTTGGATTTCGAACAATTCTGCCATAAATCAACCTACGTGTTGCACATGTAATATAAATCTTTTCTTTTGCTCTAGTAAAAGCAACGTAGGCAATTCGGCGTTCTTCTTCCATATCTACCTCATCTCGAATGGATGGAAAAATACCTTCTTCTAAACCAACTACAAAAACAGCTCTAAATTCTAATCCTTTAACAGAGTGAATTGTTGAAAGAACAACACCATCAGTTTGATGATCGTCTACTGTAGTTACATCTAATAACAAGTCATCCAACCCTACTTCAATTTTCTCAATATTCGTTAAGTCTTCTTCTAAATGATCATGATCCAATTGATATAGAATGGATTTAAATTCATTGACATTATCTACTCTCTTTTTCTCATCTTCATCTGCTTCTTGTTGAAGCATAGCTAAATATCCTGTTTTTTCTAACATATAATCAAAAAATTCAACAAGCGTCATATGATTTAGTGATTCCATTAAATCTTCCATCATATTTTTGAACTCAATTAAACTTTCTGTTTTTGAAGTATTATTTCTTTCTTTAAAGATATCAATAGAACCAAGAATATCACATCCTGTTTCTTCCATATATTCTTGTAATTTTTCAATGGTTTTCTCACCTACGCCCCGACTAGGTACATTAATGATTCGCTTGAAATGAATCATTTTCGTTGGAGATGCAATAAAACGCAAATAACTAATCATATCTTTGACTTCTTTTCTTTTCAAGAAGGCAAAACTACCATAAATATTATAAGGGATTCTTTCTTGAATGAAGGCAATTTCAAAATTACGTGAAAGTGCTCCATTCCGATAAATTACTGCAATATCTTTATAATCATAATGATAATGATTGACAAGAGTAGCAATTTCATTCACTACATAGCGGACCTCATCTTCATAATAGTAAGCCTCTTGGAGACTGACATCATGTTTTGAACCAGGTATTTGACTATATAATTCTTTTTCTTCACGAATTTTATTATTCTTGATTACAGCATTAGCCCCTTTTAAAATTTCTTGCGTAGAACGATAATTTTGAACCAATTTGATGATATGCGCTTGTGGGTGATCTTCTTTGAATTTCATCATATTTTCTATTTTTGCCCCTCTAAAGGAATAGATGCTTTGATCATCATCTCCTACTGCAAAAATATTTTCGTTTTTTTGGCATAGTAAATTCACAATACCATATTGTACGCCATTGGTATCTTGAAGTTCGTCGACTAAAAGATATTGAAATTCCTCTTGATAAAATGCAAGAATATCTGGATGCTCTTGAAAAAGTTGAAGTGTATATGTGAGTAAGTCTTCAAAATCCATCATATTATTTTCTTTCAAATACGATTGATAAGCGGCATATACAACCTTAAATAACCCCATTAGTTCCAGGCAAGAACCATTTTTATAATCTCCTATTGCTTTTAGAGCCGTTTTTGGAGAGAGCATTCTCTTTTCAATTTCATTCTTTTTGAAAATCTCATTCATAGCTTTGATTTGATCATCTTCATCGATAATTTCAAAATTCTTCAAAAAACCAAGCGATTCTGCATTTCTTCTTAGTATTCTTGCACACAATGAATGTATAGTTGAAATGTGGACAAAACGAGCTTGTTCTCCAATCATAGCACTGAGGCGCTCTCGCATTTCATTAGTAGCCTTTTTGGTAAAAGTAATAGCTAAAATGTGATAAGGAGCAATATGACAAGCCTCAATCATATAAGCGATTCGACTAATCAGGGTTTTGGTTTTTCCTGTTCCTGCACCCGCAAAAACCATCACTGGTCCTTCCACTGTTTGAACAGCTTCTTTTTGTTCTGGATTTAACCCTTCCAATAATTGATGAATATCCATCATATGTTTATCATTTTCCATGTTCTGTTGTGAAAGAGGATTTCAAGCCTACTGTGCGATTGAAAACCAGTTTATCTCCTTTGGATAGTTTGTCTGTTGTATAATAGCCATTACGAATAAATTGATATTTATCTTCTGGCTGAGTATCTTTTAGATAGGCTTCAACAAATCCTTCTTGATTTTTCCACGATGTTGGATTGATGCGTTCTCTAAAGTTTTCAGTTTGAGCTTTTTCATCTAATAAAAGAGGTTCAAACAATTGGAACGTCGCTGGGATTGCTGTTGTTTTTTCAACATAGTGAATATTGCCATTTGGCTTTCGTTCATTAAATCCGCTACCCGATTTTGTCAACGGATCATAAGTACAATGAATCTCTAAAATGTTTCCCTCATCATCTTTGATGACATCGTTACATTTAATAAAATAGGCATGCATCAAACGTACTTCAATTCCCTTAGAAAGGCGTTTCCAATGTTTATTTGGTTTTTCTTCTAAAAAGTCTTCTCTTTCAATATAAAGTTCACGGCCAAATGCCATTTGATGCATTCCTAGTGATTCATTTTCCATATTATTTGGTACATCTACATATTCAATTTGTCCTTCTGGATAATTGGTAATGACTACTTTCAATGGATCTAAAATAGCCATTGGACGAGTAGTTTTGAGCTTCAAATCTTCTCTTAAGAAATGTTCTAACATTCCGTAATCTACTGTAGAGTTAATTTTAGATAAACCTGTTGATAAGATAAAATTGCGAATCGCATCTGGTGTAAATCCTCTACGACGTAATCCTACTAAAGTAGGCATTCTTGGATCATCATAACCCGTTACTATATTTTCATCCACCAATTGTTTCAAATAGCGTTTACTCATAATCATATGTGTAATACCTAAACGACCCCACTCAATTTGCCGTGGTTTGGCTTCAACTTCACAATGTTCAATTACCCATTCATAAAGGGGCCGATGATCTTCAAATTCAATACTACACAAAGAATGCGTAATCCCTTCAAAAGCATCTTGTAAAGGATGAGCAAAATCATACATTGGATAAATGCACCATTTGTCTTTGGTTTGATGATGATGTACATGCATAATTCGATAAATGACAGGATCACGCATATTGATATTTGGACTTGCCATATCAATTTTAGCACGTAGTGTTTTTTCACCACTTGCATACTTTCCTGATTTCATTTCTTCAAATAGCTTCAAATTTTCTGCAATAGAACGATTACGATAAGGAGAAGGTGTGCCTGGTTCATTGATAGAACCTCTATATATCGCTAATTCTTCTTGAGTCAAATCATCGACAAAAGCCAATCCTTTTTGAATCAATAAGACAGCCTTTTCATAAGTGGCATCAAAGTAATTTGATCCATAATTGATGGTTTTGGGTGTATAACCTAACCATTCAATATCCTTTTTGATAGCCTCTACATATTCTGTATCTTCTTTGGATGGATTCGTATCATCAAAACGAAGATTAGTAGCTCCATGAAAGCACTTTGCTAGTTCAAAATTCGTGATGATTGCTCTTGCATGACCTATGTGCAAATATGCATTAGGTTCAGGCGGAAAACGAGTGAGAATATGGTTAACTGTTCCATTTTCTAATTCGTTTTTCATAATAGTTTTGATAAAGTTTGAACTATCGTTCATCATAATTATAATCTCCTTACAATCTATTGAGTTTCAATTTTTGTTAAATTTTGAATATCGAGATATGTATTCAAAATATGTTCCATTTGTTTTTCATCTTGTATAATTTCATCATCAAAATGAATGAGCATCACCAATATATGTTTGGTATTGGATGTGATTGCGGTACGAAGTGTATCACTTGTTGGATTACCAAAGGGAGATATTGCATCTTCATAAAGAGGTAAATTTTCAACATTCAGTATGCCTCGATGAATCCCCTCATAGTAATCTTCCTTTGTACCTATTCGAATGAAGATATCTCCTTGAATGGCATCAGCATCAACCATACAAACCGATTTCATTAACAATAGGGATATATAATTGCCAATATCAATGGCATCACCTAATCGATAAATCTCTCCATATTTTAAAATTCTTCGAAGCAATGCCTCACACGCTGGTCTTGTATGGGAAGGATCTTTTTTAAGTTTCTTATAGCCATCTCGAATATGTTTAATTCTAGGAATAGTAACCACATCTTCCAATTGATATTTAGCACGATATGTTTTGGTAAGTTGTTGAAATAACGCAGTGATAGCGTCTGATTGTTTTTCTACTTCTTTTTTCGTTAAAGTAAATGTATAAGCAGAAATAGAAAAATGGGGTAATCGCTCTAGTAATGTATTAGATATGGTCAATTTCATTTTGAAGTTCCTCTATCCGAGATAGAATCTCTCCATACCGAACAGCTGCTGCTTTAAACTGATTCACCACATCGTATTTCTCATTGATGAGCGTCTGAAATTCTTGTTGTTGATCATATAAAATAGGCAGTTTAGATTCACAAACAAGACTATCTTCAAAAACACGAATCACTGAAACTTCTACTTCAGAAGCTTTTTGTAGTGGATTTTCTTGTTGTAGTTTTTTTACTTCAGCTTCCATATTTGCTATATTCGTTTGGATCTTTTTGATTTCTTGATTGACTTGTTCTAAAGCAACTTTCCCATATGGATCATTGATTTTGGATTTTCTTACACAAGTTAAATCTTTTAATCGCTGTTGTAAAGTTTCATAATTGGCTGTTATTGTTTTTTGTTTGGTCAAAAAAGCGGAATATCGTTTGACAATTTCTTTAAAATTAACATTAGATTCGATGACTTTTTTCGCCTCAGTGACATAGTTTTCAATATCTACCATATCATTTGCAATTGTTTGATACATACTTTGTAATTGATTGTATTCTTCCAATACTTGATCATACGTTTCTTTATTGGATTTCAACTGTTCTGATTCCTCTTTTAACTTCGCTAATTCTATTTTTTTATTTGAAGTAATATTGGTATGTGTATCTATTTTTGCTAACGTTTTCTTAAACGACTCTAACATTTCATCCATTTTCATTGCAATTTGCTGATTGGTATATTCGAGTATATCTAAATGTTTGATTTCATCTAAAATATGTTTCTTGTTTTCCACTTTTAAATTTGCAAATAAATCACTCAGTTCTACTTTAGCTGCTTTTTTAGAAGAAATTTCAAAAGCAATATGATCTAATTTTTCTTCTGTTTCCTCAAATGAAATGGTTTCAATGGAAGATGTAATTACCTTTTTTTCATTTTCTAAATCTAATATTCTTTTTTTTACTATGTATTCTAATTCATTCAATTGATCTAATGCCTGTAATGCATCAGCTGCTTCTGCTAGATACGTCAGTGTTTCTTGATACATCGTATATTGGAGTACATCCATTACGAAATCGATATATTCAATTGTTTCTTCACTATTTCCAGTTGCTAGTTTTGTCAATATGTTTTGGTAATAGTCAAAATTACTTTTCACCAATTGATTTTCATGCTCAGTTACTTGTTGGGCTTGTTGTATAAATTCTTGGTTTTTTTGTTCTACTTTGTTCTTTTCTGTTTCTATTTCTTGATGAATTTCATTTAGCCTAGCCTCTATATTTTGGTTGCGTTGTACAATTTCTTCTAATTGGTCTTCTTTTGAAGCAATTTCATCATAAGCTTGTTGACATACTGCTATATTTTCATCTAATTGTTGTAATCGGGATTGCAATATTTTTTCATGCAATTCTTGGTAACGATTTACATAATATTCACAAAGACTATCTATTTTAGAATTCATCATAATATATTCTCCTCATCTACAGGTTGACTTTTTTGATCAGAAACAATGGCACATTCAGTAGTTAAAAAGATACCCGCAATACTGATAGCGGATGTAATAGCGCTTTTTTCCACGCTTGCTGGATCAATAATTCCTGATTGTTTCAAATCCACAATTTGGTTGGTATTTGCGTCATACCAAAAATCATCAGAAATGCGATTCACAATTTCAGTTGGATTTTGTCCTGCATTTTCAACAATTTGAATAAATGGCATCTTTAAAGCTTCTTCTAACATCTCAAGACTTGCACCATATTCACTTGGTGCATCAATTTGATGTAATTTTTCTGATAATTGATAAAATACCTTTCCGCCACCTTCAATTACGCCTGATTTCATGGCTGCTTTTGTTGCATTGAGGGCATCTTCAATTCTCAACTTCTTCTCTTTTAAAACAGGCTCAGTCTCTGCTCCAATTTTGATAACCGCTATTCCTCCAAGTAGTTTGGCAATGCGTTCTCCTAATTTTTCTTTATCATATTCACTTATGGTTCTAGTCATTTCTTCTTGAATACCACTGGCATATATTCTCAATGCTTCTAACGTTGCACTCCCATTCACAATAATAGTTTGTTCTTTAGAAACAATAATCTTTTCCGCACTACCTAAAATGGCAATATCCCCATCTGAAAGCGTCATTCCTCTGCTTTCATCTACTAAAGTAGACTGTGTGAAAAAAGCAATATCTTGAAGTAATTTGGTTTTTCGCTCTCCAAATGAAGGTGCCTTTGTCACAACCACATTAAATACACCACGTAATTTATTGACAACAATAGCACCCAAAACTTCTTGTTCCATATCATCACAAATGATAAGTAGTGGTTTTCCTTGTTTCATCGCTAATTCTAAATATGGCAATATTTCTTTCATCGAAACTATCTTTTTATCAGTCACTAGTACATATGGTTTTTCTAAAATGGCTTCATTTTTTTCTGAATTAGTGGCCATATAACTAGACAAATAACCCCTATCATAAGAATACCCTTTAACTACATCTAGACTATCTTCTAAGAAAGAAGACTCCTCAATAGTCACAATCCCCTCAGAACCTACCTCATGATAGGCTGAACGAATCAATTGACCAATTTCTAAAGAGCCTGAAGAAATGCTTGCAATTTGTTCTAAATCACTACTAGATGTAACTGGCACAGCCAATTCATCAATGGTCTTTAAAAGATGCGGTAAATAAAATTGCAATCCATTTCGAATCATCACAGGACTGATTCCCTTTTCAACCTTTTTCATCCCTGCTTCAATTAAAGAAGCCGTAAGTAAAATAGCAGTCGTAGTGCCATCTCCTACCAAATCGTTGGTTTTTGTTGCGGCCTCAATCAAGATAGATGCACCTAAATTTTCAAATTTATCTTTTAAAACAATGGATTTGGCAATTGTCACTCCATCGTTTACTACAAGTGGCGCACCAAAATCTTGTTCAATAACTACATTTCTACCCCGAGGTCCTAAGGTCACTTTTACTGCGTTTGCAAGGATAGATGCTCCTTGTGCCATTTTTGCTCTTGCTTGTTTAGAAAATAAAATTTGATTACTCATAATTGTACTCCACAATAGCACTGATATATTCAGCAGATATAATATAGTATTCTTTCATGCCTTGTTGAAATAGTTGAGGTTTTTCTTGTAGAACAACCTTTTGACCTACTTCAATATGAGATACATTCTCCCCCACGCTTAAAACAACGTAAACTGGACTATCTGTACTAGGCATATAAATCTTGCCTTCTTGTTTACATTCCTTTTTTTGCAAAACAACATAATTATGAATCGCTTTTAGCATATGCACCACTCCTCTTATATTCTATTTATTATATCATAAGCGACTTCTTTTTTCAAGCATTCTTGTCTTTTTTCTTTTTTTAGGTGAAAAGAAAAATTTTCACTGATTTGAATTTTCTCGTTTTTGTTGAATTTTTTAATATATTTTAGGAATTATTTGTTTGGCAAAAAAACGGTTTAAGTTATTATTTTATCAAATACAATCTTATTTTCAATGATGGCATCTAGACTGATTCCCCTTTCTTTGTATCAGACTATTTAAAGATGGTCTTTAATTTAGGAATTTCTAGAAAATATGCATATATTATTAAAAAAATACAAAAGGAGCGATTCTGCATTTGCTCCTTTTGTAACCCTTTTCTATCAAGCTATTGCCATTTTTGATTTTGCCTCTTTTCGATATACTACCTTATATGTTATAAAATGAATGATAAAAGTAATAATCCAAGATATTGGATAAGATATATATAGGTAATGTAAGTCTTGCCATCTAGTGAAGTCAGTCATTGGATAAAATACACCATAAATCCAAACAATTCTAAATCCGCATATGCCTAAAATAGAAACAATCATTGGCATAATAGAGTAGCCCATCCCTCTTAATACCCCTACCATAACTTCCATAATACCATCTAAAAAATAAGGTAAACACAAATAGTGTAATCGTAAATAAGAGATTTCAATTTGATTTGGATCACTGGTATAAATAGCAGAAAGTTGCTTACCTAGGAGGAAGAATACACCACCCATGACAACACCAATTAATGTAACAATAATCAAACAAGTGTAAGTCACTTTTTTTACATTTTTTAATTTTCCTACCCCGATATTTTGTCCCGTAAATGCAAGTGCAGCATGATAAACCGATGTCATCGCGGTATAAACAAACCCTTCTATACTTTGACCAACTGAGTTTCCATCTACTACATAAGGGAATAACTTATCAAAGCCATTGATGGATGTTTGGATAATGACATTAGAAATGGAAAATATGGATCCTTGAATTCCTGCGGGAAGCCCAATTTTAGTAATCTCTACCAATTCCTTTTTATAAATATGTATCTTTCGAAATGAAAAGCCATATGCCTCTTTGGTTCGAAATAAACATATCATAATTAAAACACAAGCAATAATTTGTGAAATAACAGTAGCTATCGCGACTCCATTGACATCCATATGAAATACAACAATAAAGAAAATATTTAGCACAACATTTACTAACCCAGAAATTGCTAAAAAATATAATGGACGTTTAGTATCTCCTACTCCTCTTAAAATACTTGCGGCAAAATTATACAACATATTAAAAGGCATTCCCAAAAAGTATATTTTTAGATACACTACAGCAAGACTCCGATAATTATTCATTAATTCAAGAAATTGCCTTGCAAAAACAAAACCAATTATGCCAAGGCCTATACCACTTATAAAACTGATGGTAATGGCTGTATGTACGACTCTAGATAACCCTTCATAATCTTTGGAGGCGAATCTTCTTGCCGATAATACATTTGCTCCAACAGACAACCCCATAAATAAATTAACAATGAGATTAATTAAAGCCGATGTAGAACCTACTGCTCCTACCGCACCATCTGTATGTCCAAATTTACCTACTACAATTAAATCTGCAGCATTATATAATAATTGAAGTATACCTGTGAGCATCAATGGAAAACAAAATTTAAATATTTTCGTAAAGAATTTTCCTTCTGTCATATCTATTTCGTATCGATTACTTTTTCTAACCTGTTGCATATGCTTCTCCTTTATTACTTATCCTATTATACTGATTTTTTCAAAATATGACATATTTATGCTTTAAAATTGAATAAAGGAATTATCGATAGATAATTCCTTTTCTTTCAGATAATACAAGACAAAGCAAAGAGACAACTAAACTGAAACACTCACATATGCCAAATGCAAACCAAATAATGGATTCACCAAATAAAATAGGTAATAGAAAAACAATTGGCAGAGTAAACAAAAAACTTCTGCATATGTTTGCTATAACTGATGCAATTGTTCTTTTGGTTGAATATAAATATGCAGAAATAATGGTATTAATGGACATTGGTACAAAACCCCAAGCATATTTAGGTAATACAGAAATAATAAAATCAGCTGTTTCCTTGCCTGTATCAAATAGATTGCAAATTGGCTTTCCTATAAATAATAATAAAACATAGACAGCTACACTACCAATAATATCGATAATCACACCAATACGAAAATAAAACTTTAAATCTCTATCTGCTTTCTCACCATACGCTTCACCAAATAATGGTTGTGCACCACTAGAAACCCCAATAAAAATAGCGACTGAAAAAGAAGCCACATAACCAATAACTGAATAAGCATTAACCGCAATTTCTCCAATATAAGAAAGTAAAACATGGTTCATACAAATTGTAAAAATGGGTACAGCAAATTGAGCAATTGTCTCAGGAAATCCCCTTAAAAAGATTTTACCAAGTAGGCGTTTTTGAAATGAAAATAATTGAAATCGCAAACTCCCCTTTTTAAAGATAAAATGGCAAAGCATAATTAAAAATGATACTGTCTGTGATACTCCTGTTGCTATAGCTGCACCTCTCATTCCCATATGTAGCGGAAATACAAACAACCAATCTAAAAAGATATTACAAGCTGATGCAGCAATTGTAGCTATCATAACTAATATCGGTGAACCATCCGTTCTACAGAAAAATTGAAGTAACATAGACAAAGCAGACGGCACAATAAAAATGGAATAGCAAATCAAATAATCCACTACATAGGGCATATAAGTATCATTCGCACCAAAAAAGTGTGCTAGTGGTGTAGCAAAAGCAATTCCTCCTATTGTCAATACGATACCAAGTCCTAACATAATGACAAAAGCATGCATAAAGGCATCATTACCTCCCATTTTGTCACCACGGCCAAACCGGACTGCTGTCACAGCGACACCTCCAACAATAATAAGCATATATATAGCATTGATTACCATAATAAATGGAAACACAATATTGACCGCTCCAAGTGCATTTTCACCAATTCCATTACCAACAAATATACCATCAATAATGGTAAAAAGAAAAAAACAGATTTGTCCTATTATGGTTGGTAAGATAAATTGGATCATTTTTAACATTCTTTTACTTTTCATTTTTTACCTCCTCATAAAAAAGTCCGGTTATTACACTGAATAACCGGACGCATCCGACATCTTTTCGATAATAAGATTGTATACAATCTTGGCACTGCGGTGCCTTATCCTCCGATGACCTATCAAATTATATATATTATATACCATTTTATGCATAAAGTCAACTTATTAAATATCTATCTAACATATCTTACTTTTTTCCTGCATAACAAGCCACAAAGGAAATTAAGGCATCTCGAACCATTTTTCTTTCTTCAACCGATAATTTTTTATATGCCTTATTCATAATAAAAAGATTTTTAGGTAATTTTTTTACAAACCCTGAAAGTCGTTCTATTTTTGTTTCTTCAATCATGGCATAAATGGTATTAATAAATGATTCTCTAGTAACCATATCCATTTGATTCACCCAATTGGTAATAGCCTTCCTTGTATGTTTAGAAATCTTAGTGACATCTTGAATATATTTGGGGTGATCATCCTCGATTACCCAATTAAATTGATCATGTTGAACAAATAAAAACGCTTTGCTAGCAACAACTTGATAACGATTGCTAGGTTCTAGTAATAACCCCACAAGTGCATCTTTTGGTATGGTTTTTATAATTTTAGACTCAATATTTTGATAAGACGCTTTTTCATAAAACGCAGGTAAGAAACCTGGACCATCATGATTATAAACTGCAAGAATACATTCTTGAATGGTTTCATCCACACAAGCACTTGCAAATGTTGCTAAATTTCCACCTTTAGAATGTCCCCCAACAATGTAATAACCATGATATAAATTGGCAAAATCGGTTAAATACGTTGCTGCTTCTTTTTGAGAAGGAATATTTTCTAAATAGGCCAAATTCAAATCTTCTTTCCAACCAATAAAATGTGCATCAGTTCCACGATAGGCAATATAATAAAGACCCTCTTTTAATAAAAAAGAAACCGCAGAAAATTGTTTTTCGTTATCTACTTCAATCTTATTCACATAATAGCCAATTTTAATATGGGAAAATCGAGGTAAAACCAGAATTAAACGAGCCATCATATCGTTTTTTTTAGGATTCCAAATACTAGCTACTCTAGATTTATCATAATCTTTTTCCAGAAACTCTTGTAGACTATGTTCAAAGTTAGTTTCCTCTGCTAGGGTATTTGAAAAATCAAAATAAGAAAGTTGCGCCAGTATCATACTATCTACTTCACAAAATGGTTTTTCTTCAAAAGAAAGATGACCATATTTCTTCATATAATCTATCATATTTTTCATATGGTATTCTCCTTTTCTAAATTTAATCATACCTATTTTTTCTCTTAATAAGTCATCATCCTAACATAAGAAATGGATCATAATACTTACTAAATAGGCTTTTATCATAAATACATTATTTTTTCTTTTTTTCGGGTAACTCAGTAAACATAGCTTCAAACAAATTGAAAAGAAATGTTTTATCCTCTAATTGATCCATTAAAATCATCGGTTTTGCACCTGGATAAGGAATTTCAAATGATGCATTGGGTAGCATCTGTTTAGCAACATCAATAGGTTTAATCAAAAAACGATTATCATAAATACCACCTATTACTTTTTGACGATAATATACCACATATTCTCCCATCATTTTTCGGTAAGTAATGTCTTTACAAAATGAAAGTTCTTCTGTTAAATAAGTTACATATTCTATACTAGAAGCCATTGTTCTTCCTCCTCATTTTGATATTTTAATTGAGTACTTATTTTACAATTATAATATACTATTTGTAATTTGTCAATCATTTATTACAAAGTATCTACAGATTTCATCTTTATAAATAATAGAAAATAGAGTATACGCTCTATCAGTATACTCTATTCTTATTTTTTGCTTATGGTAAAACGGTTAATATTACCTTTGAAACTAATTTTGGATTTTTCTTATTCACACAAGTAATAACAACAGTACCTGCAGCTTTTGCTTCTACTGTACCATATGCACTAACTGTTGCAATAGTTTCGTCTGATGATGTGAATGTATAATCTAATCTAGATTGGCTTGGCGCATCTCCACCAAGATATAGGCATCTTGTATATCCTACTGACATAGTAGTACCTCCACGTTCTCCGCCATTTTGAGTTACTTCTGTACCTACTGGAGTAACGCCTTCTGGATCCACCATAATGTCAAAATCAGTAATAATGAAACTAACTATAGTCATATTTCCTGCGATATCTTCTGCATAAATTGTATACTCACCTTTTCTATAGAAAGTAAATCCATTTTCTACTACTCCGTTTTCTGCATAACTAGCAGTAAATCTTTTATATCGATAACTAATAGAAGCAAGTTCAATATCATCACTACAATTTACTTTTACACCTTTACTTGTAATATAATTGCCTAAAAGAGGGGTTCCTACTGTCCAATCCCATTCAATCAATTCTACTATTGGTTTAGTTCCATCAATGGTAAAATCAAAACTTAAAGATTCACCAGTTACTGTATCATAAACGGTTACATAGTAATCCCCTTCTTCATCAATACTAAAGTATGGGTATACTTCATATGTTTCACCAGTTGTATAGTTTTCAACTTCCCAAACCAAATTATCATCTACATCCCAAGGATTATCAAGATCATCAAAGTAAACGCGGTCATAATAATACTTTCCTTCTACTACATTAGTCCGAATACGATTGGTGTCTACAATAGAACGATGCAACATAAAATAGCAAGTTGAATAATAATCCGGATTCTCCCCGTCGTATTGAAATTGTATTTTTCCACCTATTTCAAAACTCATCTTTTCACCATTTTTAAGATATTCTCCTTGAGCTACTGGATGAAATATCTCTGGTGTTCTAGCTTCTATCCAAAGATTAAAATAACCACCTTCTGTTTGACCTGTTGCGTCGAAATAAGTTACCGTAAAACTATTGGAATAAATATCATTCCGTCCAGTTTCTCCTTCCCGAATATTCATAACAGTGCCATCATCAAAACTAATGAACCATGGTGTAGAATTTGCTACTGCGGAACTAGCATTTGTGCTAGATGCACTACCAAGTAAAATAATTCCCACAAATAAAACTAAAAAAGCAAAAAATAATTTCTTAACACTCTTCATATATTCTCCTCCTTTTCATATAATATAGTGTTATTTATGAGTCAAGAAGGAGACAAGATAGATAAGAAAAAGTTTTTGCCTTTGATACCTATGTTATCTCTTTAAATATATTTGGCTCCCCCCGAACTCAGTTTGATTATATCTTAATTCCCATATTTTGTCAATTATATATATAATTTTTTGGAATATTCTGAAATTATTTGTCGACTTTTTTATTTTTTTGTCAATAGATTACAACCATAATAAAAGAATAGGATATATATATACCCTATTCTTCTTTCCTCACTTTATGGTAAAACAGTAATCACAATTTTAGATACTTTACTTGTTTTTTTATGAAC
>JAMPAL010000030.1 GCA_023667245.1 Anaeroplasma bactoclasticum
CATTTGTCTCTGTAGATTCATTAGGAGAAACGGTAGCAAAATCCATAGTAGAAGCGAGAAAACAACGCCCATTTAGTTCTAGAAAAGATTTTGAACTCAGAACGAGTGTAAATAAAAAACAATTCGCCAATTTAATCACTTTAGAGGCTTTTGGCGATTTGGTAGATGATGATACTACGTTATTATAAGGAGGAAATATGAAAGTAGGTAAAAATTTTGCATTTCATCGTATCCCCAATGAGTATACGATAAGCACGGAATATGAAAATGCAACTATTCAAGGTGTGGGTATAAAAACGCTCACGTTACTTTGTACAGCTTTAGTTACAGCTCTATTATTAATTGGAATTATTGTTCGTGTAGGATATATGCCTTTTTTTATGTATATCATAGCAGGAATCACAACGCTTATTTTGCAAATTATTATGAATATTTCACCTACAAAGGCAAAACATTTAGCAATTCCTTATGCCATATCAGAGGGGCTTGTTGTCGGTTGCTTATGTGGACTATTAGAATTGGTTCTTCCAGATATGGGATTACAACTTGCTGGAGTGGCTTTATTAATTACGCTTGCTGTATTTATTGGTGGCACTATTTTATATGCAAAAGGCTATATTCAAGTTGGAAGAAAATTTAAATCTTTTTTAATCATCGTATCACTAGGTATTTTGATTTTCTCATTTTTCTTCTCATTGATGGCACTAGTGATGTTTTTGGTCAATCGTGTCAATTTATATAGCTTGTTTTATATGTCAGGTCTTGGATTAGTTTGCTCAATTGTGATGTGTATTATCGCATCTATGTATGTGATTGTGAGCTTGTCTAATGCAGATGAAATGATTGAATCAGGAGCAAGTAAAGTATATGAATGGTTTGCTGCATATGCGATTACGCTAAATGTGATTTATCTATTTATTGAGGTACTAAGACTATTGCTCATTATTGTATCGCGTTCTAGAGAAAAATAAGTGTATGTATTTTTCAAAAAACCACGGGTATACAGTGGTAAAATAGTTGCATTATTTTGGCAAAAGTGTTAGAATATATTTGTAAAAATAGTCCATTTAAGGAGGTTATAAAAAATGGCTGTAAAAATTGCAATTAATGGTTTTGGACGTATTGGACGTTTGGCTTTTAGACAAATGTTTGGTGCAGAAGGTTATGAAATTGTTGCTATCAATGATTTAACTAGTCCAAAAATGTTAGCTCACTTATTAAAATACGATTCAGCACAAGGTAGATATCAATTTGCTGATTCAGTTACTTGCTCAGAAGAAGGAGCTGCAGAAGGATGGATTTCTGTAAATGGAAAAAAAGTTAGAATCTATGCAGAAAAAGATGCTAATAATTGCCCTTGGAAAGCATTAGATGTAGACGTAGTATTAGAATGTACTGGTTTCTATTGCTCAAAAGAAAAATCTATGGCACACATTAATGCTGGTGCAAAGAAAGTTATTATTTCTGCTCCTGCTGGAAAAGATTTAAAGACAATTGTTTTCAATGTTAACCATACTACTTTAACAAAAGAAGACCAAGTTATTTCTGCTGCATCTTGCACAACAAACTGCTTAGCACCAATGGCTTTCGCATTGAACAATTACGCACCTATTCAAAGTGGTATTATGACTACTGTTCATGCTTATACAGGTGATCAAATGGTACTTGATGGACCACATAGAAAAGGTGATTTAAGAAGAGCAAGAGCTGCTGCATGCAGTATTGTTCCTAACTCAACAGGTGCTGCTAAAGCAATTGGATTGGTTATTCCTGAATTAAATGGTAAATTGATTGGTTCTGCACAACGTGTTCCTGTTCCTACAGGTTCTACAACTATTTTAGTTGCAGTAGTAAAATCTGAAGAAGAAGTAACAGCAGCTTCTATCAATGCTGCAATGAAGGCTGCTTCAAATGAATCTTTCGGTTATACTGAAGAACCTCTTGTTTCTTCTGATATTATTGGTATTACTCAAGGTTCATTATTTGATGCAACTCAAACTATGGTTACATCTTTAGGCAATGGTTTATATCAAGTTCAAGTTGTGTCTTGGTATGATAATGAAAATTCATATACATCACAAATGGTTCGCACAGCGAAGTATTTGATTGAACATTGCTGCTAATTTTATAAAATGAAAAAGATATGTCATTGACATATCTTTTTTTGTTTTAAATAGTAGATTTTGACATAAAATAAGAAGAGGTGATAAAATGCCAAAAAGACTGTATAAAATTTTAGAAATCATCGGTATTTTAGTAATACTATTTCTTTTATATCGGTTATTTCCGTTTATTCAATGGATTATTCGTCTACTTGCCAAAATCATCTTGCCTTTTGTTATTGCTTTTATTATTGCTTTTATTTTAGAACCCATTGTTGTCTGGTTAGAGAAAAAGAAACTCAGTAGGAAACTAGCAGTATCACTTATGGTATTTGTAATAGTAGGATTAATGGTGGTTGCCTTTCGATATATCATTCCTCTTTTCTCTAATCAAATTGCGACACTTATGGAACATATACCAGACTATATTCAACAGTTTAAAACATTTATTGATGAAATCAATGAAAAAATGGCAATCCATAGTGGAGAACACATATTAGATTATGGAAAAATAGAGGAAAAAGTTCTTTCGTTTTTGAATGCGCAATTGACATCTATTGGTAGTTTTTTACAAAAAAGTTTTTCCTATATAGTTGCCTTCCTAATTACACCTGTATTAGCTATTTATTTTTTATTAGATTATCCTAAAATTGAAAATTATATTAAAGAAAAATTGCTTGAAAAAGGAAAGGAAAAGGTCTATCAAAGTTGTTCAGAGGTAAAACAATCGCTACGTCAATATATCAAAGGTGTACTCATTGTTATGTCTATCTTGTCTATAGCATCAGCATGCTGTTTTTTTGTTATTGGTATTGATTATGCCCTTTTATTTGGTATTATTGTAGGGATTACTGACATTATTCCATATATTGGTCCATATATTGGAGGGGGAATTGTTATCTTATTTACCCTTGCAACATCTCCTAGTAAGGCTCTTTTTGTACTGATATCCATTGTGATATTGCAATTTTTAGAAGGAAACTTTTTGGTTCCGAAAGTACAGAGTAAAACCATGCACACCAATCCAATTTTAGTATTATTATCAGTTGCTTTTTTTGGTGAAATCATGGGAATTTTTGGAATGATTATTGCGGTACCTATGGTTAGCATTATAGAAATTATTTTAAGTCATTTTATAATCAGTAAAAATCGTAAAAAAATGTGAATTTCAATTTACAAAAAAAACGATTTATGTTATAATATGTCTAGGAAAAGGTTGCAAATCTAAAAAATTTTTTTTACATAGAAAATACTTTGCAATTTTGATAATTATTAGAGGAGTGAGTTTATGTTATCAAAGGGACAAAAAAATTTAATGTTCATTTTAGGGGTAGTTGCAATGGTTTTTGGCGTTGTAATTGCAGTACCATTTCGAGCCGTTCCTGGTTTAAATCATGTAGAGAATATATTTACAATTGAAATGATTCTGAAAGCATCACTTTCATTTGTAGCTATCTTACTTGCTATTTATCCGCTACAAAAGAAGTATCAATTGCTATTCAACTATCGTGAAAATTCAAAAGTTACTTTGGTTATGGCGTATTTTCCCATTGTGATTTGCATCATTGCAACTGTTGTAAATACAGCATATATGTTAACATTTGACTATACTGAAGTAGGAATGATGAGCGTCTTGTCAGATAAGATGTTAGGCATAGTAATAGCTGTATTAGTAGGTTATGTTGTATTTTCTCTATATTGTCTCGTAAGGGCATATGATGTGATGATGCGTTTAGGCACAAAGGAAAATATTGTACTAGATGCGATTTTGATTGTAGTTCTTATTGCTTTTTCAATTATGAATTGGCTGGTAAATGCTGCATATAGTAGCAGTTACCAAGATATAGATGCATATTTAACAGGAGATCCAATTGTATTTTTCATCTATATTGGCATTGTTATTGGTTTTGGTATTACGCTTTCACAATTGATTAAAATGTTTAAAAAAGATGAGATACTTGTGTATTGTTTAAATGGTGAAGTAGCTGAGCATGAAATTAAACAAAAAGAATATAATCGGGCTTATAATGATACACTAGATGATTTTGAATTATATTATGATGAAAATGCTGAAGTATATGATAATTTAGAAATTGTTGAAGTGGAAGAAAAAAATGAAACTGAAACTGAATCACTCTTTGTAGAAGATGAAATAGAAGAAGACGAAGAAATAGAAACATATGAAACGAGTGCATCACCTACATTAGAAGAAATTGATACAACTGATAGTGAAGAAGTAAAAGCACTTGTAGCCGAACAGGAAACCATTGTTCAAACCATTGCTCAAACACGAAAATCATTAGAAGAACTTGAACAACAAAAAGCACAATTAGAAAAAGATGAGGCCTCACTCCGTGATTTGAGGGCAGCATATGAAGCAGCAGTTGTAGAACTTCATGAGTTAAAATTGCAGCAAACTGCTGAAACTGAAGTAGTAGAACCGGAAACACCAACTAAGAAAGAAAAGAAAATTGTTCCTCCATTTGAAAAAATGCTTGAATTTGCTTATACATTCCAAACTCAAGAGGGATTCAAAGTAGTTGGCAATAAGAATCAAACATTATTCAAGTTTTATATTGGCAAAAAAATGTGTTTGGTAATGCAAAAAACTGCAAATGATTATCGAATTAGTTTTATCACTACAGCTAAAAAATTTGTAGATTATTTAAAATCTAGACCAGGCGAATTGATTGCACCAAAGAATTTAAAAGACAATTATTGGGTAAAATTGACCAATAAGGGAAAAGAAGAAGCTAAATTTATGAGAAAGGTAATTAAAGAATCTTTCTTAGTTGCGCAACAACAAATTGCTGAAGAATTAGCTGAAAAAGAAAGAATTAAAAAAGAAAAAGCACAAGCCAAAGCCAAAGAGCGTGCCGCAGCAAGAGCCGCTGCTAAACAAGGCGCTACAAAATAAGAAAAAGGTAGGTTCATAAATTATGACTGAAAAAGAACGTAAAGAACGACAATTAATATTTATATTATCTTCTATTTCATTGGTATTTGGTCTACTTGCTTTAATACCATTTGGTGGTGCTCATTTTGGAAAAGTTGAAAGTACATTTAAATATTTAATTTTTCCTCTAGTAGTAATTATTTTAAGTTTAATCATAAAAGGAAAAAAATTCTTTGATTATAAACCTACAAATCGTGCAGTATCCTATGCAAGTTATTTACCTATTTTTTCATATATGCTATCATTAATGGCATATACTGTTATCCTAATGAATCGTGCAGATACTACTGCTGTATTTACGCATGACGTATATGTTGGATATATGATTGCATTTGGACTCTTCTTTGTTGGATTGATGCTGGTATTATCTATCATGGATAAATTACCTTTGAAATTGACAAAATTTGAAATCAGTTTGATTGATGTTGCCATCATCATTGCATTTATAGTAGATGTTCTTGTCATTCGATCTAAGATTGCAAAACAATTTTACGAAGTAGAATTAGTGAATAATACTGTTTGGCATGCTCTTTCCGGTATTGCTTTAGGCTTAGTAATGCTTGGATTATTTTTCTTAAAATTGCGAGAATTGATGCAAAATAATGAAGAATATATTGCAAAAGATAAAGATACATTACTTGCAGAGTGGGAAAATCGTAGAGATGATGCCTACTATCGTGCTGAATTGGTGTTGTTATATTCAATGTTCAATTATAGTAGTGAACGTTTGAGCATAGATTTAGATAATACTGATTCAACTGTAGATGTAGAACGATTAAATGGTAAAATAGGACAGCTCAATGAAAAAGTGAGTCAATTGAAAACACAATTGCGTAGCGCAGTAGCGAAGGAAAATGCTGAGATTACTAAAAATCAGCAAATGGTTGCGGCATATACAGCATTGAAGAATCAAGTAAAAGTGGAACTTGCTACTACAGAGTTAGAAGCAACTAAAAAACAATATGAATTAATTGCTGATGCTTATGCAAAGATGAATGAACAATATCAACAAGATTTGGCTTCTTATGAACAAGAAAAGCAAGAATTGCTAACTAAGATGGAAGCACTTGAAAAAGAAAAGGCTGAATATACACAAGAACCAGAAGAAGTAGTAATTGAACCTGAAGTTAAAGCGGTTGAAAAAGAACCTGTTCAAGAAAAGAAAGAAAAAGTATTTGCCTATGCGTATGAAGAGTTGCTTCAATATCCAGTTACTTTGCCATATGAAAATCTTTCATGTGTGGCCAATCCTGCAGGTACTCAACACAAATTCTTAATTGGCAAAAAGCCATTCTTAATCACGCAAAAAACTGCCAACGATTATCGTATTACTTTCTTATCTGAAGATGCTGATATGGCGAATTATTTACAAGGATTCCCAGGATTGATTTCTGTTGCGAGTACACCAAAAGGTGGCAATTGGCTTAAATTAATCAATCGTGGTGAATTAGAGGAATCATTCATAAAAGAATTAGTCGAAAAATCACTACAAGCAGAAATTAATGCTGAAGTTGCAGCTCTTGCAGCAAAAGAAGAAGAAAAACGTTTGAAAGAAGAAGCAAAACAAAGAGAATTAGAACGTAAAGCGCGTGAAAAAGAGTTAGCGCGTCGTGAAAAAGAGTTAGCAGCTGAAGAAAAAGCGGCAGAAAAAGCAAGACGTGAAGCCGAAAAATTAGCAGAAAAAGCAAGACGTGAGGCTGAGGAAGCAGAAAAAGCAAGACGTGAAGCTGAGGAACAAGTTGAGAATGCTAGAATTGAAGCTGAACAACATGTAGAAAATGCAAAACGCGAAGCTGAAGAAGAAGCTGAAAAAGCAAAACGCGAAGCTGAAGAAGCAGCTGAAAAAACAAGACGCGAAGCTGAAGAAGCAGCTGAAAAGGCAAGACGTGAAGCTGAAGAAGCAGAAAAAGCAAAACGCGAAGCTGAATTAGAGGCTGCTCGTAAGGCAAAGGAAGCTGAAAAATTGGCCAAGGAAGCCGAAAAAGAAGCCGCTCGTAAAGCCAAGGCTGCTGAAAAATTGGTTAAGGATGCAGAAAGAGAAGCTGCTCGTAAAGCCAAAGAGGCTGAAAGACTAGCCAAGGATGCTGCAAAGGAAGCTGCGAAAACGACAAAAGAAGCTGAACAAGAAGCTGCTCGTATTCTTGCTGAGGCTGCAAAGAACTCTTCACAAGAAGAAGTAACTAAGCCTACTCCAACAAGAAAACCAAGAGCAAAAAAAGTTGAGGTAGCTGAAGATACAGAAGATCAAAAAGTAGCATAAGATAAATAATATACCTAAAACAAAAAATAAAGACTAGTATGACAATTAATTATTTCAGAGAGTAGTTGGTTGGTGTGAAACTATATAATGATTGTTAGAAGCTCCTTTATTTGTGGAATTAATCCTTCCCGCAAGATCTGCGTTAAAACCAAAGAGGCGTGCAATGCGAATTGCAAAAGAGGATGGTACCGCGATTTGAAATCGTTCCTTTAAAGGAACG
The DNA here is from genome assembly GCA_023667245.1 of Anaeroplasma bactoclasticum. Lineage (GTDB taxonomy): Bacteria > Bacillota_I > Bacilli_A > ML615J-28 > CAG-313 > CAG-313. Next base: position 7,539 of record JAMPAL010000030.1, read on the forward strand.
ATTTTTTTTATGGATAATAAAAAATAGGAGGAATATATGAAAAAATTAACAGGAAATCAGATTAGACAAATGTGGCTTGATTTTTTCTCAAGCAAAGGCCATAATATTATACCAAGTGCATCATTGGTGCCACAAAATGATCCAACATTACTTTGGATTAATGCTGGAGTTGCACCATTAAAAAAATATTTTGACGGTAGAGAAGTACCCGTGAATCCTAGAATGTGTAATGCCCAAAAGTCAATTCGAACGAATGACATTGATAATGTAGGTAAAACCGCAAGACATCATACTTTTTTTGAAATGTTAGGTAATTTTTCAATAGGAGATTATTTTAGAGATGATGTTTTAACATGGGCTTATGAATTATTATTTGATCCAAAGTGGTATGGATTTCATCTGGAAAAAATCTATATTACGTATTATCCAGATGATCAAGAGACCTTTCAAAAGTGGAGATCACTAGGAATCGATGCATCCCATCTTATTCCCATTGCTGATAATTTTTGGGAAATTGGTGAGGGACCTTGTGGACCAGATACTGAAATTTTTTATGATCGTGGGGAAGAATATGATCCAAATCATATGGGGATTCGTTTGCTTGAAGAGGATATTGAAAATGACCGCTATATAGAGATTTGGAACATTGTTTTCAGTCAGTATAATTCTGTTAGCGGTTTAAATAGGGAAGACTATCCTGAACTGCCTAGTAAAAATATTGACACAGGTAGCGGGTTAGAAAGACTTGCATGTATTTTTCAAGATACAGAAACCAATTATGAGACAGACTTATTTATGCCAATGATTCGTTTTTTAGAGGAGAAAACCGGTCATAGTTATCAAAATCAAGAAGATAAGATGGCTTTTCGTGTGATTGTGGATCATATACGAAGTGTAACTTTTGCGATTGCGGATGGAGCCGCATTATCCAATGAAGGAAGAGGTTATGTACTTCGTCGTATACTTAGAAGAGCAGTACGATATGGTAAAACATTGGGATTAAATGAACCCTTCTTGTATCAACTTGTAGCTGTTGTTGTAGATAATATGAAATCATTCTATAGTTATTTGATTGAAAAACAATCAATTATCGAAAAAATTATTCAAACTGAAGAAGAAAACTTCTTAAAGACGCTATCTACAGGTGAAAAAAAATTAAATGAACTAATGAAAATTGCTGAAAATAATATGATTAGTGGAAATGATGCATTTTTATTATATGATACATTTGGTTTTCCAATTGAACTTACTGAAGAAGTTGCCAAAGGCAAAGGCTATTCAGTTGATATTGATGGATTTCATCAAGAATTACAAAAACAGAAAATTAGAGCAAGAAATGCACGAAATGGTGAGCAGTCAATGAACGTTCAAAATGAGGATTATTTAAAATTTCATTTACCTTCATCATTTATTGGTTATAATCATTTATCGTCAACCTCTACAGTAATAGGATTATTTCAAGATGGCAAAATGGTAGAAAAGGGATGTGGAGTAATGCAAATTATTTTCAACCAAACGCCATTTTATGCAGAAATGGGTGGGCAAGTAGGAGACAAAGGACACATTCAATATCAAAACCAAGAGTTTATTGTTTCAGATACTTTTCGCTTACCTAATGGTCAGCATGCACATACAATTGATATGAAGAATGAATTTATCCAAATAGGTGCGACGGTCAAAGCCATTGTTGATGAACACTACCGAAAAGCAGTGTGCCAAAATCATTCCGCAACGCATTTGTTGAATCAAGCATTACGAGAGATATTAGGGGATCACGTTGTACAACAGGGCTCACAGGTTACGGCTGAGGGATTAAGATTCGATTTTAACCATTATCAAAATCTTACGTTTGAACAAATTTTAGATATTGAGAGATTGGTTCAAGATGTCATTCGTCGTGATTTATTAGTTTGTACTATTGAAACAACGATGGAGGAGGCAAAGAAGCAAGGAGCACAAGCTTTATTTGGTGAGAAATATGGGGAAAGTGTTCGATTAGTAGATATGGACTTTAGTAAGGAATTGTGTGGTGGTACACATGTGAATTCAACTGGTGAGATTGAAAACTTTGCCATTACAAGTATTGAGTCTAAAGGATCAGGAATTTTCCGAATTGAAGCCGTAACAGGAGAACAAGTATGCGAAGCAATGGAAAAGGTTATTCATTATTTGAAAAATGAAATTATAGAAATACGCCAAAAAATGACTGTCCTTATTGAAAAGGCTAAAGATGAAGGATATGAGCTTGAATACTGTGACAGTGTATTTCCAACTATAAAGGGAAGTTATCAAGACATTATAAATTATCGTGAATGTTTTGAACATATCAAAAAAAATCAAAAGCAACTTGAAAAATTATATGATATGGCAAAAAGAAAAAACAATTCTGATGATTATAAGCAATACGAGTCAAAAATGGATTTGACTCAAGCGTGTCCTATTTTAATTGCTCAAGTGACATCAATGGATATGAATAGTTTAAAAGATATGGTAGATAAGATTGCAGCTAATTACGAAAAATGTGTAATTTTCTTTGCCAATGTCTTTGAGGAGGAACAAAAAGTGATATTTTTGGCTAAATCGAAGCAAACGTCTATTCATTGTGGTCAATTAGTGAAAACTGCTGCAATAGCCACAGGTGGAAATGGTGGTGGGCGTCCTGACTTTGCTCAAGCAGGAGGCAAAGAAATAGGAAAAGTAGAAGATGTACTCCAACTAGTAAGGGAAAAAATAGCATGCGATATTTAGGTTTGGATTTAGGAAATCGGACTTGTGGTGTGGCAGTAAGTGATGGATTGGGCATTATTGCTACTTCCATTACTACCATTCGTTTTAGAGAAAAAGATTTGCAAAAATGCTTAGAATGTGTTAAAATGTATATTGTTGATAGAAAAATCGATAAAATCGTTATGGGCTTGCCTAAAAATATGAATGGTAGTCTTGGCTTTCAATCGGAATATGTATTAGAATTTAAACAAATGTTAGAAGTTGAAACCGGATTAGAGGTCATATTGTATGATGAAAGGTTAACTACAGTTGAAGTAACGAAAATGATGATATCAGCCGATTTAAGTAGGGCAAAGCGGAAAAATAAAGTGGACACGCTTGCAGCAACATTGATTTTGCAATCCTATTTAGATAGTATAAATAAATAAAGGAGAAGAATAATGAATAATAACCCCAATTTAATTGATGGTCAATTGACCATTATTGATGCAGATGGCAACGAAAAATTATGCCAAATTCTATTTACACTTGAATCTGAGGAATTTGGAAAGAAATATGTTGTATTCTATGAAATTTCTGAAATGAGTGATGTAGATGATGATGGTGAAATTCCACTAATGGCTGCAAGTTATATTGAAGGCGAAGATGGAACAGGAGAACTACAAGAAGTTGAGACTGATGAGGAATGGGCTTTTATCGAAGCTGCAGTAAATGATTTTGATGCACAATGTTCAGGCGAATGCGAAAATTGTGATGTTGAAGATTGTGAAAGCAAAAAATAATAAAAAAAGGCAAACTTTAGTTTGCCTTTTTTTATAACTGATTTTCTGATTTAAATACAATAAAATCAACGATTTCATCATATATTTTTCCATTGATTTCATCAATCTCAAATAAATCTTGATGATGAAGTGGCTGTCCTAAAGGAATTTGTGCAATAAGCTCTGCCTCAAGTCCTTTAGCAACCATTAATCCACCGCCTTCGCCAAAGACTTTTTCCTGTTGTTGATTTATGGGGTTGATAAAATAAGACATATTTTCAATGACACCTAAAATATCATGTCCCAAAGTTTTAGATGCGTGCCCTGCCTTGATAGCAACATGGCTTGCAGAAGGATGAGGTGTAGTTACAACTATCATTCTGCCTTGAGGAATAATGGATTTAATGTCTAGGGTAATGTCACCAGTACCGGGTGGGAAATCCACTATGACATATTGTGTGTCATCATGCCATTTGACATCATAGAAGAAGTGGGAAATCATACTATTTAACATACCGCCACGCCATAACACAGGTTGCCCTGGATTGGTGAAAAATTCAGTAGATATCATTTCAATACCATCTTTTTCAATAGGTAATATTTTTTTGTTTTCATCAAATTTAGGATTTTGATGGGGTATTTCAAATATAGTTGGTAAACTTGAACCATATACATCAGCATCGATTACGCCTACTTTTATGCCACGTTTTGACATTCGGTAAGCAATGTTTGCAGCAACACTACTTTTTCCAACACCGCCCTTTCCACTAATAATGCCTATAAAATGAATTGGTTTTTGCGTTATGCTTCCAAAGATTTTTGATTCTTCCAATTGAAGTTGTAAGCCTTTGTACTCACAATCTATTTTTACAATTCTTGCAATATCGCGTCTAAATCTTTTTTCATTTTCTCCACCAAGTCTGCCCATTGCAATGGTTAAGATAATCATATCTTTTTCTTCATCATAACTGATGTGTTTGATAGACTCTGTTTCACCGATGGTCATTTGGTTAGAGGGGTCGATTAATTCGCCCAATTGTTGTTTTAATTCAGTTAAATTCATTATTTTTCCTTTCTAATGGGTAATTTGAACTCATTGATATATAAATTTGGTTGTTTCGTTAAAATACTATATAATCTAGTTGCTTTTAATTCGAGGAGAAGTTGAATATTTGGTTTCTTGATCTCCTTAGGACTAGAAAATAGGGCGTTTTTCGTTTTTTTGGGTAACTCTCGAATGTATTGTTTTGCCTTAGAATTTAGTCCCAAAATGCGGAGATAGGGTTCTTCGTTGTTAACTATTTTTGGTGTTTGTAATAGTATGTGCAAAAGTGATCTACGCATTCTATTTAGGGTATATTTTTTATTTTTCAGTTTATGAAGTAAATCTTGATAAGAATTGATAGAAGAGGAGTTTAAGTGTTTTATGATATATGCAGGGATACCTTCGCTTGATTCAAAAAGTGATAAAAAATCTAGATTATTCATCCAACAGGCGTTTTCAATTAGCGCAAATAAATAATCTTCGGACTGTGATAAGTCAACTTGTATAGATACATCAGTAGGTATATAAGAAGAAATATCTTCCTTATTATATAGAAGTTCACGAATTGCTGTTGCACTTGCATAAGAAGAAGTAATTGTTTTGTCGTGATACTGATTTCCTATCCGTAAAATAGGATGATACTGAATAGGAAATTGATATTTATGTATGGCATAAATATATTGTAATCCAAGGGTAAAATTAGGGGAATTGATAAGGGCTATTTCCGACTTTGAAATATGACAATTTTCTAAATAGGTAGTGAAATGTTGCTTGAGACTCCTACTATGATCCCTAAAATAATTGCTTTTTTCAAAATCGACTAATAAAGATAATGCTTTATCATATAAGAGACAATCAGTAGTTTCACTGCCAAAGGCTATATCAGTAACGCCAAGTTGAGCTAAAATTTGAATGGCGTTTTGGGCAAAGTCATTTGCACTTTGTAGCGTTTTAAAAATAGGAAGTTCAACAACTAAGTCAATATGATGATTGAGCAGTATTTTTGTTTTTTCAAACTTGTTTAACAAAGAGATTTCGCCACGCATTGTAAAAGATGTGGATATGACCGCAATCAAAATATCAGGTTGAAAGGTATGACGAATAGATTCAATCAAGTAATCATGCCCATAATGAAAAGGGTTAGCTTCAAATATAATTCCAAAAACTTTCATATCGTTCTCCTTATCTTAATTATTATAACAAAAAACAACACAATTTGCAACTAAATGGGGGTATAATTTACATAGGGGGGAAAACATATGTATGTATATCAGTTAGATTGGAATCACTTTGACAAATGCTTGGAAGAAAATGCAATGGTAATTTTGGGGGTATATGCGGAAGACACGGTAATTGATGGACTGTTCTATGGCGTATTGAAGCAGCTACAAAAAAAAATAGGTGCACAAATCGTAGTTGGAATGATGGAAAGAGCTATGTTTGAGGAGCGCTATGCGCATACCAATCAAGTTTATCCAAAAACACTTATTTTTCAAAATAAGCGATTGCTAGATACTTTCTATGGAATTAAAAATAGTAATCGATTAATGAAGGAGATGCATCTCCATTTCAATGAAAAAAATAGTAAAATTGCTTAAAAATATATTTGTAAAAAATGGACAGTATAAAAAAAGACACATTAGATGAGTAATTATTTAGATTACTTCAAATCTAATGTGTTTTTCTATTAAAGGAAGATGCATCTTATTTTTCGATCCATTTGGCTTGTCCTATTTTATTGATCTCAATATCAGATAAGATGGAATTCGCATCTTTGAACTCTTGTATCATTCCTTTCCATTTATTGATATCAGTCTGTAAATGATATTTTTCTAAAAGAGGAACTATTTCCTTTTGTAAAGGGTTATTTTCTAGTTCATAATACATTCCTATAGCTAGGGCCTTGCCATAGGGCACTTTAAAATGACTTTCCTCTTCAATATAGTGACCAATGGTTTCTCCAAAATGAAAAATCGATTGAATTCCAGTAAAAAATTCATCTTTTTGAGCAATGGATAGTTTTGCCTTGATTACTCTTTCCATTAGACTATGCAATAATTCTTTTTGAAATGGTAAAGAAGCATATTTTAAGTCATCAATAATGGTGGAATCTTTTAAAAATCCATATTTTATAATAGTTGCAATGCCATGATTCATCTCTGTTTCTGGTAAAGTTTTTAGCAAAAGTGGATCAATAATGGTTTGAATAGGGTGATAAATGCAACCAATTTTGTCTTTACCGTTAAAATCAATATTTGTTTTTCCTCCAATGGAAGCGTCGATTTGAGCAACTAAAGTAGTGGGAATTTGAATATAATCCACGCCATGCAAATAATTGCAAGCGATGAAACTTGTAATATCACCAATAACACCGCCACCAAAAGCAATAAGAACAACATCTTTTTGAATCTTCATTTTTAGCATAGCTTCAACAATCTTTTCAAAAACATGAAGAGACTTGGCTAATTCTCCTGGTTTTAATGATAAAATCGTAATTAAATTAGGAATTTTGCTTAAAATAGAGTTATATTTTTTTACAATATGGGCATCGCTAATGACAATATAACGTCTCATGGGATCTAAGCATGACCATGTTTCGTTTACAATACCGCTTTCAAAAAGAATGTTTACCTTTTTAGTAGCATATTTTGCAATAAATTCACTCATAATAGATTCGCTCCTTTTTTACAATGTCAAAATCATCTATTTTATGAAAATTGGAATAGACAAAAAAACTCTTTTTACTATATTATACACCATTTTTTCAAAAAATAGAAAAACAAGCACAGAAAAAGAAGATTGAAAATTACTGAGCCTAATTTTAGCAAAAAAGAAGAGGTTTTGATATAATAAATACATTTAGCGATGGAACTTAAAGGAGGGATAGGATGATATTTGGAAAAAATGTAACACATTATTATTTTAAATATTTTCATCTATTACTTATTGGCATAATAGCATTAATCTTTGTCGATTATATCCAATTGCTTATACCAGAAAATTATGGGTATTTAATTGATTTGATTAAAGATAAAGCATTGACAAAGGATTTATTGTTGAAAATTGTACTTAACGTTGCTTTTATTGCTTTAGGTATGTTTGTTGGTCGTTTTGCATGGCGAATTACTGTATTGAATATGGGAGTAAATGTCGAAACGGATTTACGAAAAAAAATGTTTTTACATATGGAGTCTCTTGCACAAGAATATTTTCAACAACATAAAACAGGTGCACAGATGGCGCTTTATACCAATGATATTATGGCCATTAAAAATTGCTTTACGGATGGTATTATTATGGCTATTGATGCCCTTTTTTTAGGTGGCTTAGCTATTTATAAAATGATCCGACTAAATCCTTTGATGACAATAGTGGCATCAGTTCCCTTATTGATTATTGGATTATGTGGTGGCATTTTGGGGAAAATGATTGACCGAAAATTTGAGCGTAGGCAGAAAAGTTATGAAAGGCTTTCTGAGTTTGCACAAGAAAATTTCTCTGGCATTGCGGTTATCAAAGCGTTTGTCAAGGAACAATTAGAATATATAGAGTTTGCCAAGATGAATCAGGAATATTCCAAAAACAATATTGCTTTTACTAAACTTATTTTAGTGATGAATGTTATGTTTGCGGCACTTGTCAATATTATAATTGTAATTGTCATTGGATATGGTACATATTTGATTCAGACTACTGCAGGAAGCGAACAACCATTTACATCTGGAGACCTAGTTGTCTTTATTTCCTATTTTGGTTCACTAACATGGCCTGCCCTTGCTCTTGCCAATTTGATTAATATTATTGCTCAAGGTAGAACAAGTTTAAGAAGAATTAATGAATTGTTAAATTATCCAGCAACAGTGACTGATGGAGTGGATGTGATGTGGGATGTGCCAGTAGAAGGTGATATAGCCTTTCAAAATTTGACTTTTTCCTATCCAGGTACGGAACAACCCATATTAAAAGATGTCAGTTTCGTGATTCAAAAAGGTGAAAAAGTAGGTATAATCGGTAAAACTGGTTGTGGGAAAACAACCATAGCAGATTTACTTGTTCGTATGTATAATGTTGAACCAGGTATGATTACAATTGGTGGTACCGATATCATGCGATTGCCCATTCAAAAGGTGCGGGATTCCATTGCATATGTTCCGCAAGATAATTTTTTGTTTAATCAAACCGTATTAGAAAATATTGCTTTTAGTAGAAAATATATGAGTAAAGAAGAGGCATCTCATTTTGCTCAATTGGCACATGTGGATGATAATATTCGTGAATTTAAAGATGGATACGATACCATGATTGGGGAAAGAGGTGTAACTTTATCGGGTGGACAAAAACAGCGCATTTCGATGGCTCGTGCAATGGCAAAATCATCTGATATCTTGATATTAGATGATGCTGTATCGGCAGTAGATACAAAAACAGAAGCAGGAATCTTGAATACGCTTCGAACCGAATTTGCTACAAAAACAATTATTCTAATCGCACATCGGGTGTCTACGATTCAACACCTAGATAAAATTCTTTTAATGGATGAAGGGAAGGTAGTCGCGTACGGAACACATGATGAACTCTATCATACGACGCCAATGTATAAAGATATTGTTGAATTGCAAAAATTGGAAGAAGGTGATCAAGAATGAAACGACTGAAAAAGGATCATTCCAATGCTACCCAGTTGATACTGCGCTATACAAAAGGTGAAATTCGATATTTTACGATTGCTTTTTGTATGATGATAGTAGGAGTTGGATTAAATTTAATTTCTCCTATTTTATTGGGAAAGGCTACAACAATTCTTTCTGAGAAGATAATTGATATCCACAAAATGATTATCATTATCATTCTATATGTATTCATTATTGCCACTTTTTGCATCATTGAATACATACAGTCGCTCATTTTAGCCAAAACTGGAGATAGAATTATTTATAAAATGAGAGAAGATGTATTTCAATCTTTGGAAAAACTATCCATTAACCAACTAAATAAAACGCCTGTAGGGAAATTGGTTACACGATTGACTAGTGATACAGATGCCTTGAACAATATGTATACATCTACCATTGTCAATTTGATTAAAAATAGTTTAACGATTATTGGTGTAGTGATTGCGATGTTTATTGTCGATGTTGAAATTACTTGTTGGGTGTTGATTACAATGCCATTGATTGTTATCATGACAATTGTATTTCGAAAATTGGCAAGAAAGATTTATCGAAAAGTGAGAAAAGGCATTTCAAATGTAAACACGAGTTTATCTGAAAACATTTCAGGTGTCAAATTGACTCAAATTTTTAACCAAGAAGAAAAACAATGCAAAAGTTTTTCTAAAGTAAATCAAGATTTAAAACACAATTACTCTAAACAGATTTTATTATTTGGGCTATTTAGGCCATTTATCTATGCAATTTATGTGATGACAATTGTTCTTTTATTTTATATTGCAGGACACAAAATCATCGATAGTGAATTTGTTATTAAATCTGGATTAATTGTTACGTTTTATGCTTATGTGGAACAATTGTATACGCCTATTCAACAACTTGCGGAACAGTTTAATGTATTAGAGTCAGCGATGGCTGCAGCAGAAAGATTAGACGAAGTATTGCGAACTGTACCTTATATTATAAATTATTTACATGCAAATAATAAAAAA
>JAMPAL010000031.1 GCA_023667245.1 Anaeroplasma bactoclasticum
TTTTCATTATTTTTTGTATTTTTTCTTTGCTGTTTTTCCCATTTTATGCCATATTGTAAAAATTTATGTCAAAAAAGAGTCCTAAAGTAAAAACTAGGACTCTATATTTTGCTCAATTACGCCTTATATTGACGTGATGTGCCAGGTATAAGAGAGGTTAAAGTAATGGTTTGAACCTCCTCATTTTTTGTAATGGTAATTGTATAACTTACATAATAATCCGTTGTATTTTGCTTTTTTACTCTACCATAGTTATCTAGATAATTCAAATCCAAAGACATGCAACTAAACGTGTAAGACGCATATTGGGTGAGATATTCATATTCTGCTTTTACAAGTTCGATAAAATTATCCCAAAGTCCATTATTACGCATTGTTTCTGGACAATTTTTTCCGCTAAAATAATGGTGTGGTTTTACGTCATCCACGGTTAAATGATTTTCCACTAATAAATGAGCCACCAATTTTGCGGTGCGTTGCCATGTCATATACAAATCAGAACCTTGATTTACCATTGTTTCTATACCAATGGAATTACAGTTACCACCCGTGTTAGAAATTTTCTTATAAGTAGAACTCCACCAAGTATCGCCAATTAAATATTTCCCATCTTCTATCACTAGTCGAATACCTTCATCGTTAATATCTGCTGTTGTAGGTATTGTACCATCATCTTTTCTAGGCACTTGTATCAAAGTCTTTTCACCATCAATTTCATAATAGCCATCACTTGATATTGTAATAATACCTTGAGCGTTTTCTTTAACTGTTACGCCTGTTTCATTCAAATGATATTCTCTACTACCATCTCCTGCATGATAAGTTCTTTCGTCATCAGGAATTTGATGATAAACACCAGTATCACCAGAAGAATAGTGCCAACTTGTTCCGCTACCACCATTTTTCACATAGTTAGCGTGTGTCCTAGAGTCAGCTGTATTGATAGTAGATGCAGTATCGTGTACTGTGATATAATACTTTTCATATACGTCTCCTGGTCGATTAGATGCACCAGATGGTGTAGTTATACTTTCATCTACAACATGTTCTCTGAATAAGAAATCAGATACACTTCCTAACAATTTATGAGAGTAATTAAATTGGTAACCTACTACGTTGATAGTTTGTGCAATAACTTGTTCTCTATTTTCCCGCATTAAAAATTGAATGACATCATCTAGTTCAGCTAAGTTAGCTACTACTGTTATTCCTATAGTTAAATTTAGTGTTGGTTTCTCTACAACAGATACTTGAACTGTTGTATATCCTTCTTTTAGTGGTGTAATAAAGCCATTTTCATCTATTGTTAAAATGTCAGTATTTTTACTTTCCCACTTTAGCGTGCAATTTTGCAGCGTTTGCGGAAAATACATCTTCTTCACATTTAATGCAACGCCTGTTTCCAAATCAATTACTGTAGTTGGATTTTCAAACTCTAGTCTTGTATAGCCCATAATAGGAACAAGTTCAATATCTTCTGCTACATTCTCAGGAATAGTATGCCACAATTGACTTAAATCCAATTGATCTGTTAGTATAGTTCCATCATAATTTTGTTTCGGCATCCATCCTAAAAAATGGAAATTGGCTCTAGATGCTTCTGGTAGTACTAGTGGCAGTTCTGATGTTTTGTATGTAATACTACTTGGAATAGTTACATTTGGTTTTTCTAAGAAAGTGATTGTAAACTCTTGTTCTGTCACTGTGATTTCTATTTCATCATACTGAGAGTGATCGACTAGCATCACTCTTACTTTAGTCGTTCCCATTTTTTTAGGTTGAATGACACACTGAGTAGCATTTATTGAAATTACTTCAAGGATTTCCTGATCTAAAACTTCAACTTCTACATCCATTTCTTTGCCAAAATCAAATGTAAGTGTTTGCGTTTCATTTAAAGACATAGTTTCTTTTCCATTGACTACTTTTACCCATACCGATGGTAATGGCAATCCTTGAGTCAAACCACAACTTTTACAAGTTTGTGGTTGCAAATAGGTTGCTTCCTCCCAATTATGTTCTAAAAGAGGAATCTCTTCATTTTTAGTCTCATTACAACGATTACAATCATATTGTATATTTCCTTTTGTTGTACATGTTGATTCATTTCTGTTAGTTTCAATAAAATTATGCCCTAAAGCCTCTCCTACTGTATGCTGACATACTGAGCATGTTTTAGGAGTATTACATGTCGCTTCTTGATACTGATGCTCCAAAGGTGTTCCCTCAGTCGCCTTACAAACGCTACATATTTTAGGAGCTGTACATGTGGCATTTTCCCACTGATGTCCATTTTTTTCACATTCTGTTTTCTTTTTGCAACTAGTAAAAAAAAGACAGCATAAAAAAATGCTTATGCATGCAAATAATTTGATTTTTTTCATATTCTGTTTCCTCACTTTTTTCTATATTGTATCATATTTATTTTTTTATTTCAATAAAAAAAACACCACATTTAAAATATGGTGCCTTTTTCATTTTACTTTTGTTTGAAAAACTTTTTAATTTTATCAAATAAATTGTTATTTTTAGTTTCATCTGTTCCAGAAAGTTCATTGAATATTTCTTTTTGCTTAGTGGTCAAATTGGTTGGTGTGATGACAATAATTTTTACAATTTGGTCACCTTTTCGACCATTGATTTTATTATCAATACCTTTTCCAGATAATTTTAACTTCGTTCCACTTTGAATACCCGCTGGAACTTTTAAACTAACCATTCCATACAGTGTTCTCACATCAATATTAGCCCCAAGAGCAGCTTGGCTAAATGTAACAGGCAATTCTAATAAAATATTATTTTCATCTCTTTCAAAGATTTCATGTTTTTTTACATTAACTCTAATCAATAAATCACCACTGCTACCACCATTGATTCCGGCTTCACCTTCACCTGATAGACGAATGGTTTGATCGTCCGCAATACCTGCTGGGACTTTGACATTCAATGTTTTATTCTTTCTAGTCCGACCAGCACCACCACATTCAGGGCATTTGGTTTTGATTTTTTTACCAGTCCCACCACATTCAGGACATGTATTTTCAGAACGAATAGTACCTAGGAAAGTATTTTGTTGTGTAACAACTGTTCCTCTACCATTACATCTAGAACAAGTCGATATATCATTTTTAGATGCCGCACCTAGACCATTACACTTAGAGCAAGTATCCATTTTGGTTACATTGACACTTTTTTCTACGCCAAAGGCGGCTTCTTCAAATGTAATAGTAATTTCTGTTTGAATATCGCGGCCACGTCTTGGTCCATTTTTTTGTCTAGAAGAACCACCCATGCCACCAAATATGCTACTAAAAATGTCTTCAAAGCCAAAGCCACTAGCACCACCTGCTCCTCCTGCAAAGCCATTCATATCCTCTGTACCAAATCGGTCATAATTGGCTCGTTTATCAGGATCACTTAGGCAGTCATATGCCACTTGTATCTCAGCAAATTTTTCCGTTGCATTCGGATCAGTAGAAACATCTGGATGATACTTTTTTGCGAGTGTACGATAGGCCTTTTTAATCTCTTCTTGGGTTGCGTCCTTAGATACACCTAGGACTTCATAATAATCTTTTTTTGTTGCCATGAGTAGGCCCCTTTCTATTTACCATTATTTATCGTTTTTTTCTTCGTATGATGCATCTACAGTGCCATCTTCATTTTGTCCGTTATTTTGAGATTGACTTGCTTGCTCTTGTGCTTTTTGATAAGCTTTCATTGCAACACTTTGAGCAGCTTTTTCTAAAGCCTCTTTTTTGTTTTTTATAGTATCAAGATCATTACCATTTAAAGCTTCTTGGAGCTCTTTGGTAGCATTCTCAATAGCTTCTTTTTCTTCTGTAGTTACATCTGCACCTAAGTCTTCTACTGATTTCTTTGCTGCAAACATCATTTGTTCGCATTCATTTCTTAAATCTGCTTCTTCTTTTTTAGCCTTATCACTTGCGGCATTTTCTTCCGCTTCTTTTACCATACGATCAATTTCTGCATCACTTAATCCAGAACCACCACTAATTGTAATTGTTTGAACTTTTCCTGTACCTAAATCCTTTGCACTAACATGCACAATACCATTGGCATCAATGTCAAATTTAACTTCAATTTGTGGAACACCACGTGGTGCTAGTGGGATTCCGCTCAATTGGAAACGCCCCAATGTTTTATTATCAGTAGCCATAGAACGTTCCCCTTGAAGAACATGAATGTCTACTGCTGGTTGGTTATCTGCTGCAGTTGAGAATACTTGTGATTTAGAAGTTGGAATAGTTGTATTACGAGGAATAAGTACAGTAGATACACCACCTAATGTTTCAATACCAAGTGAAAGAGGAGTAACATCTAATAGTAATACATCTTTTACATCTCCGGCAAGTACACCACCTTGAATCGCAGCACCCATAGCAACAACTTCATCTGGATTGATGCTACGATTAGGTTCTTTGCCTAATTCTCTTCTAACAAGTTCTTGTACACATGGAATACGTGTAGATCCACCTACAAGTAATACTTGATCAATATCATTTGTTGTAAGTCCGGCATCTTTCATCGCTTGACGCACCGATTTAGTGGTTGAATCTACTAAATCACGAATCAATTCTTCAAATTTAGAACGTGTCAATGTCATTTCAAAATGAACTGGTGCTCCATCAGCATCCATGGCAATAAATGGAATGTTGATATCAGTTGTAGTAATACCACTTAAGTCTTTTTTAGCTTTTTCTGCTTCTAATTTTAATCTAAACATAGCACTCTTATTTGTACTTAAATCTACGCCATTTGATTTTTTGAACGATTCAACCATATATTTTACAATACGATTGTCAAAATCATCTCCACCTAAACGATTATTTCCTGCTGTAGCAAGTACTTCATATGTACCATCTGCAAGTTCTAAGATAGATACGTCAAATGTACCACCACCAAGGTCATAAACCAAAACTTTTTGCTCCTTGTCTTGATTTTTATCAATACCATAAGCTAATGCTGCAGCAGTTGGTTCATTGATAATTCGTTTTACATCTAATCCAGCAATTTTACCTGCGTCTTTTGTAGCTTGACGTTCTGCATCATTGAAATAAGCTGGAACTGTAATAACTGCTTCTGTTACTTTTTCGCCTAAATAATTTTCAGCTGTAGCTTTTAAATTTTGTAAAATCATTGCTGAAATTTCTTGTGGTGTATAATCTTTGTTTGTAGATTTGATATGTACTTTATAATCTGTGCCCATATGTCTTTTTACAGAGAATACTGTATCTAGATTAGTAGCTGCTTGTCTTCTTGCACTTTCACCTACAGCAATATCTCCATTTTTAAAGGAAACAACAGATGGTGTTGTGCGCATTCCCTCTGCATTTACAATAACTTTTGATTCGCCACCTTCCATTACGGCAACGCATGAATTTGTTGTACCTAAATCGATACCAATAATTTTACTCATATAATAAATCCTCCTAATGAATTGAATTGTTTTGTTTTATTTGCTTACTTTTACCATACTTGGTCTCAATACTCTATCTTTATAAGTATATCCAGACATAACTACTTCTACGACAATGTTAGATTCAACACCATCGGCTTCTACAACTTCCATTGCTTGGTGGAAGGCTGGGTCAAAAGGTTGATGTAAGCATTCAATCTTTTTCACACCATAACTTTCTAAGATTTGTTTAAACCGATTGTTTATCATCACAAATCCACTTAAATACTTATTTAACTTTTCATCATCTGTTTTTACATTTACTGCTTGATCAAATACATCTAAAATATCAATGACTTCCATAAAGTAATCTTGCATTGCATATTTTCTTTCTTTGATTCGTTCTTCATTGGTTCTACGTTTAAAATTTTCTAACTCAGCTTGATTTCGGAGCAATTGATCCTTTAATGTTTTTATCGTCTCATTCAGTGTCTCAATTTCCAACTCTAAATGCTGGTTTTTCTTTTTCAACTTTTTTACTTGTTTAGACTCTTTTTTGATTTCTGACTCTAATTCTTCTATTTCTGTATCTACATCATCCACATCTTCTTTTTCTTCTTCTATTGTTTCTGATGTCTCATTTTCTAATTCTTTCTCTTCCTCACGATAACGTCCTGTTTCCATCATTTCCTCCTATACTATTTTTTTCATATTTTTTGCAATGTGTTCTAACAATGGAATCACTTTATCATATTCCATTCGTGTAGGTCCAAATAATGTAATAGCACCTACACTACCGCTATTTGTCTCATAGGGTACCGTAATTACAGCACAATCTTGCATAATCTTCAAATCATTTTCTTGACCAATTTTAATATTAATCCCCATACTATCTGACTTGACAATTCTTAAAATTTCTTTTCTTTCTATTGCATTGAGCAATGCCTTTACCTTATCTACATCTCTAAATTCCGGTTGTGACAAAATACTATATTGACCTGTAATATGATATTTATCAGAAACCATATCTGAAAATGCTTGAACAAAAGCATCTACCAAATCGCTATGATATCGCAGATAGTCATTGATTTCATCATTAGATGTTTCACTCAATAAGTAATTTTCAATATCACTCACCAAACAATTGTGCAAAACCTCATTTAATACTTGTATCGTTTTCTCAAGCTCACGAATGCTTACTCCCATAGGAACTAAAATACGTTTACTCTCAACATGGCCTTGGTCTGTAACTAATAAAATTACCGCTTGATTTTCCTTTAAAGAGATGAATTCCAACTTTTTCACCCTCGAGTTATAAGCGGTTTTACCTAAAACAATTGATGCATAATTGGTCAATTCCGTAACCAGTTCCATTGCCTCTGTAATAGCTTCTTCCTTAGTTACATTCGGACGCTCAAAGATTTCATCGATCATTGGGAATTCTAATTCTTCATTTTGCCTTCTCATAATGATTTCTTGAACATATAAGCGATAGCCCTTTTCTGATGGAATTCTCCCACTAGAAGTATGCGTTTTTTCTAGATAATCCATTTCCTCAAGTGCAGCCATTTCATTTCTAAGCGTTGCGGATGAGAAATTGAGTTCAGGTCTTTTTGAAAGGGCAAGAGAACCGACGGGTTCATTTGTTTTAACATATTCTTCAACTATAGCAATTAGCACTAATTTTTGTCTTTCACTAAGCATCATTTCCCTCCTTAGCACTCTTTCGTTTTTACTGCTAATATTATACCACCTTTCTTTAGCACTGTCAATAGTTTAGTGCTAATTTTTTATATTTTTTTCCATTTTTGCTTTTTTATACCTCCAAAAAGAAAAAAAGAGCGATATACGCTCTTTAATTCAAATACCGATTAGTTTGTATTTCTTCCGCTAAGGTTGTTGCTTCATCATGCCCCGGATAGATTATATAATTTCCTTTAAGTGACCGTATTTTTTGCAAGGTTTGTTTTTGTTGTAAAGGATTCCCTGTCCACAAGTCAGTTCTTCCTACTGAACCTTTAAATAATGTGTCACCACTAAATATCGCATTTTCTATCACATACATAATTGAACAATTGGTATGCCCTGGTGTGATCATTACCTCTACCCAAAAATGCCCTATTTTAATTTTTGTTGCGCTTGAAAATAAAACCAGTTTATTTTCATCTATTATAGGAATTTTCCCACAGCCAAAAGCAAGAGCATAGCTCATATTTAGGTCAAATAGTTTTCGCTTTGCTTCTTTATGCAAATAGCACTGACAATTAGGGTATAGTTGCAAAAAATTTTCAAGTTCGCTAAAATGATCGTAGTGTCCATGCGTTAGCAAACATCCATCTACTACTTGATCACCAATATATCTTTGCAATACTTTAATATTATTTGCAGGATCCACTACAATTACATGACCCCCCTGTTCAACTAAATATGTATTGGCATTGTTTGAATTATCACAAAAACTTTCAACATGAATCATTATTTTGTTTTAGGCAAACTTGCTGCAGCAATGGATTGTCCAACTCGACGTGTCCATTCATCTGGCATCATAATCACAATATCCTTATATTCTGGAAACTCTGCTTTTAGTACTTCATCTGCTTTCGCGATAATGATATCTCCACCTTCTCCACTAGTTACTCTGCCCAACAATAATAGATTTTGGATATCATAAAACTCAGCATAATATGCTATACTATAACCTAAATATGTACCAATATTTTCATAAATTTCTCTTGCGCGAGGGTCACCATTTTTCATTAATCCTTGAACTACTTTCAATTTTTCTGCAGGACTTGCATTTTCATCTAGTTCAATTCCAGCAAATCCAGCAAGTTTGATAACACCATCTTGGCTAAAATATTTTACACCACAGCCGTAATCACCGCTCCATTCATCTACCATAGCACCTTGATTATAATCTACAGGTACAAACGCAAGTTCACTTAACCAACCATTTAAATTGCCATCTTTATTTACATAACCAACCGCTTCACTTGTTCCCATAGCAATACCCAAAACACGACCATGTTTTAGACTAAGTGCACCAGCAAGGGCAGTAACATCACCATCATTTGCAACGGTTAGAGGTACATCACCGATTTCTTTTGCTGCACGAATATACATGTCACGTACTTCTTCATCAAACGTATCTTGAGGCACTTTGATAAATAAAGATGCAACCCGAACTTCATTGTCAATATAAATGCCTGCACTTGAAACACCAATCGCATCTACTCTTGGCATTTTAGCCGCTGCACGCTTAAAGCTATCTAATATACCTTCATAATGATATTTAGGATCCGAATTGGTTTTTGGGAACCATACCACTTCTTCTGAGAAAATAACTTCACCATCAACTACTGCACTTACTTTACGATCTGATCCACCAGCATCAAAACCAATACGACATCCATCTAGATTACCACCAGCAGGAAGCGATGCCTCTACACTTGCAGGAACATCTTCCAAAGCGCAAGGAATAACCTCAAATGTTTTGTCATATACTCGTGCCATAAAATCAACATCAAAAGCACGTGTTCCATTTAGTGAGAATACCTCTTGCATTTTCTTGCAGATATAATCATTTCCACCTAAATAGATTTTGAATCCACCAACTACCCAAAGAATACTTTTAATTACTCTTTCAATCATTTCATAGTTTTCCGCATAATCACCAGGGAAAACATTCATATCATAACGATAACGATAGCCATTTTGTCTTTCTACGCAAATTGCAAAAGGTTCTGTCGCTGCCGCTTTGAACTTTCTCAATTCAACAATCATTGGTCTAAATGATTTTTCAAGACTTGGTACATATTTCATAATTTTAATCCTCTCTTATTTCTGTGTATTTTCTTTGATTTTTTGACTATTTTCAACGATGATGACATCGTTTCCAATCTTAATAATTTTGTTCCAAGGAATTTGAACTATATCCTTATTCCCAAACAAATTCAAAAATTTAAAGTTGCGATAAATCGATACATTTAGTACTTTCCCACTCGCAACATCAATTTCGGCATCTGCTATTCTTCCTAGCTTCACGCCGTCTTCATCATTAATTACATCTTTCGATGAGATTTCCGATAATTTCATTTTATTCACCACTTTCCTTTTATTCTATGCAAGTGGCGACAAAATTAGACAATTATCCTCTATTTTCTATACAATATTCTCCATACATGCCATCCAAATTGTATCTTTCACGTGCATCACCAACAAAAATGTGTACAACAATATCATTCAAGTCCACTAAAAACCAAGTAGATTCAGTTGATCCAGAAGCACTACGCAAGGTAAACCCCATTTGTTCTGCTTCTTTCTTAAGATAACTCACAGCAGCACTGCCTTGTCTTCCCGTATTCACACTGCAAATAATACTATAATCATAAAATGGTGTAATCGTCTTCATATCATAGACACAAATATGTTTTACAACTGCTTTATTTAAAATTTCAATGACTTTATTATACATTAACCTTTCCCCTTTTGACATAATAATAATAAGTTTCCTGTGATAAAGGGTAGATGTGTTCTCCTTTTTCCTTTAAATAAGCAAAAGTTTGTTCCAATATCACGATGATTGCGCTATCTAAATCTTGATTGGCTATTTTTCTTGCCCTCTCAAAAGCAATACCACTGCGACCATTTTCCACATAATCACTAATAAATATTAATTTTTCTAAATTTGTCATTTTAGGTCTACCTGTTGTATGATACAAAATAGCATTTAATACAGAAGAATCTTGTATCCCATATTGTTCTTTGGCAATAACTGCACCAACGAATGCATGCCATATAGCTGGATAAGCCAAAAGATTTTCATACAAATGAGGATAATGACTTTTTATAATATCCATCATTTGATTTTGGCTTTGCAACTTAGCAATGTCATGAAACAATGACGCGTCTTCAATTTGCTCTTTACTTAAACCCAAATGATGAATTCGATTTAACTCCAATGCTTTTTCTAGTACCCCTAGTGTATGGTAAAAGCGAGGATATGCTTTTCCTTCTTTTGTAAAGACATCTTGAACAACCTGTATTTTATTATATTGTTCTTTCTTCATACTACATAAAACTTTCTACACATTGAACAAGAATTTTTTTATCTATGGTGACCTTGATACAAGCATATTCACTTACAATATGTACAAAACCAATACCACAAATAAATAAATCCATGGGTCGTTCTATTAAGAAATTATAAGTTGTCAATTCTTGAATATGGTTATTTTCTTCTAGAGTATATGGTGGCACCAACTTGTGATACGCAAGTGATGTTTTCACACGCCCTACTTCCTTAGTCTTGGTTCTATGCAAATACAATTCATTTGATATATAAAAGCTTACATTCACGCCTTCTTTGCATTCAAAATCCAATTGAACCAATCCACCGATAAGAATACTTTGTTCTGTATGCAACTGATATGTTCTTGGTTTAATATATGTTTTGGGTATCAACAATTGAATAGATTCATTATTTAAGTAGGCACCAAAATGTTTTTCATTAATCAAACCTGGTGTATCAATTAAATTGCTATTTTGATCAAGTGGCCATTTGATAAAATCTAATGTAGTTTGATATTGGCTATTGGTGGTAATCACCTCATCTGGATAATGTAAAGTTAGTTTCCCTACCATATTCATAAAAGTAGATTTTCCCACACTTGCACAACCAACAATGTAGCAATCACCAAAACGTGTTGCTTTTTCTTTATTTCGAATGTATCCATGTTCTTTTTTACGCTGAATCGGATATTTTAACTTAGATATTTTTTCAATGACCTTTTGAACATCTTTAGGCTTCTTAGCGCTTATCATCATAATCGCGATAACCTGGATTGAATGATCTTGGGCAATTTCACGAATCCTATTTTCCAATTTTTGAATTTGAAATCCTTTTGGCAAGATATCCACCTTATTGACTACAATCAGTACGGGATTTTCACCGATGCAAGTAGACAGATGAGGAATAAAGCCACCATATATATCTAGAACATCTATCATCAACACTACCAATGCGCGTTGACGTTGAATTATTTTCATTTTTTCATAATATGCATCTGTATTGTAATTGGCAAGATATTTGATATTATGATGTCGAATATCATAACATCTTTTGCAATATACTTGCTCACCTCGTTCAATCAACGCTATTTCTGGTATATATCCTATAGCATTGGGATCATTCGTTTGGATTTTAACACCACATCCGATACATCTACTCATTGTTTTTCTCCTTTGTTATCATTTTTATTAATTCACTTGCTAACTTGGGATTTTCTTTTTTAATCCTTTGAATGACCTTTTTTTCTCTTTGACGATTTATTCTTGTATACCACTTTTCAGTTTTTCGCGAGATAGATTGAACCAAAATGGATTTCACACCTAAGCGATTAGCACATAATATATCAGTTAGTATTTGATCTCCAATTAAAATCGTTTTCTCTATGTGTAATGCATTTTTTCGTAAATAATTGAATATCTTTCTAGAAAAAGGTTTTTGAGCATGACTCAACGCTCCATCTATAGATAATCCTTGGATGAATCGATATACCCTCTTTTTTCGATTATTTGATAAAATATATACCTGAAATCCTATTGTTTTTAACTGTTGAAAAAAAGCAATATGTTCTGGTGTTGCAATTTCTTGTTCATAAGTTGCAATTGTGTTATCCAAATCAAAAAGTATATTTCTAATCCCTTCCTCATATAATGTAGCAAAATCGATATTATAGACATTTTGTGCCAACATAGTGGGTATATACTTGTTCATACGATTCACATCCTTTGTTTTATTATACTAAATTTTCCCTTTTTTGTCTATGATTTCGTTTTATTTTAAGGAGTGTTAATTATCGAATTACTATCATTTTTTTTGCTTCCACTACTTGGTGCTATCAATTCTGAAAACTTTCCAGATGTTTTATCACCCGAAGAGGAAAGCAAATATCTTACAAAATGGAGAGCGAAAGATTTTGAAGCTAGAAATAAATTAATTGAGCACAATTTAAGATTGGTTGCCCATATTGTTAAAAAATTCGAAAATACAGGAATTGAAAAAGATGATCTTTTATCAATTGGAACTTTTGGTTTAATCAAGGCGGTTGACACATTTAACTTTGATGCAACAAATAAACTTGCAACATACGCTTCAAGATGTATTGAAAACGAAATACTCATGTATATTAGAAGCAATAAAAAAAGGAAAGATACGACTTCGCTTTATGCACCAATCGGTGAAGATAAAGAAGGAAATGAAATTCGCCTATGCGATATTATAGAAGATCCAGCACCACCTGTAAGTGAACAAATTGTCAAGGCTGAAGAACACCAAGCCATCCACGAAGCACTCAAAGCGCTTTCTAAACGAGAATATGAAATCATCTGTCGACGTTTTGGATTAAATGGATATGCTATGGAAACTCAACGAGAAATTGCTAAAAGTCTCAATATTAGTAGAAGTTATGTTTCACGTATTGAAAAAAGAGGGCTCACAAAATTGTATCTTTGTTTAAAGGAAAAAGATGGAAAATAATTTCCATCTTTTAGTTTTCTTCTACCATTTCTAAAACAAGTCGACTCGCTTGATCCGCAGCAAGTCTAGAAAAGGTTTGATAATCCATTTCACTACTTTTTCCAATTACATCAGAAATCGAACGAATAACGATACATTCTATTTGATTCATCGTGCAAACATGAGCAATTGCACATGACTCCATATCTACTGCAAGTATATTATATTGGGGAAAATTCTGTTTAACAAGTGTATCTACTCTTTCATAATTATCCACAAACTGATCGCCTGTAATGATATCCCCACAAAAAATATGATCGACTTGTTTAATATTTTTTACCCACTTTGTATTTGTTGTAAAGTATGGAGGGAGTCCTTCAATTTGCCCATATGGATATCCTCCTGCAATCTCTGATGTCATATCTACATCTGCATATAATAGACGACTTGCAATGACAATATCTAGTGGTTTTAAATCGCGATGGTATCCACCAGCAATTCCTGTATTCACTATCAACGTAGGATGATAGTGCTCAATCATTAAAATGGTAGTTACTCCCGCATTAACCTTTCCTATACCTGCTTTCGTAAATACAATTTTATTTTGATGATAAGTTCCCTCATAAAAAGTATGATTACAAATCACCTTCGTTTGAATGGATTCCACTTGATTTTGCAATTGTATCATTTCTAAATGCATCGCCACAATAATTCCTATTGTCTTCATATCCTCTTATTTTTTCTTTGACTTTGTTTTTTTCCCTTCTTCACTGACAATATTAATGATTTCTACCTCAAACTTATCGCCAGATTCAGTATTGACAAGAACAATATCACCAACTTTTGCGTGTAGAACAACTTTCCCTAGTGGTGATTCATCAGAAATTTTTTGTTCTAACGGATTCGATTGAATAGTACCTACCAATTGATAGGTCTCTTCTTCTGCACCTTCTTCATCCAAAAATTTTACTGTAATAAATTTCCCAAGATTTGAATTTTCTTCTTCTGTAATTAAAACATAATTATTTAAAATATTTTCAGTTTCTTTTAGTGCTGCAGCAATCAAAGCCTGTTCATTTCTCGCAGCATCATAATCTGCATTTTCTGACAAGTCCCCTTGTGCACGCGCTTCCTGAAGGGCAATAATATTTTTCTTTTCCCGTTCTTTTAATTCTTCATATTTTTTTAATTGCTCTTGATAACCTTCTTTGGTTAAATAGATCTTTTGTTGTGCCATAATTGACCTACCTTTCTTAACTTCATTATTATATCATATTTCCATTTTCTTTTGCAAGATTTTAAGCATTTTACTTCACAAGTCGCATCATATCCCCTTTTTGAACACAAAATGGCACAGAGATATACAATTGTTGCATTGGATGTCTTGCCACATCTAATATTTCATTGGTGGTGGCATCTACTATATTTATAATTGTGCATGTCGTATTTTCTAATTTTGGACCAAAGAATTCAACCAAATCACCTAATTTAAAGTAATTTCTTTGTTCAATTAAGGCCCTATGGGTATCTGGTTGATAGTCCAGTACATAACCTATATATTCTTTTGTAGGTGATTCCGTCCTTGTATCATACAATTGTTCTTGAACAGTCACGTCACCTTTTAAAAAACCCGTTGCGGTCAGCCGATTTTCAGCCTTAGCAATTTCCTTTTCAAAATAAAAATAATCACTATCTTCTAATCTTCCTTTTTCAATATACTGATCTATTAACATCCGGTAACATCTAACTACTGTTGCTAAATAATAAGCAGATTTCATTCTTCCTTCAATCTTTAGTGAAGCAATCCCCATATCGATTAGTTGAGGAATAAAGCGAATGGCCATCAAATCTTTTGACCCCATATTAAAGAAGACCTCTTTTTCTTCAAGTGGTTTTCCTTTTTTTAAAAGATGATAGTTCCACCGACAAGAATGAGCACATCCCCCTCGATTGGCATCACGATTGGTCAAATGATTACTCAATACACAACGCCCAGAATAACTAGAACACATCCCACCATGGATAAATACCTCTAGTTCAGTCACATGATATCTAGCAATTTGTTCCATCTCCGTTAAACTGACTTCCCTTGCCAAAACCACTCGGTGGCAGCCTAATTGTTGATAAAAAAGAAGGGTTTGATGATTCGTTACTGACATTTGGGTAGAAATATGACGTTCTACTTGAGGAATCAATTGTTTGGCACGCAAAATAATAGTTAAACTTGAGGTAATAATGGCATCCACTTTTGCACGCCCCAATTCTAACAAATAGGTATCTAATCCTTCCATATCCTCATCATGAGGCAAAATATTGGTTGTCACATAAACTTTTTTGTGTCGTTTATGTGCAAAGATACATAACGCTTCAATATCTTGCAAATCAAAATTCGATGCCCTTGCACGCAGACTAAATGCTTTCCCGCCAATGTATACCGCATCTGCTCCATATTCTAATGCAATTTTTGCTTTTTCTAAATTTCCAGCAGGTGCTAATAACTCTATCTTCTGCATACTAGTTCTCCTTTTCTTTACGAAGCACAGAATGCTCTTTCATAATACCTTTTGATAAATCCAATGGAAGTTTCTGTAACAATTCTAACTGTTGTGTCAAATAGCTATCCACTACCATTTCAAAATGCTTTTCGTTTAAGGTACCACAATGAATAAGAATATGTGAAACATGTGGCAATTGATCCAATTCTTCGAACAAATAATAAAAGCCTTTCTCATATATGAAGGTACCAAAAGTTTTTTCAACAATTGGATATTGATCTGTACGAAATTCTTCTTGTAGCGCATATTGTAGTTGTTGGGGGTTTGACTTCAAATGACGATATTCAAAGTACCTTGTTAATAATTTCCTCCGCGAGTAAAAAATAATAGATTGTCCAAATCCATGTATTATCACTGGTTTAGTAATATTATCTAATATAGTCTTTAATTCTTCTATCGAAATTTGATTTGAAACCACAACATTTTGATTGAGTCTTGCATATTCTGTTACATCACTTGCATTTGTTAAATAGGTATGCGCATCATAAACCAATTTATTTTGATAGCCTTGTGCAACAAGCATTTGATAAAGTCCTAAATCGGTGTAAAAAATATATTCTATATCTTCTATATTGATATATTGAAAAAAAGACAATACCTGTTCTAAATCATTTTCATGGAACAATCGCATCATATTGATAGATATTTTTATCGTTCCCTTCTGATTAATCAAATATTGAATTTGCCTAAGATTATATCCTTTTGAATACGACAAAGAAAAATCCAATACTGGTATGGATATATGTTCTACTTTTTTTCGTTTTATCCATCGTTTGGCTTGACGAAAAGATACAGGTTCAAAAATAAATTGTTTCATCTTATTTCCTCATTGTGATAGCTAGTCCATCACCTAAATCAAAATAATATGTTTCCATTTCTGGTAGTGCATTTAAAAAATGATTGTATTGGTCTATTTTTTTAACAAGATGTTGAACATTTTTACTCAGTTTCAAAGAATCCGATAAACTTTGTTCTACACACCCATGAAATAAGATATTATCTGTAACTATCATACCCTGAGGTGAGAGAAGTGGTACAAAACGTTCAAAAAACTTTTGATATTGTGCCTTAGCTGCATCAATAAAGATAAGATCATATTCCGGTTGAAGTTGGCTAAAATCAACTTCTAATGCATCTACAAAATGCAAATGAATTTGTTCTTGTTTTCCGAATTGTTGGATATTTTGAGTGGCAATCGTTACCATTTTTTCATCTCTTTCCAATGTATCAATATGAATATCTTTCGAAAGAACAGCCATTTGAAGTG
The DNA here is from genome assembly GCA_023667245.1 of Anaeroplasma bactoclasticum. GTDB lineage: Bacteria > Bacillota_I > Bacilli_A > ML615J-28 > CAG-313 > CAG-313. The sequence goes on from JAMPAL010000031.1 coordinate 16,761, forward strand.
CTGAATACGCAATTGCTGTACCAATTTCTAGAATAGTTTTCACATGTTTGGTACGAATCAACATTTGTAACATCATGAGCGATTCATATTGAATAATTGGAACTTGATGTTCGCTAGCATAGTTTTCCAATTCTATGAAGGCCTTTGTTTTTGCTTTTCTATTCAATGTTTCAATAAATGGATTCATAAAAAGACCTCTCATTCTTCATTTCTATTTAACTATTATACCTCATTTCAAACTTTTTTAAAAGAGATTTGGTCTATCGATTGAGAATATCTTGTTCTAGTCCCGCAAATATGCGCATAATCAATTGGCAAGCTTCTTTATATTTACTGCTCTTGACACTTAAATGGAACATTTCTTCAATCACATTTTCATAAACAATGCTGTCAAAATAATACTTTAGCAATTGAAACACATTTGTCTTCAAATACCCTTGTAATCGTTGTATACTTGTGTTTTCTATTTTCATCGTCACATATGTACAAAAATTTTTCACCAATTCATCATATTTCGCAAACTCATAATGATTGATGAGTTTAACTATAGAAAGATACTCTGATATACTTTCTAAATGATGTACTCCCACAGCAAGTAATTTTACAATTCGCGCTGATAAAACCCCTTGAGAAAGCATAATCACCATATCTTGATATCTTCTTTGCGCTAAATAAATCAATCCCAAGTGATACCGATACATTTCACTTATTTTCAAATCACTATCACTTACACTTAAATAATATTCATTCATTTTATCCAAAGCTTGCTCTACATTATCTTTTGCTTCTATAACTGCCATTTTTAAATTATGCTTGAATATATCTTTAGAAAAATATACACTCGGTGCATCCTTTAAAAAA
>JAMPAL010000032.1 GCA_023667245.1 Anaeroplasma bactoclasticum
CTTTTTATGTACTTACATAAAAACGAAAAATTTATTCATCCTCTTCAGTACCATTAATTGCTTCTTTTGAAAATGGTTTTCTCAACCGTTTACGTTTAATGTTATCCATAACGTCAATATAATTTACTTGGTGAAATCTATTCATAAAAAATATAAAGTTAGGAAAATATGATATTTCTATGCGAATTATATCAATTAAATATGCAATTTTTTCTATAATATATGGGATTTCTTCATCAGATAATATATCTATACTTGAATCATTAATATCCGCTAACAAATTAATTACTGTTTTACTAGAATATATTAATATTTCTTCAAAATTTAAAAACTTGTCTATTCTCTGTCCGTCACGTATTTTGTCTAATTGTGTTCCAAAATACTTAATCAAATTCAAATACACCATACGTTTTTTAGCTTTATATTCTTTTTTATCATGAGATTGTATGTTAAATAGAACTCCAATCAATGCTAAAATAGCAGTGATAACTTGTACTAATTGAGTTTTTTGTTGTGTATCATACTCAATAAACAAAAATACAACACAGGCAATTGCTAACGATATGAAAAAGCACACTGCTAAATACCAAAAAAGTATGAACACCAAGCCCAAAAATTCTAATAAAATTGAAAAAATTATTATTAAAATTTTTATGGTTTTCTTTAAAGTTTTTGCACTAATTTTATCTATTAAAGGTGATAATTTTAATTGCCATAATAACATTTCAATATGTATCGATTTTATAATATTCATATTTCATCCCCCCTTTATTTATTATTTTTCTTATTTAATTCTTGATTATCTATTTTATATCAATGTAATCATTACTAACAAACCTATTACCGAATTTTTCATTCGATCAAACATTTTTAAAACTTTCAATGCTACCTAATCATCAAAAAATTTTATAAAATACAATTATCTTCTTTCTAAACAAACCACACATTCTACATTAGCAGTTTGAGGGAACATATCCAAAGGTTGGATAGATAAGATGTGATATTTCTTCTGCAAGTGGTTGCAATTTTTGGCAAGGGTAGAAGGATTACAAGACACATAAATGATCTTTTTAACAGGATGCTCTTGTAAATAATGAATCAATTTCAGTTCCATTCCTACTCTTGGAGGATCTACGACAAGAACATCAGGACTAAATCCCTCTTTTTCCCATTTGCTTAAGTAACTGAGCATACTGCCACTATAAAACTGGGCATTTTGAATGTGATTTTCTTTGACATTGTGATTGGCATTGGTAATGGCTTCTTTGTTGGCATCAATCCCTCTTACTTCTTTGGCATATTTAGATAACCAAAGTCCGATGGTTCCTACCCCACAATAGCCATCGACTACTTTTTCATAGCCTTTCAGCTTCGCTACTTTGACAATTTCAGTATATAATTTTTCGGTTTGTTTGAGATTGAGTTGAAAGAAGGCTGTTGGAAGGAGGTCAAAGGTATAATCACCCAGTTGCTCCGTAATGGTGTCTTTTCCCGCAACTTTAAAGGTCTCTGTTCCAAAGTTTTCAATCGATTCTAAATCACTATTGATGCTGACGTATACACTTTCCACATGATTGATATGAATCAAATCTTTAGCGATATTGATGGTTCTTTGATCTCTTTTGTATAAAATTAAAGTCACTTGAATTTCATTGGAATACGCCGAACTTCTAGCAACGATATGACGAAGTACACCATCATGAAGTCTCGGATTATAAGCAATCACTTGATGATGGGTAAGATATTGACAAATTTCATCTATTGCTGCTCGGATATCTTTTTTTTCTATTAAACACTGATCAATATACACCAATTGATTGGTATCTGCTTTATATAAACCCGTTACTAAATTTTCTCCGTTATATCGAACTGGTAATTTGACTTTATTTCGGTAATAGTATGGTTCTTCCATACCAATAGTCTCTTTTAATATTTTTTCATTCAATGTTCCATCATAATACTTATCAAAAGAAGATTTGACAATTTCTTTTTTGAAAGCCAGTTGTGCTGGATATGCTACGTGTTGTAACTGACATCCACCACACTTTTCATAATAAGGGCAAGCGGGATTGACCCGGTCTTTTGATTTTTCTTTTTTGATGCGCACCAAATCAGCTCTTGCAAATTGCTCACTCACTTCGGTAATTTTGACTACTGCCTCTTCACCTGGTAACGCGCCTTCTACAAATATGGCTAGGCGTTTATAATATCCTATCCCTTCTCCATTGATGCCAATTCTTTTGATGGTCAATAAAATTTCTTGATTTTTTGCTACTACATTTGTAACCATTTTTTGCTACACTCCTTCTACAAATTTTTCGTTTTCACCCTATTATTATACCATATTCTGAAATTTAAATAAAGTTTAATGGTTTTATATTGCGAAAAGCAAAACTTTATGGTATAATACACAATTGATAATGGAGGTAATATAATGGAAGAAATCCAAAATGAAGTATTAGAAAAAAAATCCAAATCCAATGAAAATAAACCTAAAATGGGAAAAAAACGTATCTTTACCATTGTAGCGATTAGCGTAGTCTTTGTCGGTCTATTGGTATTAGCAATTGTTGGTTTCAAATCACCAAAAAGGGTGAGTTTTAGTGCCCCTGGTTTAACGGGTTTTAAACTGGATTCGGAATTGATTAAAGAAGATGGCACGATTAATGCACCAGATGCATCCTTATTGGTGAGAGAACATTATGACTTTTATGGTTGGTTTGATAACAAAGATGGTAGTGGTACACCACTTGATCTTTCCACTCATGTATTTGAGAAGTCTATGACTTTGTTTGCCATTTGGGAACCACATCCTTATGAAATTACCTATGATTATGATGGTGGAACACTTCCTGAGGATGTAACCAATCCTACATCTTATACGGTTATTCATGAACCAACCGCTCGTGAAATTGAAGCCAATAAAAATGCCCAAACCGGTGGATTAACTCCTACTGAATTAGAAAGTGCAATGATGCGTAATAGCATTACCATCAATGAACCTATAAAAGAAGGCTATCATTTTGCGGGATGGATCATCACATATAATAATCAAACAGAAACTGGTGATAGTGCAACCCGTTTTTTGAAAAATGTAAGAAGAGAGCCTGTTGGTGCCATTACCTTAAAAGCAACATGGGCTTAAAAATAAAAGGAGATACAATTTCGGTATCTCCTTTTTTTATATCTATGTATCTGCTAAAGGGTTTAGTCATTGTCAAATAGCAGACCGACGCTCATCTTTTATTGTTATCTTTCTATGGTAAAAGTAAAGTTGCAATCGTTACCAATTTTTAGCCACTCTTCACCCTCTTCTATAAATGTATATTGATAAGTCTCTCCAACGAGTAGGAATGTTCCATATAAACCAACGTGAATTGGATCTTCTTCATTTGCAACACTTTGATTCACAGCAATAGGTTCAAAAATACCATTTTCCAATTTATATAATGAATATTTTCCCATTGTAATATGTCCACCAGGAAGATAATCAAAGTGAATGGATAAGCCATTAGATGACTTAACTGTTAAAGGTGCAGTGTTTTCTCCAATTGCCAAACCATTTACATTCCAATTGGTGTACTCTGTAGTTGGATTGACTACACTAAAACGATAATTACAATCTTCTCCAAATTTTACCCAATTTTGATTTTCATCAAGCGTATATGAGGAACCACGAAGAACAAATGTTCCTGTTTGATTAAATACAACTGGGTCTTCTTCATTTGGAAGTCCTTGATCTGTAACAACTGGTAATAAATAGTTGTTCACTACCTTATACAAAGAATATTTCCCTATTGTACTATGTCCACCAGGAAGATAATTAAACTGAATGGAAAATCCTGTTGAAAGCACAGAAACGGATTGTGAATCATTATAGATTTCCTTCATTCCTCCTTGGTTAAACTTTAATACCCAATTGGTATAGGTCGAACTCTTTGCTGCATCCGCCTTGAATGCACCAAGGCACAATACTGCCATAATCGCTGGCATCATACTGAATACAAATAATTTTTTAATTAATTTCATTTTTTCTTTCCTCCTCTATAAATATTTTGATGCAAATCTAACTAGCCCATTGGTATCTCCCCCCTCCCAATGTATTTCTAGTTCTATATTACATCATTCAGTTGTTATATTTTGTCGAATTATGCTATAAATTGAAAAAATAATAAAAAATTTGTATTTTGCTTGATTAATAAAAAAGAGTGCTAAAGTTTCACTTTAGCACTTTTTCCAACCTTATAAATCTAATACCGTTTTGAAAGTATAACCTTTCTCATGAATTGCATCAATTACGCGTGGTAGCGCTTCATTGTTACTACTTGATACACTATGCATTAAGATAATTGCGCCATCATGGAGATTATCCATAATCGTCTTTACACAACTATCAGCACCTTTTTGATTGTTCGTATCCCAATCTTTATAGGCAATTGACCAAAATACCGTCTTGTAACCCATTTGTGTTAAATATTCTAAGGATCTTCGGTCAAAATCACCTTCTGGGGGTCTAAAATATGCAGGCATCGTAGTATTGGTTAAATTATAGAAAGCGTCTTCTAACTTTTTAATATCGCTTTCAAGATCGTCTTTAGATAGACTCGTCATTCGTTTATGTGAATACGAGTGATTGGCCACCGCGTGACCTTCTTGTACTAATCGTAGTGTTAATTCAGGAAATCTTTTGACAAAATCGCCTGTAACAAAAAAGGTGGCCTTCACTTCTTTTTCTTTAAGCGTATCTAAGATACCACTTAAATTTCCATTATCGTATCCCGCATCAAACGTCAAGTATATACTACTTGGGTCACTTCCCACATAATAACTGTTTGTACCTTTTAAAATCTCTTGGTATTTCCCAATTTCTGGTACAAGGTGCTCGCCATTTCTTCTAAAGCCCCAACCACTCGCTTCGGCTTTTATTAAGGTTGTTGTGAAAAATATGGTGAACATGACCAATGCAACCGTAAGGAATCGAATTAACCCTTTCATCATTGCACCTCTTTCATGTCCAAGAATAGTATATGTTTACTCAGGTTTTTTTATACTTATTTTTGACGAATAAATACACCATTCCCATTAGAAAAATATAGCAAGTTAGATATAACCAAATCAAAAAACTAATGGTAGAGGCAAAGTTTCCATATACAGTTTGATATTTGGTCAAAAAATAACCATAAACAATTTCCTGATAAAGTCTTAATAAAATATAAATGAAAAACGATGTAATTAAAGCTATCGGAAGGGTTTCTTGAAACCGAATGGGTATCGGAATAACATATTTGTAGATGAGCAAAAATAAAACATTGAGCCAGATAAATGGAAATAAAAATTCAATAAATGAAATGACAAATCGAATGCCCCATGGGAAAGTATACTTGATATGCGAAATATAAAATAAAATCAGAATCAGTAGTATAGTCACAACCAATATGCCAATCATATAGATAAAGGATAGGATTCTCAGTTTTAAGTGGGATCTTTCTTTGACGTCATAATACATCAAATCGGAAATCAAATGAAGCGTGTGTAATAATTTAGATGCTACCCAAATGAGTTGGATGCACAAAAAAAGAGAGGGTATAATTCCATTGGTAAATGAAAAGAGATTGGCTTCAGCTTCTTTTATCCGCAACTTCCAAAGCATATATTGAATCATCTCTCCAAAAGGAATGATGGTTAAGAGCAAATAAAACACAAGACTTGCGGAAAAAACCGATAATTTCATCTTTTGGTTGAGATATTGAATTTGTTGAATATAAACCATTATTTTTGCTTTCATACCTATAGTATTTTATATTTTAATGATTTCCATACAAAAAAAGAGTTTGAATTCAATTGAAATTCAAACTCTATTATTTTTTAATGTTGACGCATCATTTCTTCAATATCTTTTACTTCTTTGATGATATCACTTGATAATACAATTGCTTTATCTTTCGTAATCTGAATATCATCCTCAATACGAATGCCAATCCCTTCTTCTGCAATGTATAATCCAGGTTCAATTGTAATGACCATCCCCTCTAATAATCCCAAATTGTCAATAGATGGATCATGTACATCTAATCCTAAAGAGTGGCCAATAGAATGAAAATAATATTTCGATAGTTCACTATCTTCTTGAATAAGTCCTAATTTCTTGCATCCTGCCGCAAGTAATCCTTTAGCATAATCATTGAGTGTTTTCCAGCTCATTCCTGCTTTAGCATATTCAATACATTTTTGATTACAATCTAATACCACTTCATAAACTTCCTTTTGACGAGGAGTAAACGTACCACTTACTGGGAAAGTTCTAGAAATATCTGAAGAATAGTGTTCTGTATAACATCCTACATCCATTAACATCAAAGTATTCTTTTCGATTGGGCTATTGTTGGCTACATAATGTAATACTGTTGCATTTTTTCCTGCCGCAACAATGGCTTCAAAGGAATTGATTTTCTTTTCGGATGTTAACACAAAATCATGATAGGCTTGCGCAATACTTTCTTCTTGGTGCAATTTGGCATGTGACATGACATTGTAAATCGCCCGCTTGGTTGTTCCGATTGATTCTTGAATAAGCTTGACTTCTGCTTCTGATTTAATCATTCTAAAGCGTAAGAGTGTTGCGTAAATATTTTCGATTTTAATGCTTGGGTACTCTTTGCGAATCTTTCTGGATAGCATTAAAGCAAAGGTATTGTATAAAGCCTGTGGTCTTCGCTCTAAGTCCAAATAAACGATATCTGCCACATGAACAAAATGTCTGGTTGGCTGTAAAGTAGAAGTCAAAAAGCGATTGAACTCATCATTGTAACCAATATGCTCTTCTTTGATACCTGATATGGCGGAAGCTTCTGTTTTGGATAGCGTTCTACCTACCCATTTGGCCATCACTTCGTCAATGGCTTCTAGAAATAACCATTCCTTATATTCGCCAGCAAATTTACCTATCACTAAAGTCACATCGGCTTGATCTATTCCTGTTAGATAATAAAAATTATGATTCACAACAAATGGATATTCCGCATCGGCTGTTTTGAATTGTTGAAAACCTGAATGTAAAATCACAATGGCTTGTTCTTTCAATTGATCAAACAAGGCCTTTCTTCTTTGAATGTATAACTTTTTCATTTATTTTTTCTCCTTTTTTGACGTCTTCTTTTCTGCCACCTCAGCTAGACTAGGATTATAATACAATTCCAGTACATAAGCAAATTGATTCATTACTTTTACCGCCGTAGCAAGCGGGATAGTATCTAAAACAATGCCTAAGATATCATCATGAAATTTGTTATGAAATTTCAGTACTTTTTTTCCTTCTGGGGTTATACTGAGTAAAATCACTCTTCGATCCATTTCATCTCTGGTTCTTAATAAATAGCCTTTTTGAACCAAACGATTGAGACAAATGGTCATTGCACCAACTGTAATGTGCAGCTGATTGGCAATGAGTGTCATCGGTTTATTATTGTACCGATTGACCATTTCTATTAAATGAAGTTCACCAATAGTTAAATCGGGTATATTTTTTTTATCCATTGTACGCTCTTCAATAACCATCGTCATATTGGCAACTGTACTAAACGATTCATCTAATTTTTTAAGCAATTGTTTTTCTTCTTTATTCCATTGTTTGGCCTTCTTAGGAGTAGGGCGAACAATTTCTTTCGGTTTTTGGGTGATTTCTGGTTCAATCGTTAGCTCTTGAGCCTTTTTCTTCGGACGTTTTTGGGTTACTTTTTTCTTAGGCGTTTCCTCTACTACAATGGGCTTCGTTTCAACCTTTTCTTCTTTAGGCTTTTTGGTTGTCGTTTTCACCAAACCTGTTCTTGGGTCAATTTTAGTAGATGTGATGTGTTTCACATTGACTGCTGGTTTTGTTGGTGTCTTTTTAGATGTTGTTTTTTTAGCTGCCGGCTTAGAAGCGGCTGTTTTTACAGTTTTTGTTGTTGCCGCCTTTTTCGCAGTTTCTTCTTTTTTGTTTTCTTCCTTTGGCGCAACTGTTTCTTTTTTGGATGTTGTCGCTTTTTTTGCCTTATTTGTTGTTGTTTTTTCCTCAGCCATTTTCCACCTCTTATATTATAATTGATTCTTCTATTTATATTATAAAACAATTTATTTTTAATGTCAAACTAAATAATTCAAAAAAAGAATACACCTTAAAAAGGCGTATCTTTTTCTTTTATTTATGTGCTTCGATATAGTTTACTAAATCCTTTACATATTTCATACCTTGTGCAGCATCATCGTCCACTTCAAGACCAAATTCATCTTCTAAAGCCATGATAAGTTCTACTGCATCTAAAGAATCTGCACCTAAATCATCTACAAGGTGAGTTTCCATTGTAATTTTTTCTTTTGCAATGTTCAGTTCTTCTGAAATGATTTGTTGTACTTTTTCGAATACCATAATGATTCCTCCTTTAATATAAATGATTAATTTCCAAATTTATTTCTCAACGCTTGGATTTGCTTTTCAAATCTTTCCTCTTGACGACGTCTATATTCTTCACGTTTTGCCTTTTGTTCAAGACGTTGTTTGCGTTGTTTTTCTGCTTCTGGATCGATTTGTGGTCTTCTTTGTTGTTTTGGTTTTGGCTGTCTACGTTCTGGTTCTGGTTTTGGTGCATCTGGATCAATCATCGTTAATTGCAAACGACCTTTTTGTAAATCCACTTCTAATACCCAAACTTTTACAATTTGACCAACATGAACAGCTTCTAATGGATGCTTGATAAATTTTGTCGACATTTTAGAAACGTGAACTAATCCATCATCATGTAATCCACAATCTACAAAGGCTCCAAAATCAGTTACATTACGAACTGTACCTTGCAATTCCATACCTGCAGCTAAGTCTTCTAACTCTAAAATATCGCCTCTTAAAACTGGTGCTTCAATCATATCACGTGGGTCACGTAATGGTGAAACAAATGCATCTAAGATATCTTGGAATGTATATTCACCTACATTTAATTCTGAAATCATAGCCGCTTTTTCTTCATTGGTTAAACTCTTTACTTTTTCAACCAATTCTGCTTTACCTAAATCAGCTGAAGTAAAGTTCATTTTTTCTAAAATAGCACGAGCTGTTTCGTAACTTTCAGGGTGAATTCCTGTCATATCAAGTGGTTCATTTCCATCCACAATACGCAAGAAACCGATGGCTTGTTCTAATGCTTTTGGTCCTACCCCTTTGACTTTGATATCATTTCTGTTTTCAAAACGACCATTTTCTTCACGATAAGCTACAATCTTTTTAGCTGTACCTGCATTTAAACCCGCAACATATTTCAATAAAGAATAAGATGCAGTATTGATATTTACACCCACTTGGTTAACTGCGGTTTCTACAACAAAGTCAAGTGAATCGGCTAGTTTAGATTGGCTCACATCATGTTGATATTGACCTACACCAATAGATTTAGGATCAATTTTAACTAACTCAGATAGTGGATCTTGTAAACGGCGAGCAATAGAAATGGCTGAACGTTCTTCAACAGAAAAGTCAGGGAATTCTTCACGCGCCAAATCAGATGCAGAATAAACAGATGCGCCAGCTTCATTAACAATGATATATTTCACATCACGATCAATTAATTTTAATGTGCTAGCAACAAATGCTTCTGTTTCACGACTTGCGGTACCATTTCCCATAGCCACCACTTCTACATTGTGTTTATTGACAAGCTCACAGAATATATCTACGGCTGCTTGATAACGTGCTGGTGGAACCACTTCCCCTTTATTCTTTTGGTGTGGATACATTACACTCTTTTCTAATAATTTTCCAGTTGCATCTACTACAGCAAGTTTACAACCCGTTCTAAATGCAGGGTCAACACCTAATACTACTTTTCCTTTCATTGGAGGTTGTAATAGATAGTTTCTTAAGTTTTCACCAAAAATATGAATAGCTTGATCTTCTGCTTTATCTTTTAATTCACCACGAATTTCACGAATAATAGCAGGTTTAATCAAACGATCATATCCATCTTGAGCTGCTTCTTTTACATAAGGTGCTGTAATAGATTCATTAACTTTAACCATATCACCACAAATATAATCTAATACTTTAGCATAATCTTCAACAATTGTTACTTTGACTACCTTTTCATCCTCTGCACGGTTTAAGGCCAAGATACGGTGCAATTTGATTGTTTTTAGTGGTTCTTCATAAGCATAGTACATTTCATATACTTTCTTTTCATCTACTGCATCATCTTTGACTTCTGATTTCATTTTTGCTTCATTTTCAAAATTTTCACGAATCCATGCCCGATATTTTGGTTCATCTGATACAATTTCAGCGATAATGTCTTTTGCTCCTTGAATTGCTTCAGCCACATTTTTGACAATGACACCTTCTTTTTTCATTGCTTCTAGTTCTTCGTCTGTTTTACCTTCAAGGTTAGTGACATATTGACTTGCTTCTTCTTCCACATTTCCTTCAAGTGGGAAAGAAAGTAGGTATTCCGCAAGTGGTTCTAAACCTTTCTTCTTCGCATCGGTTGCACGTGTTTTTTTCTTTTCCTTAAATGGACGATAAATATCTTCAATTTCTGATAACTTAGTCGCATTGATAATGCCCATTCTAATTTCATCAGTTAATTTTCCTTTTTCTTCAATAAGACGCATAACGTCTTCTTTACGAGCAGCTAACTTTTGTCCATAGTCCCATTCTTGATAAATCGCTCTAATTTGTTCTTCATCTAAATTACCAGTTACTTCCTTACGATAACGAGCGATAAAAGGAACCGTTGCTCCTCCTTCAATCAATTCTAACACAGCTCTAATTTGGCCAATTCGCACATTTTGTTCACGTGAAATTTTCCCAAGTAGGGCATCATTCATATAGTTGTTTTCCATAAATTATTCCTCCAACACTTGCATTTTGTTTTTCCCCCTGCTCCATAAACAAAATGCATACTTAAATATTATACCATAAAATGGGCTAAATATCAAATAAAAGAGCATTATTTTTCCGCTTTATTTTCGCCTATTTGAATGAATAAAAATTGCAATTCTAGCGATGAAAAAACAATTTATGATATAATAAAGAAGGTGAGAAAAATGAATACAATTGCAAAAAAAGTACGAATAACTTATGAAATAACCAAAAGTGAATTTATTACTACCCTTTGCCCAGTTTCCTCTGTGGAGGAAGCAAAAGCTTTTTTTGATGACGTGCGTCACGAATTGAGTGACGCTACCCATCATATCACCGCATATACGATTGGAAAAAGCGGTGAGGCTGGACATTATAGTGACGACGGAGAGCCTAGTGGTACAGCAGGACTTCCTGTATTAGATGTGTTTCGTAAAAATGAAATAACCAATTTTGCTTGTGTAGTGACCCGTTATTTTGGCGGAATTAAATTAGGCGCTGGTGGTCTTGTGCGTGCCTATAGCACAGCGGCGAGTCTTGCCTTAAAAGAAGCAGGCATAGTTCCCATGGTTGAATATATGGAAATCCAATTGACCTTTGATTACCCTTATTTAGATATCATTGAAAACCGACTCAAATCCTATCACATTATCAGTCGTAGTTTTGCGACAAAAGTTTCACTTACTGTCCAACTGCCCGTTGAAGAATACCAATTCGTCACTCAATTGCTCATCAATTTGACCAATAATATGATTCAAATCCATATGAATCAGCACATATAAAAATAAAATAGATGTTTGCCTTTTGCAAACATCTGTTTTTATGTTAATTCATTTCTTCAATGTGATAAATATAATCTAAAGATTGAAGTGCCTCAATGATTTCTTTATGTGTCTTATATTTCTTAAGTTCCTGACTATGGATAGAAATAGAAACAGAATATACGCTTAAGCCAGAGTTTAAATATGCTGGATTGGATTCGATATCATCAATGGTCAAACCCAATTTTCGAATCACCGCGACAAAGTCTTGTAAATAACTGATATTTTTAAGTTCTAAGTGCACCTCAAAATGATTGGAGCGATTTTTAAAATAGGCTTCTAATCTTGGGAACAACGATAAAATACAAAGGTAAGAAATAAAACAAATGATTACAATTGTGTAGCAACATGCCCCTACAGCAAGTCCTAAAATCCCACATGCCCAAAGTCCAACTGATGTCGTCAGTCCTTTGATTTGATTTCTTGAACTATATAAAATCGTATTCGCACTAATAATTGCAATTGCAATAATGGTTGATGCGGAAACCAAATAAAAAGTAGCACTTCCTTCTTCTTTTAAAAACAAATCCAACATCATTGCAATAGTCGAGGCTAAAGAAACCAATATAAACGTTCTTAGCCCTGCTGCATGTCTTTTACTAGAACGTTCATATCCAATAATAGATGCCAAAAGAACAGATAAAACAATTCTTAATAAAATACTCCAAATATTAAATGTGGATGACCAGTTGCCTAATAATTTGGCTACTGGATCCATTAATGTCATCATTACCATCCCATTACCTCCTATCTTCTATTAAATGGTGAGCGCCGTATCTGATGAGACATACGGTATTGTTCTTCAGCAGCTTCTGTAAAGGCTTGTTCTTCTTCTGATATATGTTCAGCATGAACAGGTAGCTCGGTTTGAATCTGCTGGATTCTTTCTACTAAAATATCGACTGCTGTTTTTGGGCTGCCATCTGGATTGGTTTCCACCACTGTAGTCAAATCATCTAATTTATTGCTATATGATTTAGATAAATATAAGGATGCCTTCGCACAGGCAGGTCCAATTAATTCATACAAGACACTCGATGCTAAAATAATGGTTTCCAGTGCACTTCCCATTTCTCCCCCTAAACTTCGTGCCCCCAGTGCCGCAAGACCAATGGCTACACCCGCTTGAGGAATTAAGGCTAACCCTAAATAATTTCGTACTTCCTTTTTCTTTTTGACACATAAGCAACCCAAAAAGGCGCCTACATATTTTCCAATGATTCGCACTAAAAAATAGAGTATCCCCACCACAAATAAAGGAGTGCTACCGATGGAACTAGAAGTATTCACTAAACTATCTAATTTAAAATTCACACCCGATCTCACAAAAAACAACAATAATATCGGTGGACTAAAATAGTTGAGTTGCTTAAACAATTTATCATCATTGGTAATATTGATATAAATCATTCCCATCGACATACAACCAAGTAGTGGCGAAATATCTAACATAGCGCATATCCCACAAAACAAAAAGATGAGTGCTATTGAAATGATTAATCGATTATCTGTTGATCTTTTTTTGGGCATCATCCATTTCATAATAAAACCAAATAGACCGCCCAAAAGGAGAACGCCAATATTGATACCAATGGGCCGCAAGACACTCACAATTTGAAAACCTGTTGTACTACTCATTAAAGCGACAGCAACAGATATGGCAATGCTATAAGCAACAAGTCCTACAATATCATCTAGTGCAACGACTTGTAAGAGAGTATCGACAAAATCACCTTTTGCTCTGGTTTGACGAATCGTCATCATTGTAGATGCTGGAGCAGTCGCTGCAGCAAGGGCCGAAATAACGAGAGAGAAAGCTAAATTCAAATGTAAAATACCATACGTCAAAACAAAAACAAAGACAGAAGCAAGGCATGCCTCTAATAGTGTAATGACAACCACTTTCATTCCGTTTTTCTTTAATATGGAAAATCGAAAAAATTCACCCGTACTAAAAGCAATAAAGGCAAGAGCAATATCAGACAAAAAACTCATTCCATCCACGATTTGTTCAGGAACCAAATCGATGCAATAAGGTCCTATCAAAATCCCTGTTAAGATGTAGGCTGTTACATTCGGTAACTTCAACAACTTTGTAATTCTTGTCATTGCAAATCCTAAAAATAACATCAATGCAATAGAAATAATAATGATAGCCGTTGGGGATGTAATTCCCAATTTTTCGTAAAATGTTGGTTGCATAGATATCACCCCTTGTAGTACAATTTATACAATAATTTGATTTTCATGATTCTTTTTTGTTATCACTTGCAGATGATTTTGAATTATGTTATAATATTATACAACTTTTTTGCTATAAAGTCAAATTATATTTTTTTAGATATTGATAAATTTAATTTATAATAGAACGGAGAAATAATGATAGATATTCGATTAAAAACCCTGTTAACCGTAATGGAAGAACAAAATTTTAGTAAGGCTGCACAAGTACTTTCTCTTACTCAACCTGCCGTGAGTCACCATATTCGTAGTCTTGAAGAGGAAACTGAAACCAAACTATTGATTCGTAAAAAGGGTGAATTAAAACCTACCCCTGCAGGTGAAATTGTTATCCAATACGCCAAACGGTTCCAAGCCTTAGAAGAAAAAATGTATGCCGAAATGACAAACATTCAAAAGCATATGACTACTGTTCGCATTGGCATTACC
Organism: Anaeroplasma bactoclasticum; assembly: GCA_023667245.1. Taxonomy (GTDB): domain Bacteria; phylum Bacillota_I; class Bacilli_A; order ML615J-28; family CAG-313; genus CAG-313. The sequence goes on from JAMPAL010000032.1 coordinate 14,374, forward strand.
CATACAGCAGAAAGCAATCAAATTACCGAAATTTTAGCTAAATTGAGTAGTCAAAATAAAGGTTTAACCATTACCATTATTACAGACACAACCCAAAAATTATACAATATGGTAGAAAATGATGAATTAGATCTAGCAATTGTGGATGGAAAAGCAAATGATTCTACTTTGCACTATTTGATGCTAGATACCGATGACTTGGTATGTGTGGTATCTAATCATCATCCCCTAGCCCAAAAAGAAAAGGTATCCATTGCAGAATTGAAAAAAGAAAAAATGATTCTAAGGCTTCAGACTTCCGCAACAAGGAGATTGTTCGAGTCCACATTAGAAAGTATTAACGATTCTATTGATAACTTTGATATCATTTTAGAAGTAGATAACATTGCAACCATTAAAGATTTAATCCGCAAAGAGATTGGTATTTCGATTTTGGCTAAAAGTGCTTGTATGGATGAATTAAAAAAGGGGAAAATTACAGTTTTACCCATTGAAAATTTGAGCATGGTGCGCAACAACTATATTATTTATAATCAAAATTTTCATCATACTGATTTGTTAGATAAAATCATTCAAATGTATCTTACTTCTTCTTCAATGATGGAAATGTAAAAATAGTTCTCCTTATATAATGGGAGAACTATTTTTTATATTTTTGATTTTGTTTATCTTCCGTTACATTTGGTGCTAAAATGGGCAATAATAAGTTGGTTTCTTTTTTGTATTTTTCATACTCCGGTTTGGTTTGTAGTTGCCTTTTTTCCATCATTGGAATGCTCACCACCCCAAATAATAAAAAGACAACAAGTGGACTAAATACCATTACCCACATATTACCTGCTACTGATATACAAAATAAGAACATACTTATCCAAAATACAATCTCACCAAAATAATTGGGATGTCGACTCTTTTTCCAAAGTCCTATTCGATTAATCTCTTTTGCACTTGCATGCTTTTTGAACTGATCCATTTGGATGTCCGCAAGCGTTTCGAGTACAATTCCCAAAAGTGAAACACAAATACAAATGACAATGGTGCCATTGATTTCGACTGGTTTATAAAAGGCATTGACATAAGAAAATACGGGTAGCATCGCCATAAACACAACGAGTGTAGGCAAAAGATGAATTCCTCCTAGTGAAATCAACCACCATAACTTAGGATGCTTGGTTTGAAAATGCGTATAGCGCCAGTCTTGGTGTGATAGCCCTTGAAAGCGATGAAACCAGTTCAAGGTCAATCGAATTCCCCATAATTCTATGAGGATTAAAATAATAATCGTATATAGATGAAATCCAACTGTGAAATAGATAAATAATGGTGTCATCACCATTGGCGCAACACTCCAATATGGATCATATACGGATGCATTTCGAAAGATGCAACTGCCTAAATAGACAACAAGAGTAGCCACTATATCACAAAGCAAAAATTTGAACAATAGGTGTTCAATCGGTACTAGAAAATAACTCAAACAAGCACCACCAAATGCGAAAGCATAAGTGATTATCACGAGGATTGTGCTCCACAGTTTTGAATCACGATAATTTTGTTTCATAAGCATCACCCAAGTGATTATATCATACTTTGACATTTTTTTCTTAGAATTAGAATTTTTTCTTTTGGTATTTGGCTTTTGTTGTTTCTCCACCTCGAATATGCCGTTCACTCTTATTGGTTGAAAATATCCATTGCACCTTTTTATATAACCCTCTATCTAATCGATATAGACGAATCGTTAAGTCTTTATGGACTGTACTTTTTGAACATCCTAAGTATTCCGCAACTTCTCTAACATTACTTTGATGAAGCACCAAATAGGCAGCTCCTTTTAATACTCTTTCTTTGATTTTTTCTTCCATAGTATCCCTCATTCCATTATAAAAGAAAAGGGTGAAGATTATGACAAAATTATCATTTTATAGTAAAATAAATCTAGGTGATAACAATGAATCCACTTTTTACAAACGAAAAACATTATATTACACTTGACAATTACCTAAAGCAAACGTATCATCATAAAGTATTTAAAGTGGCACTCAATGGCAACTTCTCTTGTCCTAATCGAGATGGTACCATTAGTACTAGGGGATGTTTGTTTTGTTCAAAGGCAGGTAGTGGTGACTTCGCTGGAGACAAGGCACTACCTATTCGTGAGCAATTTGATCAGGTTCTAGAAAGAATGCAAAGTAAATGGCCCGAAGGTGACTATATTGCCTATTTTCAAGCCAACACCAATACATATGATACCTTAGAAAATCTTAAAGCTCGCTATGACCAAATTGTAAAAGATGGCATTGTGTATAATAATAAGATCAAAATTCTAAGCATCGCGACTAGACCTGATTGTTTAACCGAAGAGATTGTTGCTTATTTGTCTCTTCTCAATCAAACCCTTACTGTATGGGTAGAACTTGGTTTTCAAACCATGCATGAATCATCCGCTCATTTTATCAACCGAGGTTATGATAATGTCGTTTTTGAGCAAGCCGTTAAACTGCTTCGGCGATATCATTTGAGTGTAATTGTTCATATCATCAATGGTCTTCCCTTCGAGACTCAAAATCAAATGATTCAAACAGTCGATTATTTAAATCAATTCGACATCCAAGGGATTAAAATTCATATGCTACATATCATGAAGGAAACTCCACTTGCATCCTATTATGTTGAACATCCTTTCCGTATCCTTACTTTAGAAGAATATGTGGATATTGTTGTTACGCAATTGCGTCATTTGAAACCTTCCGTTGTCATCCACCGAATTACTGGTGATGCACCAAAAGACCTTTTAATTGCACCCGATTGGACACTCAAAAAATTTGTTGTCATGAATGAAAT
>JAMPAL010000033.1 GCA_023667245.1 Anaeroplasma bactoclasticum
GAAAAAGTGGTGATAAAATGGATAAGAATGAATATATCCAAAGAATAAAACAACTAAAAGAAGAAAAAAATGCCATTATTTTAGCACACTATTATCAAAATGATGATATACAAGCGATTGCAGATTATATTGGAGATTCCTATCAATTGAGTAAAATAGCCAAAGATACTCAAGCGAATATGATTGTATTTTGTGGTGTACATTTTATGGCAGAAACAGCAAAAATTTTATCTCCAGAAAAGAAAGTCATTTTACCAGTTAAATATGCAGGATGTCAAATGGCCAATACCATTTCATATGATGACTTATTGAGGTTCAAAGAAGAACATCCAGAATATATTATCGTTGGCTATGTAAATACAACAGCAAAAGTAAAAACGTTATGTGATGTTTGTGTGACGAGTTCAAACGCCCTTCAAATTTTATCACATTATCGAGATAAAAAGATTATGTATGTACCCGATCAAAATTTAGCCATCTATGCGAATGATTTATTTGAGCATAAACAAATTATCGAACACTGGGATGGATATTGTGGCATTCATCATGGCATTGCCTCAGGTGAATTAAAGTTGATGAAAGAATTGCATCCAAATGCGGCCGTATTGATTCATCCTGAAGCACGGTTAGATGTACTAGCTTTAGCTGACTATATTGGTTCTACAAAAGGGATGATAGATTATGTCGCAAAGAGTGAGCAAAAAGAATTTATTGTAGGAACTGAAGCAGGCATATTGTATAGTTTACGCAAGCAAAATCCGGATAAAATATTTTATTTGCTTTCTCCTCGCCTAGTATGTCGTACGATGAAAATGACACAATTAGAAGATGTCTATTATGCATTAATCGAAGAGGGGAATAAATACGAAGAAATTGTATTAGATGAAGAAACTATCCATCTTGCTGGAAAGGCATTAAATAAAATGTTGGAGTTAAGTAAATAATATGAAAACAATAGAAAGTATAACTGCTGATGTATTGATTGTTGGTGGTGGACTAGCAGGATTATACACAGCATTAAATATCCAAAAAGATAAAAAAATAGTAATTGCTTCAAAAGAGGCTTTAGGGTTAAGTAACTCGTATCTTGCGCAAGGGGGTATTGCGGGCGAGTTAAATACCAGTGAAGAAGTGCTTGCTAAACATATTGAAGACACGCTCATTGCAGGTGCGGGCTTATTCGATAAAGAGGCCATCAAAGAATTGGTTTATGACGCCTCAGAGAATTTAAAAATGCTTATTGATTTGGGTGTGCCTTTTGATGTAGACAAAGAAGGAAATATTTTATTGACCAAAGAAGCAGGACATTCTACAAGAAGAATTCTTCATGCAGGAGGAGATGCCACTGGTAAGAAAATTATGGAAACCTTAATTGGGCTTATTCGCCAAAGAGAAAATGTCACCATCTTGGAAAATTATATGTTGTATGATTTAATTGTTCAAAATCAAGTATGTTTAGGAGGAAAATTGATTGATGTAGAGAATCAATTTCTAAATGTATTTGCAACTTCAGTTGTTCTTGCAACAGGTGGAATTGGTGCAGTTTATAAAGATTCAACCAATGCACATGGGGCAACTGGTGATGGTATTGCTGCAGCATATCGTGCAGGAGTTGTGCTTCAAGGAATGGAATTTGTTCAATTTCATCCAACTGTATTTTATGATGTAACTGGAAATATTAAAGGACAAAAGTTTTTAATCAGTGAGGCGGTTCGTGGTGAAGGAGCATACTTGGTCAATATTAATGGTGAACGATTTATGCAAAAATATGATGCAAGATTGGAACTAGCACCACGAGATATTGTTTCACAATCGATTATGAAAGAAATGTATGATACATGGAGTCAATATGTTTATATTGATGCAAGACATTTAGGAAAAGATTTTTTAGAGCATCGTTTTCCAACCATTTATGCAAAATGTTTAGAATCAGGATACCATATGGAAAGTGATTTGGTACCTGTTGCACCTGTTGAACATTATGGAATTGGCGGTATAAAGATTAATCTAGATGGTGAAACCTCTATGGCTCATTTATATGCAAATGGTGAGTGTTGCTCTTCAGGCGTACATGGTGCAAATCGACTGGCAAGCAATTCTTTATTAGAATGTATTGTATTTGGAAAACGGATTGCGAAAAAAATCAATGTTATTGAACATAAAGCCATTGCCCCTTGGGATATGGAAATCGATGTGGCAGTAAATAAATATAATTATCACCCTATTCGTGAGGAAATTCGTGATACAATGAATAAGTATGTATTTATTGTTCGTGATACAGAAGGATTGCATTTAGCACAAAGCATTATTAATCGCCATTATAAAAATTTATGCAAACATCCGTTTACAACGGTTGACTATTATCGTGCATTAAATATTGCAACTGTCGCAAAGTTGATAACAGATGCGGCAGAGGCTAGAAAGGAAAGTATAGGTTGTCACCTAAGGATTCATTGAGATGGAAAAGAAAATTATTGAATTAATTCAATTAGCATTAGAAGAAGACGGAATAGAAAATGATGTTACAACATTGAATTTAATTGGGAAAGATCAAATGCTTTCTGGTAGTTTCATTGTCAAAGCAACTGGGGTCGTATCAGGTATAGATGTTGCCAAAGAGGTGTTTAGACAAATCAACCCCAAAATAAAAATGAATATATTGAAACCGAATGGTTCATTTGTGAATCGTGGCGATGTTATTGCAAGCATAGAAGGACCGATGCGTGATATTTTGCGTGGTGAGCGCGTAGCTTTAAACTTTATGCAGCGCATGAGTGGTATTGCGGCGACAACATCAAAATTTGTTCAAGAAATTAGCGGAACCGAATGTAAAATCTTAGATACAAGAAAAACTACTCCCCTTCTTCGTGTATTAGAGCGTCAAGCTGTTCGCGATGGTGGGGGTGAGAATCACCGATATAATTTATCTGACCGAGTACTCATTAAAGATAATCATATTGCATCTGTAGGAGGTATTGCTCCTGCGGTGGAAATGGCTAGAAAAGCAGTAGGACGTGGTATGATTGTGGAAGTAGAAGTAGAAACCATGGATGAATTTAAAGAAGCACTGAATACATCTGCAGATGTCATTATGTTAGACAATATGTCAAATGATATGATGAAAGAATGTGTTGAACTTAATCAGCATAAAAAGAAACTTGAAGCAAGTGGAAATATGGAATTAAGAAGAGTTAGAAGTGTAGCATTACTAGGAGTAGACTATATATCAGTAGGTGCACTTACCCATTCTTTTAAATCACTTGATATTAGTTTAAAGTTTTATAAACGATTATATAAATAGAAACGTTTGTTTCTATTTTGCCATCATAGCTCAGTTGGTAGAGCAACTGACCCGTAATCAGTAGGTCGCAAGTTCAAGTCTTGTTGATGGCACCATTAGTAAACATAGGTATTGATACAGTTAACGAAAGGTGTCAATGCCTTTTTTTCTTTACTTTTTAAGGTAAAACAAGTCAAATTTTTGCTTTTCAGGGCGATTTTAGTGCTTGTGTTGGCTTTTTTATTATGTTTTTAGGTATATTGGCTTTGAAAAACATCAACCAAAAGTTGCGCAGTGTCCTACGATTTAACGATTAGTGGTACAAAATAACGATTACTAAAATATACTCTGGAAACAGGACATTCAAATTGTGTAGATTTATTTTGTTACCCACAAATTCATAATGCAATTTTTTACGTAAATACATTGACATATATCAATGTATATGTTATAATATCGATGGTTATCAATGTGAGGTGAAACTATGACAAACGAAAAATTTTTAGAAGAATTAAAAGTTATTAACGATTCTACTAGATTAACCATTATTCAAATGCTTTCTAAAAAAGGTACAATGTGTGCTTGTAAAATTTTAGAAGAATTAAACATTACACAGGGAACATTATCTCATCACATGAAAGTATTAACAAGTGCTGGATTAGTCATATGTGAAAAGGATGGAAAATGGTGTAATTACACTTTAGTCAAAAAGGAAATCTGTGAACTTGCATATTTTATTGAAGATATTTGTGATGATTCAAGTTTTAAAAATGACTGTACCGGCCATAATAGATAATGTAGCCATTTAAGTGGCTTATTATTTTAAATTATACATTGATTGCCATCAATATGAAAAGAGGATTTTATGGAAGAAAAAAAGAGTAACATAAGTTTTTTTCAAAAGTATTTAAGTACATGGGTGTTAATATGTATGGGAGTTGGAATAATCATTGGTTATTTAATACCAAGTGTTAGTGAATTTCTTTCCAAACTGGAAGTGGCAAATGTTAATATTCCAATTGCTATATTGATTTGGTTTATGATTTATCCAATGATGTTAAAAATTGATTTTAGTTCGATAAAACAGGTAGGACATATGCCAAAAGGATTATTTCTAACATGGATTGTTAATTGGATTATTAAACCATTCACAATGTTTGGATTAGCTTGTCTATTCATGTATGCAATTTTCAAAGGAGTTATACCAAGTGATTTAGGAAAAGACTATGTAGCAGGAATGGTATTGCTTGGTGTTGCACCATGTACGGCTATGGTCTTTGTTTGGTCATCTTTAAGCAAAGGAAATCCTGCTTACACTTTGGTACAAGTAGCTACGAATGATTTAATTATTTTAGTAGCATTTGTCCCACTTGTAGCTTTTCTTTTAGGTGTAGGTGGCTTTACTATCCCATGGGATACTTTAATCTTATCAATCATTCTTTTTATAGTAGTGCCATTGATATTAGCTATTGTTACAAGAGTTATTATCACTAAGAAAAAAGAAAAAGAATATCTTGAAGAAAAGATTATTCCCAAATTTAATCCAATTACCACGATAGGATTATTGATTATGCTTATTTTATTATTTACAATGCAAGCGGAAATCATTATTGAAAATCCGATTCATATTATACTTATTGCAATTCCATTAATCATTCAAACATTCTTTATTTTCGGTATTACATTTATTAGTGCAAAATTATTAAAACTTCCATTTGATGTATCTGCTCCAGCTTCATTTATTGGAGCAAGTAATTTTTTTGAATTAGCTGTTGCCGTAGCTATCTCATTATTTCCATTAAATCCAGGAGTAAGTTTGGCAACGACGGTTGGAGTATTAGTAGAAGTACCAGTAATGTTGATGTTAGTGAGAATAGCAAATCACTTTAAAGATAAATTTAATTGAAATAGGAGGATAATTAAATGAAAAAAGTCGAGTTATTTGAACCAGCTATGTGCTGTGAGACAGGTTTATGTGGAGTAACCGTAGATCCTGAGTTATTAAGAATTTCTACATTTTTAAAAAAACTAAAAAATAATGGTTATGTAGTTAAAAGATTTAATCTCAATAGTGCACCGATGGAATTTGTAACAAATAAAGTTGCTAATCAATTTATCAATACGCATAGTGTAGAAGAATTACCAATAGCACTTGTTGATGGAATTATTGTTTTAGAAGGAAGATATCCAACAAATCAAGAATTACTATCATATTTTGAAATTGCAATGGAGGATTTAAAATAATGGAAAAATTTGATTTAAGCAAAATTGCTTTAACTAAGTACTTATTTTTTACTGGAAAAGGTGGTGTGGGAAAAACATCGCTTGCCTGTGCTACTGCAATATTTCTTGCCGATAAAGGAAAGAAAGTCTTACTTGTTAGCACTGATCCAGCAAGTAACTTACAAGATGTTTTTGGTCGTGAATTACCAAATGAAGGTATAGAAATAGGTGAAGTTCCTAATCTTGTAGTTGCCAATCTTGATCCAATTAAATCTGCTGAAAAGTACAAAGAAAGTGTCATTGCACCATATAGAGGAAAATTACCTGATGTTGTTATTCAAAATATGGAAGAACAGTTATCTGGTTCATGTACAGTCGAAATTGCTGCCTTCAATGAATTTACATCTTATTTAGGAGATAAAGAAACTGCTAAAAAATATGATTATATCATTTTTGATACAGCACCAACTGGACACACCATTCGTTTTCTTCAATTACCTTCAGCATGGTCTGATTTTGTAGGTGACAAAAAAGAAGGAGCGTCTTGTATTGGTCAACTATCAGGTCTAGGAGATAAAAAAGAAATTTATGCGAATGCAGTTAAAGTATTAGGTGATAAAACACAAACAACACTAGTACTTGTAACTAGACCTGAGGTAACACCATTAAAAGAAGCATCACGTGCTTATCAAGAACTTTATGATTTGAACATCAAAAATCAAATTTTAGTCGTAAATGGTTTAATGGAAACAAGCGATGACATTATTTCAAAGAACTTTAAAGAAAAACAAGAAAAGGCTTTAGTTCAAATTCCTAAAGCAATTCAAAAATTAAAAACTTATTATGTACCTTTAAGAAGTTACAATATCGTTGGGCTTGATAATGTTAGAAGCATTTTAAAAGAAAATAAAGTAGATATAAAACAGGAAGTAGTTAAACTAGATTATGAATTCAATTTAGGTACTATTGTGAATGATATTATTGAAAATAATAAAAAGGTCATCTTCACAATGGGAAAAGGAGGAGTAGGTAAAACAACTATTGCTTCAGCAATTGCAGTTAAACTGGCAAGCCAAGGTAAAAAAGTTCACTTATCTACAACTGATCCAGCACATCACTTAAAGTTTGTTGTTGATGAATCCATGGATATCACAATGAGCCAAATTAATGAACACGAAGAGTTAGAAAAGTACAAAGAAGAAGTTTTGAGTAAAGCTTATGCTAATAATATGAGTGAAGAAGATATTGATTATATTAAAGAAGATTTGCGCTCACCATGTACACAAGAAATTGCTGTTTTTAGAGCCTTTGCTAGAATTGTGGAAAAAGCAGATAATCAAATTGTTGTAATAGATACAGCACCTACTGGACATACATTGTTACTTCTTGATTCATCAGAAAGTTATCATAAACAGATTGAACATAGCACAGGTGATATACCAACAGAAGTTTCTAAATTACTACCTCGTTTAAGAGGAAAGGAAACGGAAGTTATCATTGTAACACTTCCCGAGGCAACACCTGTTTATGAAGCATTGCGATTAGAAGAAGATTTAATAAGAGCACACATTGAAACAAAATGGTGGGTAGTAAATTCTAGTTTTTATAAATCAAATTCAACGAATACATTAATGAAAGCAAAAGCAAGTAATGAAGTAGAATGGATAAATAAAGTAAATAACCATTCAAAAGGAAATGCTGTGATTATAGCTTGGTTACCAAGTGAAATAAAAGGTAAAGAATTATTAGATTTATAGGAGGAAAAGAAAAATGAAAATTACTGAAAAGGCAAAACAAACGTTTTTAAAACTACTTGAAGATAATGGAAGTGATACTCTTGAAATCCAAATTGCATCATCATCTTGTTGTGGAAATAAATCAATTAGGTTAAATTTAGTAAATGAAAGCGATTGTGCAAGAGTAGTTCAATATGATGGATTAAAAGTTGCAATTTCTGATGAAGAAGAAAAAGAACTAGAAAAAGTTACTTTTAACATTGAAAATGGACAAATTGTGATACAAACGAATATTATATAGAATTTGAATATATGTTAAGAGTTAGGAATTGTATTAAAGAGTTATCGGATAAATAAAGGAATGGCTATAATTTATGGAATATAGTTTGATAGAAAAATATGAATTAATTAATAAAATGCTTATCCAAGACAAGTCAAAAAATCCTATTGAAGTGATAAAAAAAATAATGCATCAGGATTTTATAAATATTCATGGATCAGAACATCATTTTTTAGATGGTGCTGCATTCTTAGTCGCATTTAAAAATTCTGGTGGTGATATTGATTTGCCTTCTGCTCTAGGTAAATTAAAAGAAAGAACAATTAAAATGCCAGGAGCAATGTGTGGATTATGGGGGATTTGCGGTTCAACATCATCCATTGGAGCAGCATTGTCAATAATCCATGGAACAGAACCTTTATCCAATGATGAATTTTATAAAGATCATATGAAATATACATCAAATGTTATCAGTAAGATGAGTGAAATTGGTGGACCTAGATGTTGTAAAAGAAATGCTTTTATTTCTCTTAGAAAAGCAATTGAATTTGTAAAAGAAAACTATTACATTGAAATGGAACTTAGCGATATAAAATGTGAATTTACAAATTGGAATAAGCAATGTATAAAAGAAAGATGTCCTTTTTATAAAAAAGAGATTGAAGAGAGTACGCACTTTTCAAAAGGATACGCAAATTGAATCATAATAGCGAATTGTTTCCATTGGATAAGCATAGGTTTGATACAAAGAAAATCACTGAATTTTCTCTTATCAAGCCTTTTTTCTTGCTTTTTAGAGTGCTTTAGAGGTATTTTTTATGATTTTGCACTTAAATATTGCTCCAAAATGAAATTGTTACATCAAATTTTAGCATCCATTGCCATTTTAAAGCGACTATTTAGCGAAATCTCCAATAGATTAGCAATAGGTGCCTTTTTTGCCATTTCTTTCTATCTTTATAGGAGGAAATAATATGATAAAAATAATAGAACTATTTGCAGGAATAGTGCAAAATGACAGCATTAAAAGAATCAGAAATTGAACATGAGATAATAGCAATAAGTGAAATAGATAAATAGTGCTTATGGCATATAAGAAATTATATGGTGATTGTTATAACTTCGGTGACATCGGTAAAATCAAGAAATTACCCAAAGCAGATTGCTAAACATATTCTTTTCCATGTACGATTTCGTTAGCAGGTCGCTTGAAAAGACTTGAAAAAAGGCAGCAATACTCATGCATCTGTACTCTTTTGAGAAATTTAAAATATATGTCTTGAGCATTGAGTAAAAAAATTTTATTTTATGGTATAATTATTATGTAAATTGCTTGACTTAGAGTTAACTCTAAGTTGTAAAATATAAATATAAAATATTTAAAAGGTGGTGAATAGCAAAAATGACTATTAAAGAAGTAAGTGAGAAGTACAATATTAGTCCTGATACGTTAAGATATTATGAAAAAGTCGGAATTATTAAAACAGTCACTAGAAAAAACGGAATTAGACAATATGGTGAAAAAGAAATTGACAACATAGAGTTTGTTGTTTGTATGCGTAATGCAGGTATTTCAATCGATGCTTTGGTTAAATATATCAAACTTTTTGATAAAGGTGACCAAACTACGAATGAAAGAAAACAAATTTTAATTGATGAGCGAAAGAAGATAAAAATTAAAATTGATGAAATGAATAAAGCTCTCGATAAATTAAATTATAAGATTGATGTTTACTATAGTGAAATGCTTGATAAAGAAAAAGAAATGCTAAGGAGAGAAAAATGAAAGAATTAATTTTGACTAAAGACTGGGATAAGACTTTTTCTAAAAGCGAAAAGGTAAATCATAAAAAGGTTACTTTTCACAATCGTTATGGAATAACTTTAGTAGCAGATATGTATTGGCCAAAAAATATGCAAGGGAAATTACCTGCAATTGCTGTTTGTGGGCCTTTTGGTGCAGTAAAAGAACAGGCTTCTGGATTATATGCTCAAACTATGGCAGAAAAAGGTTTTTTAGCGATTGCTTTTGACCCTTCATTTACTGGTGAAAGTGGAGGTGAGCCACGGTTTATGGCATCACCAGATATCAATACAGAAGATTTTCAAGCGGCAGTTGACTACCTTTCATTACAAGAACAAGTTGATTCAGAAAAAATTGGAATTATAGGTATATGTGGTTGGGGAGGTTTAGCTTTAAATACGGCGGCCTTAGACACAAGAATAAAAGCAACAATTGCATCTACAATGTATGATATGACAAGAGTCAATGCCAATGGATATTTTGATGCGGAAAATTCAGCTGATGCAAGATATATTAAAAAGCAAGCCTTAAACGCACAAAGACTTATTGATTATAAAAATGAAAACTATGCTCTTGGCGGTGGAGTTGTAGATTCGCTTCCAGAAGATGCACCATTTTTTATTAAAGATTATTATGATTATTACAAAACAAAACGCGGTTATCATAAACGTTCATTAAATTCCAATGGTGGTTGGAATATTATTGGTTGTATGTCTTTTATGAATCAACCCATTTTACAGTATAGTAATGAAATTCGTAGTGCAGTACTTATCATACATGGAGAAAAAGCACATTCTTTATATTTTAGTAAAGATGCATATGCGAATATGATTAAAGACAATCCGTATATAGATAATAAAGAATTACTTATTATTCCTGATATTGTTCATACTGATTTATATGATGGTGGTGGTAAAAACGCAATACCCTTTGACAAACTTGTAGAGTTCTTTAATAAAAATTTAAAATAATTTATGGGAGGAAAAATGAAAAAAATTTTTTCAACAATACTGATGTTAATAATGGCTTTGGGATTGATCGCTTGTGGAAATAATAACAAAAATAATAATTATAATCCACCCAATAATTATACAAGGGGTAATGTGTTAATAGTTTATTTTTCTTGCACAGATACAACTGAGGGAATTGCAAAACATATTCAAGCCAAAACCAATGGAGCACTATTTGAAATTGAGGCAAAAAATCCATACACCGCAGATGATTTGAAATATTATACAAATGGCAGAGCTGATCAAGAACAACAGAATCCAAATGCAAGACCAGAGATTGCAAATCAAGTTCCAAACTTTGATTCATATGATATCATCTTTTTGGGATATCCAATTTGGCATAGCCAAGCCCCAAAGATAATTTATACATTTCTAGAAAGTTATGATTTTTCAAATAAGACAATTATTCCATTTTGTACATCGCATAGTAGTGGTATTGGGAGCAGTGCTACCAGCCTACATTCACTTGCACAAAATGCTGAGTGGAAAGATGGAAAAAGATTTTCTTCTGGTACAAACTATAAAACAATTTCAGATTGGGTGGATAGTATGAATTTAAAATTTGTTAAAGATGTTTCAAAATTTGATTTAGAAAGTGGTGTAAATGGCAAAGCACCAACAATTATGTTAAATAGTGGTTATGAGATGCCCATTTTAGGACTAGGAACTTATTCCTTGCAAGGCGAAACTTGCAAAAAGTCTGTCAAAACTGCTTTATCAAGTGGAGTTAGGCTTATCGATACTGCCTACATGTATGGGAATGAAAAAGAAATTGGCGAAGCTATAAATGAAGTCTTAGCAGAAGGTCAAATTAGAAGAGAAGATGTTTTTGTTATTACCAAACTTTATCCTGGCTCACAATTTAATAATCCAGAACAAGCCATACAAGATGCACTAGATAAATTGAATATCGGTTACATTGATATGATGTTATTGCATCATCCTGGCGCAAATGATGTTAAAGCTTATAAAGCTATGGAAAAAGCTGTTGAAAGAGGTGAAATTCGCTCACTTGGGCTTTCAAATTGGTATATCGAAGAAATAGATGATTTTATCTCCAAAGTAAACATTATGCCAGCTCTTATTCAAAATGAAATACACCCATTCTATCAAGAAAAGGAAGTTATCCCATATATGCATAATCTTGGCATAGTTATGCAAGCTTGGTATCCATTTGGTGGTAGAGGCTATACATCGGTATTATTCAATAACAGCATTATTACCCAGATCGCATCAGCCCACAATGTTAGTTCAGCACAGGTTATACTTCGTTGGCATTTGCAAAGAGGTGTTGTTGCAATTCCAGGCTCAAGCAATCCTGCACACATACTTGAAAATATATCCATTTTTGATTTCTCACTATCAGAAAGTGAAATGCAACAAATTGCAAGTTTGGATAGAAATGAAAAACATGATTGGTATTAAGGAAAAGGAGAAAAATATGAAAGTTTTATTATTAAATGGAAGCACCAGAATAGATGGTTGCACGTATACTGCTTTAAGTGTAGTAGCTGAAGCCTTACATAAAGAAGGTATTGAGACTGAAATTTTGCAAATGGGTGGCAAGGCGATAAAAGATTGTATTGCTTGTGGTAAATGCAAGGCCAAAGGCAAATGTGTTTTTGATGATGATATGGCCAACACATTTATAGAAAAAGCAAAAACAGCAGACGGATTTGTTTTTGGAACACCTGTATATTATTCCCACCCGAGTGGGCAAATTCAAGCAATATTAGATAGAGTTTTCTATGCTGGAGGTAAAAACTTTGCACATAAACCAGCAGCAGTTGTTGCTTCTGCAAGGCGTGCTGGAAATGTGATATCAGTTGATACTTTACAGAAACATTTAACAATTAACCAAATGCCAATTGTTTCATCAACGTATTGGAACATTGTTTTTGGAAAAACACCGGATGAAGTCAAACAAGACCTTGAAGGTATGCAAACAATGACCAATTTGGGCAATAATATGGCATATCTATTAAAATGCATTGAGATTGCAAAGAACAATGGAATTAATCCACCAAATAATGATCAATCAGTCAAAACAAATTTTATAAGATAAAATTGTATTTTGATGACCATTTTAAATCAAAAATAGAGAGTATGCAAATTGTATCACAATAATGAGTTATTGCCTTTATAAAGGCCAAAAAGACACAAAGTAAAAAAACTAAATTACTTAAGTAATTTAGTTTTTTTTATTTTAACATAGTGAAAATAGTTTTTCAAATTAGGGGAGCTTTTTGGTATTTTCAAAAAAATAGATTTAAACTCCAAAACAAACAATATTAGAGATGAATTTTATTTTCTTTTAATAAAGAAACGAATTTCTCATTTGCCAAAAATTGAAAACAACACTTTTTGCATTTTCCTTATACTATTTGTTTTTCAGAAACTTTTAAAACGAGAGAAGAAAATAATATATAAATATGAAGTGGTTAATATAAAAGTAAAAATATTAGCATAGAGAAGACGCAAATAATGAAATTTTATATAAGAGAAAGAGTCAAAATACAAATTAGTGAATTACTATTCAAAGCATTAAAAGAAAATGAACCAATCCATACATATAATCGAATTGTAAGAATTCAATTGCTACAAGCAAAGATGATGAAGGCTATCGTTTATTTCAGCCATAATCTATACAAAATGGTTGGTCCTATAGTCATTAGGGTAATTTTACCACGTTTTCATCAATTAACTGATGCTTTTCAAAACTAAGCGCATTTTCTAATGTGACTCTACTAATGGCTTCTAAGGCTTCCTTAGTTAAGAATCCTTGATGAGACGTTACAATAACATTGGGAAAGGATAAGAGTCTAGCAGTAGTGGAATGTTCTAAAATGTCATCTTCTAAATTTTCAAAAACATAATCTCCCTCCTCCTCATAAACATCAAGTGCTACACCAAAAAATTTATGGTCACGTATTCCTTTTATCAAGTCTTCTGTCTTGATCAATCCACCACGAGAGGTATTGACTAAAATTACCCCCTCTTTCATACGAGAAATGGTGCTTTCACTAATCATGTGATGGGTTTCATTATTTAAAGGACAATGTAGAGATATTAAATCGGCATTTTGTAAAAGTTTATTTAGAGAAACGTATTCAATAAAAGGAAGTTGATCAGATGGATATTTGTCATAAGCGATAACTTTCATTCCAAATCCATAGCAGATTTTTGCCATTGCTTGGCCAATTTTACCAGTTCCAATGATTCCCACTGTCTTTTGAAACAGCGTAATTCCAGTTAATCCGCTTAATGCGAAATTATTTTCTCTTACCTTAATATATGCTTTATGTAGTTTTCGATTGACAGATAAAGCCAGTGTCATTGCCATTTCTGCCACAGCCTCAGGAGAATAATTGGGAACTCGCATAACAGTAATCTGATGTTTCTTGCATGCATGTAAGTCCACGTTATTGAATCCTGCACATCTCAAAAGAATCAATTGGATGTGCAATTTTGCTAGTATTTCAATGATTTCTTTTGTGATATTGCAGTTTACAAATACACATATTCCGTCAAAACGATTTGCTAAATAAACGGTATAGGCATCTAATTCTGCTTCTACATAATCTAGTTCAATATTTGGAAAATGTTTTAATTGTTGGTCAAAAGACTCTCTATCATAATTTTTAGTTCCGTAAAATAATATTTTCATTGTAATTCTCCTTATCATATAATTATATTGTGCACATAAATTTAAAAAAAATGCAGTCATAAGATATATTAGAGATATAATTAAAAGACTTTTAAAACTCATAATAGGTAGTTCCTGATGTATAAAGCAGGCTGAAAAACCAACTCATCTTAATGTTTAGGATGATAAACCCATTTAGACTTAGAAGTATATTTAGATATAAAGGAAATATCTTCTGTGAAATGATACAGGTGAATGCCACAGCATGTGCATAGAACTTCAAAGGTATTTAGAAAGACAATACAATTAAATTATGATAAAATTGAGTAAATAAATGATGGTTTGTTAGATGAAATCTTTTGGTGCGATTAGAAATAAACGATTCAAAATAGAAAAATAATGCACCTTAAAAAAGAAATATTTGAAAAGTATTTTAATTCTATTCCACCATAATAAAAGATGAGGAATAGAAAATAGGAATGGCAGTGAAAATTCGATTTCAGTAAACCAAACCTTTGCCATATACGATACAGATAAGAGTACTTATGAGGAGAAAAAGACAAATGAATAGACTCAGATTAATGAAACCCACCAAAGCATATGAGGATCAAGTAATGGCATATAGAGAAGCGCTCATTGAAAATGGTGAGGGTGCTGATGGTTGTGCAGCATTAGAAGAAGTGGAAAGTTATGATGAATGGCTTGATTTTGAAAACCGGTTGAAGAAGAAGTATGGTGCAGGGTACAGTCCATCAATAGTATATCTCGCCATTCGAATTGCAGACAACAAACTAATTGGAATGATTGATTTTAGATTCAAGCTAACGGATTTTTTGATGAAATATGGTGGGAATATTGGATATAGTGTAGATCCATCGGAAAGAAAAAAAGGATATGCAAAAGAAATGCTCAGACTTATGCTTGACAAATGTAGGGTAATGGGAAAACAAGAAGTTTTGATTACTTGTAATAAAGATAATAAGGCCTCTTCAAAAACCATTATAGCTAATGGTGGTATCTTGGAAAATGAGGTATATGATGAATCATTGTTAGGAAAATCTAGTATAATACAAAGATACTGGGTTAAGTTATAAAACAGATTTCAGACAATATCTAAAATTGAAAATATTGGATGTCAAGTTTTTTTGATGAAAATCTATTTATCAAATAGAGAATTTTATTGAAATCCTATTTTCTTGATAATAAGAAAAGGTAAAGTAAAACATTTTCCCATCACGTGAGGGAGAATATATCGTAAATAAAAAGGATAATGGATAAAATAGAAATCTAATATAGTTCATAATATTTGAAAAAATGATAAAAAAGTGTATAATAATAAGGAAAGATGTTCCTTGCCAAACCATCTTTTAAAATAAAAAACAAGGAGAATATAAAATGATAAAAAAATTAAAACAAGAAATTTTTGAACTAAAAATCCTACTTCGAAGTATTCCTTCGCTTGTGCTTGCTTTATTTGTACTTTCAGTAATTGCAATGAATTTACTAGCAAATAAGAGCATTGATCTACCAGTAGACTGGTTGGCACTTGATTGTGGGATTATTTTTTCATGGCTTTCCTTTTTAACGATGGATATGATAACCAAGCATTTTGGTCCCAAAGCATCAACTCAAATTTCAATTTTAGTGGCAATTATCAATTTGTTTTTTTGCTTACTTTTCTTTTTAGCTAGTCGTATTCCAGGTGTTTGGGGGGAATCTTATATTGAAGGAAATGAAAACATCATTAATGCAGCGCTTAACAATACGTTTGGTGGTATTTGGTATGTCTTACTGGGGAGTTCTATTGCCTTTTTAGGATCTGCTTTTGTTAACAATGTTACAAATTGGACATTGGGTAAACTATTTAAAAAAGACAATTTTGGTACATTTGCATGGAGAAGTTATCTATCTACTGCACTGGGTCAATTTGTAGATAATTTGATATTTGCTTTATTGGTAAGTCATTTCTTTTTTGAATGGTCTTTAATACAATGTTTTACTTGCGCGCTTACAGGAATGGTTGTAGAACTTGTTTGTGAAATTGTTTTTTCACACTAGGTTATGTAATATGTAAAGATTGGAAACAAAATCATGTGGGGAATGCTT
>JAMPAL010000034.1 GCA_023667245.1 Anaeroplasma bactoclasticum
TGAAAATTGAAAATAAAATATGTATTTTTATAAAAAATGTAACAAATTTCTTTCTATTTATCATTTTTTTTGATATAATAAATTGTTAGATGAGGTGAAAAAAATGAATTATAAAGATTATATAGCTATAGTAGAGGACTTTCCAGTACAAGGGATTTCCTTTAAGGATATTACGCCTTTGATGCAAGCACCAGAGGCATTTCGTACGGCTTGTGAGGAACTAGCGGCATATGCCAAATCGGTTGGTGCAACTAAAATAGTTGGTCCTGAATCTCGAGGGTTTATTTTTGGCTGTCCAGTAGCTACAATGCTAGATTTAGGTTTTGTTCCAATTCGTAAACCAGGTAAATTACCTCGAAAATCAATTACTGCTGAGTATAGTCTTGAATATGGAACCAATACGCTTTGTATGCATGAAGATGCGATTACGAAGAATGATAAGGTCTTGATTATTGATGACTTACTTGCTACAGGAGGTACGGTTCAAGCGGCAATTTCACTAGTAGAACAACTTGGAGGAGAAGTTATAGGGTGTGGTTTTTTAATTGAACTCACTGGTTTAAAAGGAAGAGAATTATTGAAAGGATACCCAGTACATTCACTCATTACATATGAGTTTTAAGAAAGTCTATAAGTAAAAAACTAGAAGGAGGTGATTCTTGTGAGTACAGAAGAAGGAAAATCAAAGACAATAGATGATATCTTGACCTGTGTGAAATCGTATTTGCATCAGGAACAAAATTTAAACTTTATTCAAAAAGCCTATACTGTTGCTTGCAAGAAACATGAAGGCCAATTTCGAAAATCTGGTGAACCATATGTACAACATCCTGTAGAAGTGGCTTATGTATTGGCCACACTACACGCAGGTCCTAGTACAATTGCGGCAGGATTGTTGCATGATGTACTAGAAGATACGGATATGACCAAAGATGAAATGGCTGCAGAATTTAATCAAGATGTAGCTGAAATTGTTGATGGTGTAACAAAAATTAGTAAATTGAAGTATATGACCAAAGAAAAAGCACTGGCTCACAATCATGAAAAACTATTGCTTGCTATGTCGAAAGATATCCGAGTGATTTTGGTCAAGATTGCTGATCGATTGCATAATATGCGTACCATTGGTTTTCACGATGAGGCCAAGCAAAAGCGAATTTCTCAAGAAACATTGGACCTGTATGCTCCTTTGGCGCATCGATTAGGTATGTACCGGATCAAAGCTGAATTAGAAGATTTGAGCTTTAAGGCAATTGAACCTACGAAATACTATGAAATCTCAAAGGAAATTGTTTCTAGAAAAAATGAACGTGAAGAAGATATTGAGGCAATGCTTGAACAAATTCGTGCGTTACTGGCTAAGAATCATATCCAAGATTATGAAATTAAAGGTCGAATCAAAAACATCTATAGTATCTATAAAAAAATTGTTACCAAAAATAAGAATTTAGATGACATATATGACCTGTTGGCACTTCGGGTGATTGTAAGTTCAGTAGAAGAATGTTACCGCGTTCTGGGACTTATTCATAGTATTTGGACACCCCTTCCTATGCGGTTTAAAGATTATATTGCTGTGCCAAAACCCAATATGTATCAGTCTTTGCATACGACAGTTGTTGGGAAATCGGGTAAAATTTATGAAATTCAAATTCGAACTTATGAAATGGATCAAACTGCTGAACTAGGGGTTGCTGCACATTGGGCTTATAAGGAAAATGCAGCATATTCACCAGAAAAAGAACAATTAGAAATCACGAGTAAGTTGAAATGGTATAAAGATTTGACAACCTATGTAGAAAATGCGACAAGTGAGGATCCACTAGACAGTATCATTGAGGATATTTTCAGTGCAAATGTATACATTTTTACTCCGAAAGGTGATGTCTATGATTTTCCGGCTGGTTCTATGCCACTTGATTTTGCCTATCGCATTCATTCTGATATTGGTAATAAGACCATTGGCGCTATTGTAAATGGTAAAATTGTACCTTTGAGTTACATTTTAAAAACGGGTGATGTAGTAGAAATTAAGACTAGTAAAACCTGTTTAGGACCGACTAGGGCTTGGTTAAAACTTGCTAAAACTTCACATGCCAAAACGAAGATAAAAACATTCATCAACAAAAAGCAAAGAGATAGTTTTGTGGCGAAAGGGATAGAAGATTTAACAATAGTAAGTAAAAATTTTGGATATAATCCAAATGGTTTAGATGATAAAATTGCCACAGATTTATTTGGCAAAAATGGAATTAAGAGTGTAGAAGATTTGTACTGGTGTATTGGAAAAGGAGAAATTTCTGCTCTTGCTGCAATCAATCGTATTTTAGGTTTAACGGATGTGAAATTAGACGATGAAAATGCGCTAAAATTGTATAGCGAAGATAGTTCATCTAATCGGAAAAGGCCAGCCTCTAATGGATATGGTATTTTTGTGGAGGGATTAGAAAGAGCAAAAATACGTCTTGGAAATTGCTGCCAGCCTGTTTATGGTGATGAGATCAATGGATATATCTCTAAAGGCAATGGCATTATTATTCACCGGTTAGGATGTCCAAATGTCGAAAAAGCGGATGCCAATCGTTTTATTCAAGTCTATTGGGACAAAGATTTTAAAGGTAAGATATTTGATACTACACTGAAAGCTTATGCCATTGATCATAAGAATTTGGTTGCGGATATGATCAATGTACTCAATTCATGTAACGTTACGATTGCATCAGTTACTTGTGCTAAGAGTAATGTGGGAGAATGCGTGGCTAAATTTAAATTACAAGTAGCCAATTTAGATGACTTGAACAATGCAATTGTCAATTTAAATAAAGTCAAATCAATTTATAATATTGAAAGAGTGAACAAATAATGCGTGCAATCATTCAAAGAGTAAAGAAGGCTAGTTGTATTGTAGGGGGGGAAAATATTGCCCATATTGAAGCAGGTATGATGTTACTTGTTGGTTTTACGCATACGGATACAATGGGACAAATTGATAAAATGGTTCAAAAGATAGTGAACTTACGGGTATTTGAAGATGAACAACACAAGATGAATCGTTCTATCCAAGATACGCAAGGAGAAATCCTATCTATTTCGCAGTTTACGCTTTACGCAAACCCCTATACAGGAAATCGTCCATCATTTATAGATGCGATGCGACCAGAACAAGCGAATGCGCTTTATCATGCATTCAATGAAAAATTGGGTCTTGTGTTAGGAAAAGCAGTGAGCACAGGACAATTTGGCGCAGATATGCAACTCGAAGTATGTTGTGATGGACCTGTTACCATTACGCTTGAGTTTTAGGTGGACTATATGTATCGTCATGTGATTTTAGATTTTTTATCTAGTAATCGAAAAACGCTTCAAGATAATCAGATTACGCAAATAACTTTTGTGTTTTTTCAAGAAGAAGATTCGGATGTCTCACAATGCTGTATAGCAAAAGATGCTGTTTTGGTGTATCATATTAAGGAGCCTTATGTATTTGAAAAGCAATATGCGATTGATCGAATGGCGGGTACACTTTTTGAAATTGCGCTTGAGTTTGATTCACCTCTTATTGTTCAAAAAGAAGAATTCAGTTACACAGTACTTGAGCCATATGGACAAAAAGATGTATTGACTATCAATTTTAAGAGTTTAGTTGTACAAAAAATAGAAAAAGTATTGTCTAAAATGGAAAAAAAATTGTTAGGAATGGCTATTTTTTATAGTCAAATAGACCAACCTCAAGTGGCCATATCGAATCAAAAATTATTGACATTGAAAAGCCGTTTGGAGAGCGATGCTTTCTGTGAGGTGCTAAAGCGCGCACAGGAAACCATTTTCTCATCCCAATCCTATTATCTTGTGCTTTATCATCCTCAAAAGGGGGTCTATTATTGCAATGATGAATGTGTAGAGGCTTTGGGACTTACGGGACCATTTGTTTTAAAGCAAGATGAGGATGCTTTGAAAATTGAGAAGAAACTATGCATTATGCAGCATACCACATTGGAAGAATGGGAACTATATTATCTTTCTCAACAGTTGTCATGGAATGAAAAGAGAAACCATTCCTTTTATGCGATGGCCTCATTAGAAGAACACCCCTTTGTGGCTACTTTCACATTGATATATATTAGAGACTTGAAGCAAAAAATAAATGCCATGCAACTGAAAGCAAAATGGGAAGATATTGTTCAAAACCATATGCCTGATGTACTTTATCAATGTTATTGGGTGGATCATGACACGATTGTTATTGTATGTAATCGTTCGTATAAAAAGCGTGAAATTCTGAATTTAACGTATTTTTTGAAACATGTATATACACTATTCGTCAGTTGTCCTGGAGAAATTGAAACCAGTATGCAGTTACAGCCTTTGATTGAATACATTCATGAAGAATTACCTGATCAATTTTCATATCTAGCATATAGTCAGTATTTAGATCAAAATAACCGGGAAAAATTATTATGGGATGTTGCATATCCTAGGAAGAAATATTGTATCATTCAAGCTAAGGATGAACATATTGTTGGCAACTTGGTCACTGGGCCGATTCCTAACGGATATTCCAAGTCACTTTATCGTATTTTCGAAGAAAGTGCTATGCGTGTAATGGAAGAATCTATTCGTAAAGGATTAGAAATGCCTGTTTATACAGTGCTTGTTACATCATTTTCAAGGCGAAAAATAGTAGAAGTACTTAAAAAGGTGATTCAGGTTTATCCAAATGCAAAACTGATTTTACACACGCCGCCAATTTATCAAGTGGAAGCAAAAAAGGTATATGAAGTAGTGAACCAATGTATAGCGATGGGATTTATTGTAATTGTTGATTCTACTATTTATATGAATTTGCAATATAATATTACGATGTCACGAGTGGATGCGTTATTGATTCGCAAACAAGAAAGCCTCAATTCGCTTCTCGACCATAATCCTTTGAATCAACTGATATTCAAGGAAATGTATCACCAAAACAAAGTCATTATTTTTGAAACCATTCCAGTCGAAGAGGATGTGGAGATGATCAATGAATTGACTTGTTTAATTGTAGAAAGGTAAAGATATGAAAAAATTCAAAGATTTTATTTTGTCTTTCATTTTGCCACGTAAAATGTATCGACACCATAATATGAAGTTTATTTATGCACTATTTATTTTCATATTATCAGCATTCATTATTTTATTTTCAGTAAACCTGTCCGTGAAACGTTTTATGAGAAAAAATATTGGTTCACCACGCTTTGAGGAAAGCCATTATGAAAAAACAGCTAGTGTTACGTTTCCAAAATATAAAATTGTCAAGAGTGAAAATGGAGGCTACTATTTAGATTGTGATGAACCAGGTACTGATGGAGTGGATTCATATCATAATGTTGTCCACACGCAGTTGGTTGGTAAACGTCAAAATCAAAAGAAAATTTTAGATGTAACGACAGTATTCATCGAGGATATGGATCTGTTCAAAACAGATGGTACAGAAACAGTAACTATTGATCCCAATATATTTCACTTAGAAAATTATTTGAATCAGCCAGTAGAAGATAATTATGAATATGTACTTTATATTTTTACGAAAAAAGCCTTTTATTATTGTTATAATTTAGGTAAAGTGAAAAAAACCAATGGAAATTTAGTAGATGCGCCGACTTATCAATATGCGTATCAGTACGATGAGAGTGGTGCTTATCGTTATTTCTTGCCAAAAGATAGTTCTGAACTTGTTTATGATGAAACCTATCAAACTTGGGATGTTACATTATGGTCGGTTGAAACTGCTGAAGGCGAGGAGAGCACGTTGCAAGATGCAAATGGGCAGTCTATTACAGTAACGAGTAGTCGAAAACATCAGGAGAATTTACGCTATGCGCTTCGAGGTGGCGAATATATTTATAACAATATCGTCGATATAGATGAATTAGGGAAAAGTGATGCAATCATTAATTTAGGAAGTAATAACAATTTACCTGAAGCATTAGCAGAACTTTATGAAGTAATGGTTATTGCTGATGCACAAATTCAGAAAAGTATGTATGGATTAATTGCTATAATCGTCAATGTACTTGTACCACTTTTGTGGGTATTAATCACTTGGTTAATGTCTAGACACTTTGCCATGAATAAATTTAGAGAATATTATGCCATCTGCGCAGTTACCTATATAACAACGTCTGTCATTGGATTTATTCTCGGATTCTTTATTGAGTTTACAAAATTGATGTTAATCGTCCTCATTATTGAACTCATTTATTATATTTTTGTTACATTTAGAATCAATACAGATCCTGCCCTACTTGATCAAGATCAAAATTCAAAAGATGATGATAAACATCCCCCCATTGATCAACCAGCTATTCAAAAGCCCAAACTCAAGTTTAAAGAAATTAAGTCAGATGATGCTTATCAAGTAGAGTAAAAATGTATATTCATTTTTCACATTGAGTCATAAAATCTTTTTTTCCTCATATAGTGTAGTACGTAGAGGAGGAGTATTTGTGAAAAAGAATCAATTTGCATTAATCTTTTTAACTGTCATTACGATGTTAGCTGTATGGTATTTTAAATCACCAACGAGTGAAAAAGAAAAGGATCCTGTTTTAGTAGTAGGAAATCCGACTACAAGAACCGAGGAATTAGCATCTATGCGTGAAGCTGTTCGTACAGAAAGAAGTGCAACGCTTGCTACTTTAAATAATATTATTGCGGACGAAGGAGCTACTTTGGCAAGTAAAACATCAGCTATTCAACAGAAGGCAGAATTATCTAGTTTAAATGAGCAAGAAGCTTTATTGGAAACCAAAGTTATGAATTTGGGGTATCAAGATGCTTTTGTTCATCATACATCTAGTGGTGTAGAAGTTATCGTTGTATCAAACAATTCATCGGCTACTTCTGCATTAGACATTATTCATGTCATTTATGAAACTTTTGATAAAGCAACTAGTGTTGTTGTGAATTTTAAAACGTTAGAAGAATTAAAAAGTGTATAACCATAGGTAGCATAAATCATAAGTCTACTTATGGTTTATCTTTTATAGGGAGATAAAAAATATGTACAATTATGTCGAAGAGAAATACTTCCATATGAAAATAGACCGAATGGGGCATAAAAAGACAATTAAGGAAATTTTACAACTATATAATGTGGCACAAAGCAAGATACAACAATTCCTTTTTCATCATTGTTGTTATCGTAACGGTGAGATGATTCAACCAGATACGCTTTTTTTCATCAATGACTATTTAACTATTGACATTAGTTTGTTTGAGAAAATGGACTATTTGCCAGAGGATGGTCAATTGTCGATTTTGTATGAGGATGATTATTTAGTTGTTGTAAATAAGCCTGCAGGGATGATTGTTTATCCAGATCAATCAGATAAGATGGGCACTCTAGTGAATTTGGTTGCCAAATACTATCAAGAAAATCAATTGGATTTGACCATTCGCCATTGCCATCGGTTAGATAAGGACACAACAGGATGTTTAATTTTTGCCAAAGACTTGATAACCCAAAGTGCTATGGCTCAGTTATTTGAAACTCATCAGATTAAGAAAACGTACTGGGCAAAAGTAGAAGGTAAAATTTCGAAGGCTGGGCGTATTGATCTGCCTATAGGTAGGGATCGACATAGCAATGGAAAAATGGTTATCAGTCAGAAAGGAAAAAAAGCAACAACGTTCTATAAACCACTCAGTAGTACGACGCAATCAACTTTAGTAGAAATTCAAATAGCAACTGGCAGAACCCATCAAATTCGTCTCCACATGGCTACTATTGGGCATCCTATTATTGGAGATACTTTGTATGGGTCTACGTTAGATTCTCCACTGTTATTGCATTGTAAGTCTCTTCAGTGGATACATCCAATTACACAAGATAAGTTAGTGATAGAGGCGCCACTACCTCCAACATTTCAAAAATATAAAAAATAATGTTTTGTCTTGCAAGATACAACAAAATTTGTTATAATAATGATGAATTCGAGGTTATAAATATGAGAAATGTAAAATACTTTTTATTGACATTGCTGATTGCATCAGCATTCTTGTTTAGCGGATGTGTTGTCACTGATCCAAATCCTGATGATAATACAGGAACAAAGCATCCACAGACCATTATCTTATCTACACCAGAAAATTTACGTGTTGTAGAATATGATAATCGTCCAATCATTTTCTTTGATATTGTAGAAGAGGCAATGGCTTATGAGTTATCTATTTATAAAAATAATAAATTGACACAAATGCCTTTATCTGTTACACCTGATGATGCGTTAAAAGGGGTTATTTTAAATGATCTTGTTGCAGGTACATATGAAGTAAGTGTTCGTGCCATTGCGGATAAAAGTAAAGCACAACTTGATTCTCAACCTAGCAAACGACTTAGTTTTGATGTTGTAGCTGGTGGTGGTATTTCTGATATCAAATATAATGTTGTTTTTGATTCCAATGGTGGTTCATTTGTCACAACAAAAGTGGTATCAAGCGGTGAAAAAGTAAG
Organism: Anaeroplasma bactoclasticum; assembly: GCA_023667245.1. Taxonomy (GTDB): domain Bacteria; phylum Bacillota_I; class Bacilli_A; order ML615J-28; family CAG-313; genus CAG-313. Next base: position 8,495 of record JAMPAL010000034.1, read on the forward strand.
CGAACCTGCTCAACCAACGAGAAAAGACTACGAATTTGTGGAATGGCGTTATAATGGAGTGGCTTATGATTTTAATACTCCTGTAACTGGAAATATTACTCTTGTGGCTGAATGGAAAGAATCAAAAGGAAGTGGCGAAGAGACTACACTGATTGCGTATTATCAATCCATTTTAGATGGAAATGGTCATTTGCCAACAGGGACTGATTTGAAATTGAAATTAAGAACCCTTATTTCTAGTAATGTAAAATCAACGAGTTATGATCAATTGCGTAATAGTACCAATGGTTTAGGCTATACAGATGCTGACCCAGATCATGCTGGGAATTTGATTCTATTTTATTCACGGGCATCTGTTAGTGCTAAATGGGATGGGGGAAACACTTGGAATCGTGAACACGTATGGCCAAAATCATTGGGTTGGTATTCTAATTCAGGTGCAGGAGCAGATATTCATCATATTCGTCCTGCCGATAATCGTGTTAACTCAACACGTGGGAATATGATTATGGGTGAAGTAACAGGTGGTAAGACCATCTTATACAATGGATCTCCTGCTGGAAATTACGCCAACAATTACTATGAACCGCTAGATGAAGTCAAGGGTGACGTTGCTAGAATTTATATGTATATGATGGTGCGTTATAGTCAAACAGATTCTCAATATCCAGTAACACGTGCCATTCAATCGTTGTCTTTGCTGCTACAATGGCATTTGCAAGACCCAGTAGATGAATTTGAAAAGGTACGTAATGAACGTTCATACCAAGTGCAAGGCAATCGAAATCCATTTATCGACAATCCTGAATTTGCAGAAATGATTTGGGGATAGATTAAAAAAATAGTCAAAATGAAATTTTGACTATTTTTTATTTTTTCAAATAAAAAAAGTCTTTTCACTTTATAAAAAACCTTTTTTTTGCTATAATAGACTTGAGTTAGAAAGAAGGAAATTATGTTAGATAACAAAATACAAATTATTAGTTATAAACATAATGGTGCTCTTCATCGTGTTTGGCAATATGCATATATTGTGCGACAAACAAGTGATATGATTGTAGTAGTAAATGACCATACTAATGTGATAGATGGTGATGGAAGAAGATGGAAGACAAAAGAACCAGCTGTGTGTTATTTTTTTAAGAACTATTGGTTCAATATCATTTGCATGCTTAGAAATAATGCCATTTACTATTATTGTAATCTCAGTTCACCATATGTTCGTGATGCTGAAGGACTGAAGTATATCGATTATGATTTAGACGTAAAAGTTTTTCCTAGTGGTGATAAAGTGATTTTAGACCGTGATGAATTTGATTTTAATAAGATGGATTATGGATATGGGGATAAATTAATTGCCATCGTGGAAAATGAATTACAGATTTTGCTTCAAAAAATTGATCAAAAAGTCCTAGCCTTTAACTCAGAGGTTGTGATGAATGATTTTGAGATATATAAGAATTTAAGAAAGCAGATGGATCGTAAAAAGAACAAGTCAAATAAGCAAAAAAAGTAAAATACTCAGGATGTATTTTACTTTTTTATTCATAAAGGATATCGCCTTTGCATAAATTGAAACATAGGAGGATAAATTTATGAGTGATAAAGTATTAAGGGATGTCGTTTCAAGAACAAAAGGCGAAGTTTACATTGGTGTAGTAGGATCAGTGAGAAGCGGGAAGTCCTCATTTATTAGAAGATTTGTCGAGAAAAAGGTTTTACCTTTAGTGAATGATACTTATTCCTATGAAAAAATTCAAGATGAACTGCCACAAAGTAGTGAAGGAAAAGCAATCATGACAGTAGAACCTAAATTTATTCCAAGTAACACTGTCAAAATTACAATTGAAGAAGATATCTCCTTTCAAATGCGATTAGTGGATTGTGTCGGATATATTATTCCTAGCGCAAAAGGTTATTTGAACGAAGATGGAACAACAAGACTTGTTCAAACTCCTTGGTTTAGTGATACGATACCTTTTGAGGATGCAGCAAAACTAGGCACTGAGAAAGTTATTGAGTCTCATTCCAATATTGGGGTAGTAATGAGTAGTGATGGCAGTTTTGGTGAATTTACGAGACCTGAATATGAAAAGGTAGAAGAACTAGTCATTGAGGATTTAAAGAAACACAATAAGCCTTTCGTTTTGGTCATCAATACAACAAAGCCAGATGCGCCTGAGACGAAAGAATTGGTTAATAATTTGAGTGAAAAATATGGGGTTAGTGTGATTGCTTTAGATGTAGTAAATATGAATGAAACCGATATTGACACATTACTAAAATTGGCAATGGATGAATTTGATATTTCAGAATTGAATTTAGAGGTACCAAATTGGGTAAATGTATTAGATGATAATTCTTCTTATAAGAGTCAGTTTAATCAATTGGTGAATGAAACAACAGGAACATTTCGAAAAATGAAGGATGCTTTTCGTATTCAAGAAGTGCTCAAAAATAGTGAATTATTTTCGGATGTGGCTATTACAGATATTGATTCTGGAAATGGAGTAGTGAATGTAGATGTTTCTTGTTCTGATGAAATCTATAATCAAGTATTAGGAGAAATTTTGGGTGAATCAATTGAAGATAAAGCAACCTTTATTGCTTCTTTGCAAGCTCTACAACAAGCCAAGCATACAGCAGATTTAGTAGGTAGCGCTATACCTAAACTAGAACAATTGGGGTATGGCATTGCATTGCCCACTGTTGAACAAATGAAATTAGAAACACCTGAACTATTGAAAGAGGGCAGTCGTTATGGCATTAAGGTAAAGGCAAGTGCACCGATGATTCAATTGATTCAAGTAAATGTGACTTCTACATTTGAACCAATCATTGGATCTAAAGAACAAGCAGAAGAGCTACTCCAACATATGATAGATGATTATGAAACTGATCCAGAAAAATTGTGGAATAGTGAGATTTTTGGTAGAAAATTGTGCGATGTGATATCAGATGGCATTAAATCCAAAACAAATGCTATCCCAGATCAAGTTTTGGAAAAATTCAAGGCCACAATGGAGAAAATCGTCAATTATGGTAAGGGTGGGCTTATTGCAATTGTGCTTTAAAAATATTTAAAAAATAGGCTTTTTACTTGAAAAAAATGCATAAATCAATTATAATTAGATTGGTGATAAAAATGACAAAAAGTGAACTGATTAAAAATATCCATCGCAACAATGAGCTTAATTATGTAGACATTGAAAAAATCGTCAATGATGTTTTAACAGAAATTGCAACGGGTCTTCAAGAAGATGGAAAGGTTGTCCTAACTGGTTTTGGCACATTTGAAAAATATTATCAAGAAGGATATAATGGAATTAATCCGTCTACAGGTGAAAAATTATCTGTAAATGGTAGTTATAAAATTCGTTTTTCATCAAGTAAAAAATTAAAAGATATAATGAATCAATAAAATCACTTTATAAAAAAGTAAAACACTTTCTAGTTGAAAGTGTTTTTTGTTTAAAAAAATTTAATTTGATAAGAAATCAGCTTCATTTCTTGTGGTTGAAGGCGAATTTGATATTGTTTGTTTTCAAACTGACCATCATGCTGGCTAGGATCAGCACAACCAATCCAAGGTTCAATACAAATAAAGTTGGCCTTTACATGATTGGGTGTCCAAATACCTAACATAGGGAAATCATTAAATTCAAAAGCAACTCCATGTTTATGTTTAGGATGGACGAGTTGGATATAATGTGTAGTCAAGTGATCAAATACTAAAGCATCATTGGCATAGTCTTCATAGCAAAGTGGTAGTTCTTTTAGATGATCAAAATGACGTGCAGTTTGTTGGAAATCGATTGTCCCATTGGATAAATTGACGCTTGGGCAATCATATGTACCTTCTTCTCCAAAAATCAGTTTATAGTCCTCAAATTTTTCATGAGGGAATAGAGGAACTTTGAAGGCAGGGTGCAATCCCAAATGAAAAGGCATAGTTGAGTCAGATAAGTTTTTGACAACGATATAACTTTTGAGCACATTTCCATGAATTTGATAGGTAATATCCATTTGAAAATGAAAAGGATAAATTTCCAAATCACTTTCATTTGCGATATAAGAGAGGGTAATAGAAGAATCCTCAATATGTTGTAGCGTAAATTCGCGGTCACGTATCAATCCGTGCTTTTTCATTGGATAAGGCTTCCCCTGGATAGTACAACTTCCCCCCAAAATAGCACCTATATTGGGAAATAAAATAGGGGCAGAACGATTCCAAAAAGTAGGATTAGCATCGTGAAGATAATCTATGTTTTGGTAACGAACGGCTTGAATTTCCGCTCCATGCGTAGCAATTGTGACGATTAGACCTTGATTTTGAATGGTATATTGCATAATTTCACCTCGTTTTTTCGCTATATTATATCATAAATGATTACAAAATACAAAACTTATGGTATAATAGATATAAATTCTTAGGAAAAGACCTAAAAAATCAAATGAAAAGGAGAGTAATGATGAAGAAAAAAGGTATTTTTAGTGAATTTATAGCGTTTATCAATAGAGGAAATGCATTAGCACTTGCTATAGGTGTCATTATTGGTGGCGCATTTAGCAATATTGTGACAGCTATTAATAAAAGTATTATTTCGCCATTGATCGCGGCAATTATAGGTGAAAAAAGTCTTGCGGAAAATGAAGCATTGTGGACTGTATTAAAAACAAGAGCAGCAGAACAAGCTGATATTGATGCTGGACTCGCAACTAGTTTGGGAGAAAAAATTCCGTCTGTGTATATTTCATGGGGTGCATTTATTCAAGCAGTTATTGATTTTTTGCTTATAGCTTTGATTTTATTCGCAATTATTAAAATTGTAACGGCTATTTTTAATAGAGCTAAGGCCGCAAGAGAAAGATTGGCAAAAAAAGAAGAGGAACTCCAATCGGAACCAGTTGTAGAAGAACCAGTTGTAGAAAATCTACCCGTTGAAGATCCAATTGATGTCCAATTATTAAAAGAAATTCGAGACTTGTTGAAGGAAAATCAAAATCATCCAGAATAATGTCATTTTTGATTATTGTATTCCTATCCATATTAGACAAATAGTGGTAATACTGCTGTTTGTCTTTTTCTTTTGCGCGCTTTGTGTTCTTTATTTAAAAATAATTCATAAAATGTATTGGTGATGAACTTGTTAATCAAGAAAAGAATATTGGTATCTTACATTATAATTATTGTTGCTTTTAGTATGTTGTTTGCTAAGCTTGCTTATGTCAAAATAGATAAGGGCACAGAATATTACAAAAGGGCACTCGATTTGTGGACAAGGAGTGCACCGATTGAGGGAAGACGTGGAAACATTTATGATCGAAACGGCAATTTAATTGTGGGAAGTAAGCTCACGCCTACACTCGTTGCTATTCCCAAACAAGTTAAAGATAAAAAAGATGCTGCAAAATCAATCGCTAAGATTGTCGGATGTAGTACTGAAAAAATATTGCAACATTTAAATAAATCGGTATCGGTTGAAATATTGAAACCAGAAGCGCAAAAAATCACGGTAGAAATGGCAATGGAAATTGCTAAACTTGATTTAGATGGCATTTATATTGTGGGCGATAGTTCTAGATATTATCCTTATCCTACATGTCTTGCTCAAGTCATTGGTATAGTAGGTATAGATAATCAAGGCATTTCAGGGATTGAATATATTTATGATAATTATTTGAAGGGAAAAAAAGGAGCACTACAAATATTTACTGATGCACATGGGGATTCTATTGATGACTTTAGTGGGCACTATGATAGTGCATCTAGTGGTTTTGATTTATATTTGACTATTGATTTGAATATTCAATTGACATTAGAGCGTGTAATGGAAAATGCATATGTACGATATACCCCCAATGATGTGGTAGGACTTGTTCTAAATCCAAAGACAAGTGAGGTACTTGCTATGGCATCGCGTCCAACCTTTGATCTAGAAAATTATCAAGAATACCCTCAAGAAATTTACAATCGAAATTTACCCATTTGGAAGTCTTATGAGCCAGGTAGTACTTTTAAAATATGTACCTTTTCAGCTGGGCTTGAGGAAAAAGTTTTTACCTTAGATGAGACCTTTCATGATCCAGGGTATATGGTCATTGATGGTACAAGAATTAGAGACTGGAAAAAAGGTGGACACGGTACTGAGACTTTTTTACAAGTATTAGAAAATTCGTGCAACCCTGGTTTTATGACTATTGGTTTGCGACTAGGAAAGGAAACATTATTTAATTATATCCGTAATTTCGGATATGGATCTAAAACAGGTATTGATTTATTAGGTGAAAGTGCAGGGATTTTATTTCGCACTGATCAGATTGGCAATGTTGAATTAGCGACAGCCTCTTTTGGTCAAGGGAATGCCGCTACACCACTACAAATTTTAAATGCAGCTTGTGCCGCAGTGAATGGGGGGCGCTTATATCAACCCTATATCTTAAAGGCCATTGGCAGTGGCTCTGTTATGCAAGTTGAAAAAGAACCGACATTGATTCGGCAGGTGATCTCTGAAGAGACTTCTCGAAAAGTAGCTTATGCTTTGGAGTCAGTCGTTGCTAAAGGAACAGGAAGAACGAGTTTTTTATCGGGATATCGGGTAGGAGGAAAAACTGGTACCGCCCAAATTGCTGAAAATGGCCACTATGTGGATGGAAAATATATTTTATCATACTTGGGAATAGCACCTATGGATGATCCAAGTGTTGCGGTATATATGGCCATAGAAAATCCCCATAATGCTATTCAGTATGGGGGGACTACTGTGGGGCCACTTGTAAAAGAGGTTTTGAGTGAATCACTTTCATTTTTAAACGTGAAAAAAAGAACCGATGAAATTCCATATGAAGCTAGACTTTGGATTGACAAGAAAATCTATAAGGTTCAAGACTATATTGGTGTATCGATTAAGGAAATACAAAGAACAAGCAATTACCAAATTGTTATTCAAGGAAACGGCAATATGGTGCTTAGCCAAATGCCAGAAGCGGGCGAATCTATTATTGAGGGCGGCACTGTTATTTTATATACATAAAAGGGGGAACATATGAAAATTAGTGAATATATGAAAATGTATCGTGAAGAAACTGTTGCATATGACCACGATGTATCGGATATTTTTGAAGATTCTAGAGAAGTCATCGAAAATAGTATATTTATTGCCATTCAAGGTTATACAGTAGATGGAAAGCAATATATTCAAGATGCAATTCGTTTGGGAGCAAAAACAATTTTTTTTGAAAAGGGGACGTATGAGCCTAGGCATTCATCCAATATCAATTTTATCGCGGTAGAGAGTGTTAAAGTTGAATTGGCAAGGTTATTAAAATGGTTCTATCAAGATAAAAAATTTCCTAAAATTG
>JAMPAL010000035.1 GCA_023667245.1 Anaeroplasma bactoclasticum
CAACTGTCTGTCCACATGTTGTACACGTTTTTGGTGTTGTACAATCTGCTTCTTTCCAGTTGTGTCCAAGTGGTTCTCCTTCTATAGTGCCACAAATTAAACAGATTGCTGCAGTATTGCATGTTGCTTCTTTCCATTGATGTACTCTACATGTTTCTATTACATCAAACTGAGATGATGATATGCTTACTTCATTTCTACCATCCGTTACAACGATTTTAAATGAAATACCTAGTGTTTCTACATAGTATGCTTTCCAAAGAACTTCTATTACTTCATTTCCCGTCTGAGCAGTTTGAAGTAAGGATTCGCTGCCATTAGCGACACGATAAACAGAATATGTCATTAAATCATTATCTATATCATTCAATTGAAATTGTAATGTAACCGATTCGCCCGCAAAGACATATTCTGGCAACTCACCTACAAATGCTACAGTTGGTGCCACATTTATGTGTGCAGTACTAAAATCAATTACATTTCCAGGATAAATAGTATTGTCCTCGCTAATTGTTGCTATTACATATGTTTTTTGAGCGTCATAACGTGTCAATTGGAAATAAGAATTATGAGATAAATTCAATTGAATCAATCGATCTGCTGTATAATTTGCACTGTCTTTTGCATCTTCTTGATTGTCAAATGCATATAATCCATATGCCTTTGCATCTTCTATTTCTTTAAGTTTGATTTGATATTCTGATTCATTTATTTTTTCTAATTTTTCTACTTCTGCAAGACCACTCACTTCATGCTGATAGGTATAGTTTGTATATAAAGGTGTTAAAGCATTGGTTTTCCATAAAAATTTCACTACATTACCAATACCTACTTTTCCTTTTCCTTTCGTCATACTCGTATAATCATACAACGAATATCCGTCTACTCGTTTTTTTTCTGATTGGTTATATCGAATTTGATAATTAATCTCAAGAGTATCTCCCCACTCATCCAATTGATAAAGTGGTGTACCAATATACAATTTAACGTTAGATCCCTTCATCGTGCTACTCCACCATGAAACAATTTCCTGATAACTTGAAGTCATTTCTGTATAAGCTTGGGGAAGAATATAATCTAACCATTCTTCATCTACCCATTTTTTAGTATCTGCATATAAATCTGAATAAGAATAATAATTGTAACAACTACCAGACATTCCACCTTCTGCAGCACGCTCTGGTGCAGTTGGACAAGCCTCAGGAGATGGCGCCCATCTTGCTGCGGGGCTTACTCCAAAAGCGCATGGAGTTGTTTTATTTGCATTTAAGCCTCTAATTAATTCACCCAATGTTTGAATTAAACGATTGATATTTTCTCTTCTCCAATCATAAATTGAAAGTGTTCCACCTGATGACTGATATTTTTGATAATCAGCATAATCAATGATTGGTTCAGTAGAAAATGATTTTCCTTTAAACTGAACATTAGTTCCAGTAGATGCATATCCTGCCGCATAAGGATAAAAGTAGTCATCGAAATGAATACCATCAATATCATAATTTTCAACTACTTCTCGTATAGTATTTTCCAAATGCTCAATTGTTTCATCACTTGCTGGATTTAATACATATTTCTTTTCTGTCCCTAAAACAACATTATGTTGCAATGCTTTTCCAGTTGCAAATACAGGGTTATCAATGACACCATAAGTACCATTTTCTCCAGAAGATTTTAATCCTGAAAAATAGTTTTCTTTGGATTGTTGGAGTGCAGCATCATCATAATCTTGCACTTGACGAGTAGTTCCACTTTGTTGAACATAATCAAAAGTGGAGGATACACTAGCTCTATACGGATTCATCCAAGCATGATATTGCATTCCCCTTGCGTGAGTAACCTCGATCATCCATTTTAATGGATCCCAACCAGGATCTTCTCCATATTCACACATGTAAGCACTCCATGGATTATATTTTGACGGATAAAAAGCATCATTGCACGGCCTAATTTGAAAAATAATCGTATTCAAATGATGGGCTTGAGCCGTATCTAATATCTTCAAATATCCTTCTTTCCAAGCATCAATAGCAGATTCTGTTTTTCCAATCTGTCTAGGGATGTCTAAATTATAAACTGTTGCAACCCAAACTGCCCGAAATTCAGTATCTACTTGTTGATAAGGGGATAAATCTTGATACCCCGTCCAATTGGCCGCAGACATTGTCTTCGTTAAAGAAAATACGCCTAATAACATTAGGACACCTAGTACTATTTTTTGAATATGTTGTTTCACCTTCATATTAATATTTCTCCTTTTATTTGTTGACATCGTGAATAGCTCTTAGATAATTCTTAGAACAAATCATCTCAATTTCATCTTGCAAAAATCCTCGTTTTTGCAATTGTCGTCCAATTTTATACGCATCTGCGTGGCTTCTTAAATCATCTAAATTAGCATTATCATAATCACTTAGAAAATCCATCATATCTAATCCAAGCATAACATGGTCTATTCCAACAAAATCACCTAAATAAACAATCTGATCGATCAATCCATCTATATTTTGTTTATTTGGAATTTTAGAAACAAAATTACGAGCCGAATTGACACCTACATATCCATTCGATTGTCTCAATTTAATCAGTTGATCATCCGTTAAATTTCGAATATGATCGCTTACAGCATATGCATTGGAATGACTTGCCAATAAAATCTTGGGGTTTTCTTCTAGCACTTCATAAAAACTTTTGATATTCAGATGAGAAACATCTACTACCATATGATGCTCATTCATATATTGAATAGCCTTCTTTCCCAAAGGTTGTAATCCCCTTGTAGGATCCGCTTTCACCCCTGTCGCAAAATCGTTGGCCTCATTCCATGTCAAACTTGCATGCCGGACCCCTTTTTGATAGAGTTGATCCAACGCTTCAATTGTATGTACATTACGCAACCCCTCAAGTCCATATAGTACATCATATTGATTTTGATAAGGTTTAAAACAGGCTAATGCCACATCATATGCATATTGAATATCAAAATCACTATCACTATAAACGACCCAAATGCCTCCAACAACATTTCCTTTTTGCAAAGCTCCCATATGATATTTTTCAAAAACATTTTGTTCGCCCTCGATTGTCCTTTTGTATAAATTAAATAGAATATCACTATGTGTATCATATATTTTCATTTTATCACCTTTTTCAATATACTATTATACGTTATTTCAACGCTTTTAGCAACTTGTTTGAAAGTAAAAAAAGAATGATAGCAAAAATTAGCTATCATTTTTATCAACGCATCACCTTATTCTTCAGTTGGTGAATCCGTATTCAATTCTTTTTGAAATAATTTAAAAATCTCCGATGTAGCAATAGCATCATTTAAAGCATTATGATCTTGTTCTGTCGGGCTTGTGGTATGAAAAAAAGAATATGCGTTAAATAGACCTATATCTGTTTTTATGCCATAATAATTTTTGATCACTTGCATCAAGTTCACAAATGACTTTCTTTCTGCTAGACTTTTTACCTTTCGTTGTTGATAAAAAGCATCAAGCATCAAAATATCATTTTTGCCCCAAACATAAATAGTTGGTTGATATAAACATAAAATATCTTTAAATGTGCGATAAAAGCGTTGATAATGAGGGGCATTTTTAATTTGCTCTTCAGATATACCTAAAAATTCAGTTGTTCTTGAATTGATTCCCATATCAAATTTAGGGCGAATTAACCCTTCTTCGGTTTGAATAACTTGTCCATTATGATCTTCTAATAAAAGACCATACTCGATAATCTCTGGAACAAAACCACCGCCATGGAGATATCCATGAGGAGGCATTGTAAACTCTAAATCAAGAAAGAGCCGATATCCCTCTTTATTAAACAACTTTCTTACACCTTGTTTAATCACTGAAATATCATAATAAACCACTGTTTTTCTTGGTAAATGTCTCAATATTTTGACAAAGTGAATGACTTCATACGCCATAACATCACCTTGTTTTTTCCTTTCATCACTACATGCAAAATGTACAACAAGTTTTTCATTCAAATAAGGTTTGAATCTTTTGAACTGACTTCTGGTTAAATAGAAAAACTCTACTTTATGACCAACAAGCATTTCAAAAATTCTTGTTTCTTCACTAAAGCCACGAATTGTCCCATACATCAGTTGCACATTCTCACCTCTTTCTATAATTGAATTTCTTGCATTTTGATTAATTCTAAGATAGCTTGGCTTCTTCCCTTCACTCCAAATTTTTGAATGACATTCGATATATGATTACGGACGGTTTTACTGCTAATATGTAGTTTTTCTGCAATTTGTTCGGTATCATAATTTTTGATTAATAATTCAAAAATTTCTCTTTCTCTAATGGTTAGAAATCGTTTCTTTTGCATAGTTTCCCCACACTTTCATGGTATATTATGCAATTTTTCTAAAAGTGGTGACTATTCAACATTGAGTTTTTCCAAAATATTTTTAGCTACCTGTTCAGGAAATCCTAGTGACTTTAATTTTTCAATTGACGATTGTTTGATGTCTTCAATTGTTTCAAAATGAGCAAGTAAAACTTGTTTTCTTTTAGCCCCAATTCCTTCAATCCCATCTAATGCAGAAGTTAAACTATTCTTACTATGTGTTTGTTTGAAAAAAGTAATCGCAAATCGGTGCACTTCATCTTGCATCGACTCTAATAGTAAAAATAAATCACTCTTTTTATCAATAAACACCTCTTCAAAAGAAGATGTAATTAAACCTCTTGTTTTGTGTTTATCATCTTTTAATAATCCAATCAAATGCACTTTTTCTTCTAATCCTAAAGATTTTAAAACCGTTAAGGCCGCCTTCACTTGTGTTTTTCCACCATCGACAATGATCAAATGAGGTAATTTTTCTTCTTCCAGTAGTAGTCTCTTATAGCGTCTTTCTATGACCTCCATCATTGTGTGATAATCATCTGGTCCATGAACTGTTTTGACTTTATATTTACGATACTCTTTCGGTGCAGGTTTTCCATCTACATACCGTACCATAGCACTAACCGCACTTGCCCCTTGAATATTTGAGTTATCAAATAACTCTATTGTTTTTGGATAATCCATATGCAATAAGGTCGCCAATTCTTCTAATGGTCGTTTTGTCTTAGCAATTTCAATTAATCTCATTTTTTGAAGATTATCAATATTATTTTTTGCATTTTCCATCACATTATCCAGCAATTGTTTTTTCATTCCTTTTACAGGTACAGTCATTTTAGTTGATAATAACTCTGATAAAATTTCATATTCTTTTACATAAGGTAAAATAACTTCTTTAGGAATCAAGTTATTTGTACCATCATAAAACTGATAAATATAAGAAAGGATTGCCTCATCAACATCACCGATTAAATCAAAAATTTCACCATTTCTTTCAATAACTTTACCTGTCCGTATATGTAATACTTGGATAGCAATCAGTCCATCTTTTTGAAAATAACCAAATACATCCTTTGATGCCCCATCATGAAATTCCATCGTTTGCTTTTCCACAATAGCATCTATTGACTGAATTAAATCTCGATATTCAATTGCTTGTTCAAATTCTAAGTTTTCTGATGCCTTTTCCATCAATTCAGCAAGACGCTTCGTCATTTCTGTATTGCTTCCGTTTAAAAAACGAATAGCTCCACGTACATATTCATCATAATCAGCCCTTGTGCATGTATTGATACAAGGTGCAAGACATTGATGTAAATGAGCATATAGACATTCCTTTTTTGGAATAGCGCGACATTTGCGAAATGGATATACTTTATTTAAAATTTCAACAATATCTCTACAAGCTCTCGCATTAGGATACGGTCCAAATAACAATTGATTCTTTTTCTTATTTTCTTTTTTAACATCTCTTGTCATTAAAAGTCTTGGATTCACTTCATTGGTAATCAAGATATATGGATAAGATTTATCATCCATTAATAAAATGTTATATTTGGGACGATTTTGTTTAATAAAATTAGATTCTAATAAAAAGGCTTCTAATTCAGAATGGGTAATGATATATTCAAAATTCACGACATCTTGTAGCATTCTAGTAGTCTTGGCATCATGACTACCTGTAAAGTAACTTTTTAACCGGTTTTGTAATATCTTTGCCTTGCCGACATAAATGATTTCTCCAGCTTGATTATACATTTGATAACAACCTGGTTTCTTAGGTACAAGGGTTAATTTTGTTTTAATATGTTGTAAAATCTCATCCGTCATATTTTATTCTGGTAGCCTCTTTTAGCCTTTATTTTTTAAGTTGATTTAAAATAGCGGAAATGTGATTGCCATAAGCTAACGATTCGTCATATTTGAACCGTAAATCAGGTGTTTTTCTTAAATCAATTCGGTGAGCTAGTTCACTTCGAATATATCCTTTTGCATTTTCCAATTCTTTCTTTGTTGATTCAATTTCTGTATCTTTACCAAGAATGGTATAATACACCGTAGCAATAGATAAATCTTTCGTTACATTTGTACCTGTAATGGATACATATTTTAGTTTTTCATTGTGACTATCAAATAGGATACTCGCAATTTCACGTTCAATTATTTTCTCTACTCTTTCTACTCGATAAGCCATCATTTACTCACTTTCTACTTCTTCCATTACAAAGCATTCAATCACATCGCCTACTTTGATATCATTGTAATTTTCAATAGTAATACCACATTCATATCCGGCTTTTACTTCTTTTACATCATCTTTAAAGCGACGAAGTCCTGCCATTTTTCCAGTATAAATAACTATACTATCCCGAATCAAACGTACGCCACTATTTCTAACTAAAGTACCACTTGTAACGTATCCTCCAGCAATTGTTCCTACTCGACTCACTTTAAAAATTTCACGCACTTCAGCTTGACCAGTAATCTTTTCTTCAAAGACAGGATCCAGTAAACCTTTGACTGCTTTTTCAATGTCTTCTTGTAATTTATATATAATATTGTACAAACGGATTTCAACCCCTTGTTCCTTTGCCATATCGCTAATCTGAGAAGTTGGTCTTACATTAAAGCCAATAATAATAGCACTAGATGCCACTGCCAAAATAATATCATTATTGGTAATTCCACCTACACGCGCACCAATCACATTGATATTGGTTCCTTCAATATTGATTTTATTGAGCAATCCTTTGATGGCCTCAATTGAACCTTGTACATCACACTTAATAATCAAATTCAATGTTTTTTCAACATTTTCATTCTTAAATAAGTCAGTCAAAGATGCAGCCTTTCCCACACCCTTTTCTTCATTGAATTTATTTTGTGCACGTACTTCTGAAATTTCTCTTGCTTTTTTCTCATCATTTAAAGCCATAAATTTTTCACCTGCAAAAGGCACTTCTTCAAGACCTGTTACAGAAATAGGTTTAGATGGACCTGCAGATAAAATTGATTTTCCTAACTCATCTTCCATTGAACGGATTTTTCCATATGTCGTACCTACTACAATAATATCGCCTACTTTAATGGTTCCGTTTTGAACAAGAAGAGTAGCGACAGGACCACGCCCTTTATCTAGTCTTGCCTCAACCACAGATCCCATACCTAGACGGTTCGGATTGGCTTTGTAATCTTTCAAATCACTTACCAAAATAATCATTTCTAAAAGTTCATCCACGCCTTTACCTGTTAAAGCAGATATAGGAACAAAAATCGTGTCACCACCCCATTCTTCGGCAACCAAATTATACTCCGTTAATTCCGTTTTGATTCTATCTGGGTTGGCACCTACCTTATCCATCTTATTGATAGCTACAATAATAGGTACACCTGCCGCCTGAGCATGTTCAATTGCTTCTTTGGTTTGTGGCATTACACCGTCATCTGCGGCAACAACCAAAATAACAATATCCGTGATTTGTGCACCACGTGCTCTCATTTCTGTGAATGCAGCATGTCCTGGTGTATCGATAAACGTAATTATTTTACCATTTTTAACCACTTGATATGCTCCAATGTGCTGAGTAATACCCCCTGCTTCACCAGTAACAACATGACTTGATCGAATAGTATCTAGCAATGTCGTTTTTCCATGGTCAACATGCCCCATAATGGTTACAATAGGTGGACGTCCCACTAAATCTTCTTCATTGTCTTCTACTTCTACTTCATCAAAGCGGGTCATATCAGTAATCTTTTTATCTTTCAATTCAAAATCATATTCAATAGCAATCAGTTCTACTATATCCCGATCTAAAGCTTGTGTTGCACTGGCCATAATGCCCATAGAAACAAATAATTTCTTAACCAAATCAGTCACGCCTACACTCAAAGCTTCGGCTACTTCCATTACACTCATGCCACTTTCATAATAAATAACATGGTCTTCTTTTTGTTGCTTAGACGGCATATTACTTGTTCTTTTTTCTTTTTTACCCCCATTTTGCTTGTTTTTATTGCTATTCTTCTTTTTGAATTTAGAATCTCCTGTTGATTCCCCACCTACTTGTTTTTTCCCCTTTGCTCCTCTAGTTTCTCTTGTTAGATTGTATTCATCTTCTTCTAAATAATCACCATATTTTTCAAGTATTTTTTCATCAACACGAGGTTGTACGATTTCATCTTGATAAGACTTCGTTTGAACAACTGGTTTAGGTTGGGTTGAAACAGTCGATTTTGGTGTTTCTACTTTTACATGGGGGATTGGATTCGATTTTGTGAATGTGTTTTGCTTATTGTTATTTCCTCTTGTATCCTCTTTTGACTTTTGAGGTTGAGGATGAGATTGTCTTTGTGCTAAATTTGGCTTTTGAGAAGCAGGCTTTGATGGCGGAGTTCCTTTATCTGGTCGATTAGAACCAATTCTTACAGCTGGCTTAGGTGCTGGTTTTGGTTTTGCAATCTTAAATGGATAAGGTACATTGTACATTTTGGCTAGTTTCTTTTCCATATCTTTAGACACTTCAAAATCCTCTGTAATATTCCCCATAATCACATTGGATAGATTTTTAATCAATTCGCTCGTTGATATTTTTAAATTTTCTGCTAGTTCTTTCACTCTCATGAAAAGTCACCTCTTTCTATTTCTTTCTGTATCGTCTTGGCAAATCCACTATCATTTAAGGCAATGACTTTAATTTGTGGACATCCCAGTGCTTGAGAAAGTTCTTCTGTAGTGTATTGTACGACTACAGGGATTTGATAAAAAAATGCTTTTTTATCTAATTTATCTATTGTTGCACAAGATGCATCTTTGGCTACAAAAATCATCTTCGTATTCTGCTTTGGAAGATTTTTGACTACTGCATCTGTGCCTAAAACTAATTTTCCTGCCCTTTTGGCAATTCCTAATAACTGAAGTATTTGATTCAAATTATTTTTCCTCTTCTAATTGTTTCAACAATTCTTCAAAAATAGTATCTGGAACCTCAACTTCCAAATGACGATTTAATATTTTTTTCTTCATGGCCATTTGAATCACACTTTTCTTTTTGCAAACATATGCACCATGACCTTTTACCTTTCCACCTAAATCAATTACAACTTGATTTTCAGGAGTCCGTACAATTCGAAACATTTCCATTTTAGGATGTTGTTCATTGGTCACTACACATTTGCGCAAAGGAACCTTTTTCACTTTCATTGGTTGTGGCATCATTCTACCTCTTAATAAGCATATACATTAGGCTTAAAACTAATACCATCTCGATAAGCAGTTGTTTCATCTTTTATATCTATTTTCCAACCTGTTGTTAAAGAGGCTAAACGTACATTTTGTCCCCCTTTACCAATGGCCAAAGAAAATTGATCATCAGGCACAATCACTGTAGACTTTTTGGTTTCTTCATTAATTAAAACAGAAATTACTTTAGATGGTGTTAATGCTTCAGCGATTAAAATAATAGGATTATCACTCCAATTGAAGATATCAATTCTTTCTCCCGCAAGTGCTTCATTGATTTGTTTCACACGAGAACCTTGTAATCCTACACAAGAACCTTTGGCATCTACATTTGGATTATTACTCTTTACACCTACTTTGGTGCGACTTCCTGGTTCTCTTGCAATGGCCATCACTTCAATCACACCACTTGCTACTTCTGGTACATACATTTCAAATAAGCGCTTGATTAAATCACGATTAGAACGAGACACAAACACCTTAGGTCCTTTTCCAGTTTCTTCTACTTTGGTTATTGCTACTTTCATTTGCATACCTGGTTCACATTTTTCTCCTGGTAACACTTCTTCAATTGGCATAAATGTGATGACATCTAATCCCAAATTCAGTCCTACAACAGAATCGGTTTTTTTAATTACTGTAGCATTGATAGCCTCGCCTTCTTTTTCTTTAAAATATTCATAGGCTCTTTTCCCACCTAATTCTTTTAAACCTTGGATAAAAATTTGTTTGAAACGAGTAGCCCCTTTTCGACCAATTTGCGAAAATTTTACTTCTCTTCTGAATGTTGACCCTACTCGAACTCTTGCACGAATCTCTCTAGCTTGATCAATTGTGATTTGTCCTTCTGGTCCTTCTGGATCAATTTCTTCTACTACTATAAAGTTTTCAAAAATACGCACATTTTTTTGTTCTTCGTTAAATTCCACTTCAATAGCACCTATACACCCTTCTAATTGACAAGCCTTAATTAAAGCGGTTGTAACTGCTGTTAATACATCTTCAATTTCAATATGTCTTTCATTTGCAATTGTTTCTAATTGTTCATAGAATCCTTTACTAATCATGTTCATTTTCCTCCTAAAATTTTACCGCAAGTCTTATTTTTGCAACGGCTGTGCGAGGCACGGTTACGACTTTTTTTCTTTGGTTGAGTAGCATTTCTACTACAAATGTGTTTTCTGTTGTTTCTAAAAGGGTTCCAGTAATCTCTTTTACATGATACTCTTCTAATTTTTGATATGTTTTGATATATACATACTTACCAATTGCCCTTTGGAAATCCATTTCCGTTTGTAATTCTCTTTCAATTCCTGGTGTTGTCACTTCCAAATAATACCCATCAGGTATAAGGTCGTTCACTTCATCTAACAACTCTGAATTGATGAGTGCAACTTCATCAATATCCATGCTGAATGTTTCAGGATCATCAATGATTACACTAATAATATTGACATCAAATTCTTTCCGTAATTTCACATCAATCAATTCTTTTTGATGCATAGTTACTATAGGTAGTGCTAATTCTCGAATACTTTGTAAATAATTGGACATATGAATTCCTCCATTAAAAAGGGTGAGCCATTTTGTTGCCCACCTTGTTCTACAATATTTGGTTAAAATGATTATATCACAAATGGTATAAAAAGTCAAGACATTGCTTAAAAAAGATTCATAGATAAACGATAAACTATGAATCTTTATTTTTATACTATCAAACATCAAGTGGTTTTACTGCAGGATTATCGATAATATCCCCACTTTCATCAAATCTTGAACCATGGCATGGGCAATCCCAAGATTGTTCCTCCTCATTCCAAACAAGTTCAGATCCTAGATGAGGACATCTTTTTTTGCGCCATTTAAGTACATGCTTTGCATAATTGCCGAGATTGATAAACAATTGTTTTTGAATTATATTGCGATGTGGATTGTATAAAGCCTGATAGGGATTTTTTCTTTCTAAAATAAGATCAGTGAGCAACTGTGCTGCAATCATAGATTGAGTCATACCCCATAAATTGAAACCAGTTGCTACATAAATATGTTGATATAATGTACTATATGTACCAATATAGGGTCTATCGTCTAATGTCATACAATCTTGATTTCCCCATTCATATTCAATACTACAGTCTGGATAATGCTTTTTTGCAAAATGAATTAGATTATGGAAACAACATCCCTTATCTGCGGTTTGCCGATCATTTCCACCAATGAGCAAATAATCCTGATAATTGCGAAAATAAAGTCCACCAGTTTCCAAATCCGTATAAGTTCCATGAATATTATCTTTGGTTTTTACAGCAATCACATAAGAACGATTTTGAAATAGTTTTGCATAATACAATCCCAAACGATTGATAAATGGATAATGCGTTGTAATAATAATTTGTTTGGCAAAAATGCTATGATGAGTTGTGGTCACTTTGTGTTTACTCACTTTGATGACTTCAGTATCTTCAAATATGCGTAAATGCTTGATTAAATGCTGAATCAGCAGTAGAGGATTCATTTGTGCTTGATGAGGAAAACATACTGCTGCTTGGATATCAAAAGGTAAATCAATTTGATGAACCAACTCGGCATTTATTCCTAATTGTTGTAATGCCTCTACTTCTTCTTGAATCGTTTTTTCATCCTGTGTAGAATATATATAAGAAGGTTTTTCTTCAAAATCAAAGTCATAAGATTCGCTTAATTTTTGATAGGCATCTAATGCCCTTAGGTTGGCTTCTACATATAGTTTTGCCTTTTCAAACCCTTCTTTTTGAATTCGATCACGATATAATACATCATGTTGTGCAGTAATTACTGCTGTGGTATTTTTAGTGATACCACTAGCAATCCGATTTTTTTCAACTATAACTACGTCTAGTCCTTCTTGTGTCAATTGGTATGCGGTTAAAATACCACAAAGACCACCACCAATCACAACAACATCTACTTTGATATCTTGTTCTAGTTTGGGAAAATGTGGCAATGTTACCGTATCTTCCCATATTGATTTTCCTTTTTTATGCATTATATCACCCATTATGTAGTATAACCCTTTTTTTTAATTTAATGTAAAAAATGATATTTTGAAAAAATCAAAATATCATTTTAATTCTTGATTCGCTTGTTTCAAATGAACTGTTGCCTCAATCAGTTTATGACTTTTCAACAATTCAAATTTTCGAATGGGTCTTTCAATAAAGAATTGGTCAACCGCCTCCCATGTAAATACCCATCCAGCTATATCAAACAATTCTAAACCGATTGTGGATAATAAGTGAAATTGATTCAATACTATCATAATAGAAAATACCACCACTGCCACGATCAAGAAATAAATAGTGGCTAATATACCTCTTTTTAATTTTCTTGCTTCAATGCTTGCCTCTTCCCGATAATAGTTTTGAATGGCTTGTTGAATCACCTCAATATCGTTTTCTGCCAATTGTTCACTTTCTACTTCAATACGGATATCATGCAACAAATGTGTAGCCAAAATATGTTGTTCTAAGAAAGAAGCAAATTCGCTATTGATGACTGGATGTCCAATTGCTCCATAATCAGAAAGTGCCGCCTCTATATGAGACAAATGAATAGGAATAATGGCCTTGTTGTCACTACTCAATTCTATTTTTGCTTGTGAATACATCTGAATCAGTTGTTTGATTTTCTTTTTCATTCTAGGACGTTCATGACTCATATACAAGAGGCTCCTTTACTTGTTCTTGTTTCAATTGAAGAAGTGCCTTTTTGAAATAAATGCAAAACAAAATTCCTGTTACAGTAACTGCGATACCATCTGCAATTGGCTCTGCCAAAAATACCCCTAGCACTTGATTATTCGTTATAATCGAAGGAAGGATGAAAATTAAAGGAATTAATAAAATGATTTTTCTAAGTACTGCTAAGAATAATGATATCTTGGCATTACCAATTGCAATGAATGTTTGTTGACAAGCAATTTGTATTCCAAACAATCCTGATACCGCAAAATATATCCTAATTGCCCATTTTGTGTAGCGAATTAGTTCATCACTATCGGAAAATATCTTTACGAAAATTTCCGGGAATATTTGAAGCAAACACCATAAAATCATTGAATAGCAAATAGAACTAACCAACAAAATGAAAAAGCCCGATTTTACTCTTTCTGGTTGTTTGGCCCCATAGTTATAACTGATAACGGGTTGTGCCCCTTGTGAAAGACCCATAATAGGAAGCATAGAAAATTGCATCAATATAGAAAGTGTAGCCATTGCTCCTACTGCGAGATCTCCTCCATATTTTTTCAACGATGCATTAAAGCAAACAACAATAATTGCCTCCGTAAATTGCATAATAAAAGGAGACAATCCTAATAATAATGCAGGTAAAATCAAATGAAAATCTAATTTTAATGCCTTTCTTTTTAATCGGAGAGTTGCCTTTTGACTACATAAAAACAAAATTACAAATAAACTTGAAGCAAATTGAGAAATAATGGTAGCAATGGCCGCCCCTTTTACACCTAATCCAAAAGCAAAAATAAAAATAGGATCTAAGATAGAATTTAAGACTGCTCCAATCAATACGCTCATCATACTGACTTTGGTAAAACCTTGTGCTGTAATAAATGCATTCATTCCAAGCGCAATCATTACAAAAACAGAGCCTATCAAATAAATCTGTATGTAGTCTTTGGCATAAGATATGGTATTATCACTTGCCCCAAACGCATATAGCAATGGTTCATGAAAAATACTAAATACTATCGTTAACACGATTCCAATCCCCACCAATAGAGTAAGACTATTGCCCATTATTGTTTCCGCTTTATCTGGTTGCTTTTCTCCTAAATAAATAGAAGCCTTAGGTGCTCCACCATACCCGACTAGGGCTGAACATGCCGAAATAAGCATAATAATAGACATACAAACGCCAACACCAGTATAAGCTACATCACCCACTTCTGGTATATGTCCAATATAAATTCGGTCAACTACGTTATACAATAAATTGACAATTTGAGCGATAATAGTTGGAATTGCCAATTTAAATATTAATTTTCCAACGGGTTCTTTTTCTAAAAAGGTTGTATCACTATGATTCATAACATTCCCCTATTCGACTAGCATTATCCATCATTTTCATAAATGTCGTAAAATATTGTTCCATTTCTGATTTGGAAATATCTTGAAAGATTTGTTTGAAAAAGTTTTCTTGAACAGCTTGAATTTTTTGCACAATAGGCGATGCTTCTTCCATTAATTTTAAATGCATAATTCGCCTATCATTTGCATCTTGTATTTTGGTAATCATTCCTTTATGTAGCAATGCATCTACGGCTGTTGAAATGTTTGATTTTTTAAATTGCCTCACCAATTCAATATCCTTAGCTGTATCATAGTCTGGATTATTAGCTAAAAAACCAAGTATGTCAATCTCTAGTTTGGTCATATGAAACATATCCAACATTTCTAAAATATATGTATCATAAGTTTTTTTGAGTTTATTGAGTTCAGTAATAACCTTTGCGGCAATATTGTGCATAATATTTTCATCCTTTAGTTATTTTTATAACTGTTATATTTATAACTATATTATACATTTTTTAATACAATTGTAAAGCAATTTACTTTTTTATATTCTAAAGAAATCATTCTTAAACAATTGCAAAATCAACTATTTTATGA
>JAMPAL010000036.1 GCA_023667245.1 Anaeroplasma bactoclasticum
GCCAGTATAGAGATTAAAATTTTATATTCTTTCAATAATTTCTTCATTCTTTTTCCACCTTAAGACGAAAATCGTACATCCTTCTACATACGATTCCTGCACTTCCAGCCATCTTTTTAGAAGCGATATCGCTTGGCGTATCAGCATACTTATCTGATAAATACACAATCTCACGAATACCACTTTGAATAATTAATTTCATACATTCATGACAAGGAAAAAGGCTTACATAAATGGTAGCTCCATCTAGATTGCTCGTCGAATTTAAAATGGCATTGGGTTCCGCATGAACAACATAAGGATATTTGGTATCAAGAAATTCACCTTCTCGTTGCCATGGAAAAATATCATCATCACATCCATAAGGAAAGCCGTTGTATCCAATTCCCACAATTCGTTTGTTCTGATTGACAATACAAGCACCTACTTTAGTACTTGGATCTTTACTACGCATGGCAGATAAAAGCGCAACCCCCATAAAATATTCATCCCATGAAATATAATTTTCACTTTTCATGTTGTAAGCCTCCTTCGTTATTTTTTAATTATTAGATTCATTTGTCTTGATTTGTAAGTGCAATTCTTCGAGTTGCTTCTTGGCTACACGTGTAGGTGCATCACTCATCGGACATTTTGCACTAGCGGCTTTAGGGAAAGCAATAATTTCCCTTAAATTGTTATTTTTAGTCAACAGCATAACCAAACGGTCTAAACCGATTGCAAAACCGCCATGTGGTGGTGTACCATATTTTAACGCATCCACAAAGAATGAAAATTGATTGCGCACTTCTTCTTCACTCAGTCCAATCGCTTGAAACATTTTCGCTTGAGTTTCTTGATTGTGAATACGAATACTACCTCCACCTAGTTCATAACCATTGAGCACTATATCATAGGCTTTAGCCATACAATGTGCTGGGTCAGTTAGCATCAAATCTTCATGACCATCTTTCGGTGATGTGAAAGGATGATGCGCAGCCACATATCTTTCCTCTTCTTCACTATATTCAAATAATGGCCAATCGACTACCCATAAAAAGTGAAAAGCATTTTCATCAATTAAATTCATTTCTTTGGCAATCTGTAATCTCAGCGCTCCTAATGCAAAATTACAAACTTCTCGTCTATCACTAACCATCAAAATCAAATCATTTTCTTCCACACCAAGAAGACTGCATAAATCTTGTTGATTGGAATCATTTAGAAATTTAGCAATAGAACCCGTGTATGCTTGGTGTTCATATTTCAACCAAGCAAGTCCACTCGCATGATACTTCTTAGCAAGCAATGTTAAGCGGTCAATTTCTTTTCTTGAATAATGACTTGCTCCTTGTTTTACCACGATAGCTTTGACAGCACCATTTGCGGCCAACTGATGTTGAAAAATAGTAAAATCTACGCCTTTTGCCCAGTCTGAAATATCTTGTAATAACATTTCAAAACGAGTATCTGGTTTATCACTACCATATAGATTCATGGCATCATCATACTTCATACGCACAAATGGCGTTACAATATCTTGATGCAATGTCTCTTTCCAAACTCGTTTCAATAGGCCTTCTAATACTTGATAAATATCTTCTTCATCAACGAAACTCATTTCAACATCAATTTGAGTGAATTCAAGTTGCCTATCTGCTCTTAAATCTTCGTCACGAAAACACTTCGCAATTTGAAAATATTTGTCAAACCCCGCAATCATCAACAATTGTTTATACAATTGTGGAGATTGAGGAAGTGCATAAAATGCTCCTTCATGTATGCGAGATGGTACCAAAAAGTCACGTGCTCCTTCAGGTGTTGATTTTCCTAAATAGGGTGTCTCCACCTCAATAAAACCCAGTTCGTCAAAATAATTTCTTACTGCTATTGTTGTTTTATGACGCAACATAAAATTGTTTTGCATAATAGGCCTTCTTAAATCTAAATAACGATATTTCATTCGTGTATCCTCTAAGGCATCAGTTGCATCTTGTATCAATAATGGTGGATTTTCTGCTGTATTTAAGATTTCAAGGGTAGATACAATCACCTCTATATCACCTGTATCCAAATGAGCATTCTTATTTTCTCTTTCAACTACTCGCCCTATGGCCTTTAATACATACTCATTTTTGACTGACATAGCCAGTTCGTAATTGGGATTTTGCGGTTCTATCACCAATTGGATAATTCCTGAACGATCACGCAAATCAATAAAAATTAAACCACCTAGATTTCTTTTTTTGCTACACCAACCAACCAGTGTAACTGTTTGATTGACATTTTCTATTCTTAATTCATTATTATAATTTGTTCGCATATGTTTCTCCTTCAATAAAAAAATGGGGCAACAAAGTCAATCTAAGGACGAAGTGTTTCTCCGCGGTACCACCTTAGTTTAGCCAAGCTACCCTCTTTATCTTTTGCTTAACGTGCAAAATAGCGTTTTTCTCCCAATTTGTCAGATTGTTCATAGAAAAAGATATACTATATGCATATCATACCCCAATTTGCCGCAAAATTCAAATCATTCGCTTACTTTTTATCTCTTCGCGCCATGATTTATCATATTTTTCTGTGTTTACTTTTTTATCCTGATGTACCTCTTCTTTGATTCCACGTTTAAGAGCCCCATTTCCAACTTCTTGGTTAATTAGAGCTATCAAATGATTAATGTGATGATCTTTCTGTTCTTCATCCAAAGAATCAAAAATTGACATCTGCTTTATCTCATCCTTTGCTTCAATCAAGCGATCTGCGGCTACTCCAACAAGACGAAGTGGAAATGCACTATCATAAAAATCATCAAAAATAGATTCAAATAATTGATATACCCTTCTGCTATCTGATGTTGGATTCTTTAGCGTAATCCCTTTACTCGTCACTTGAAAAGTATTGTATTTCAATTGTAATCGAAAATGAAATGCTTTTAAGCCTTGCTTTTCCATTCTATTACACATTGTGTTGGTCAATATTTTAATCATCAATTTCATATTTTCAATTGAATACTCATCACGTTCAAAGGTCTGCGAATTACTAATAGATGAAACATCATTAAAGCGGTTGATATCTACCTCATTGCTGCCATTTCCATTTGCATGTTCTACAAGGGATACCGCATTGGCTTCACCTACCATCTCTTTTAGCAATTCAAAATCGCCATAGTGGGCTAATTGACCAATGGTTTTAATCCCTAATGCATGTAACATTTCCAATGTTTTTTTTCCTACCCCAATCATATTCGAAACAGGAAGTGGCCATAATTTTTCTGGCACCTCTCTTTTTCTTAAAATGGTAATACCCCGTGGTTTCTTCATGTCTGATGCCATTTTTGCTAAAAATTTATTGGGTGCAATGCCAATGCTACAAGGCAATTGAAATTGATGGAACAAATCGTTTTGAATTTTTTGGGCAAGTTCTACTGCCTCTAAAGGATTGCAAACATCAGTGATATCTAAAAAACCCTCATCAATGCTGGCTGGTTCTACAAGCGGCGTGATTTTTAGAAAATATTCAAAAAAACGCCTAGAATATTCACTATATAGACCCATAGTAGGTTCAACAATTATCAGTTGGGGACATCTCCTCAGTGCTTCGGATACGCTCATAGCAGAACTTACCCCATATGCTCTTGCCTCATAACTCGCGGCAGTAATAATTCCCTTATGATCAAATCGATTGGGTCCCACCGCGACAATTTTTCCACGCAATTGGGGATTTTCCGCTATTTCACAGCTGACAAAAAAACAATTCATGTCAATATGAAGGATTATTCGATTTTTTTTAATGCTAACACTTCCCTTTTTTAAAAAAATATGTTATAATATGTTCATAAAATAAATGAGGTGAACAAAATGAGTAAAAAAGTGAAAAAAGCAAATAAAGCTTCTCAATCCGTTATCAAGAAAAATACAAGAGCTGACGGCGTAGAAGAATACTATATCACAAAGGCCCCTCAAAAGACACTATTTGGAAAAATTATGATATGGCTCCTTGTTGGTCTAATGGCTCTTGGAAGTGTAGGTGCTTTAATTATTGCATTAATCCAATTGGCGTAAATCGCTAAACTTCTTTATTCTTATATATTATATCATAAATTAATTTTTCTTCTACAGGAATTACTTTTAAAGATATAATTTGAAAAAGAATTTATTTTTATTTAAAAAGCTCATGTCCACTGACATGAGCTTGTTTTTTTATGCAACATAACGCATCTTCTTTTGTCTTTTATGCTCTAGTCTAAGTCTATCCGCAATCATTGCAATGAATTCAGAATTGGTTGGCTTAGATTTATTGTAACTAATTGTATAACTAAAAATATCACTAATTGCATCTACATTGCCTCTTACCCAAGCAATTTCAATGGCATGACGTATTGCTCGCTCTACCCTTGATGAGGTTGTTCCATATGTAATGGCAATTTCTGGATACAAGACTTTTGTAATCGAACCCAAAATTTCTACACTATTATAAACCATGCTAATGGCTTCTCTTAAATACATATACCCTTTAATATGAGCAGGAACACCTACTTCATGTAATATGGATGTAATTTCGCTATCTAAATCTGGATCATAGTCACTTGGACCGTTAGCTTCATGTTCTCTTGACATTCCGACAACAAGTTGATGCAATTGATGAATATCTACAGGCTTCATCATTACATAATCTACCTTTAAATCATTCAATTTGTTATTCATGTAATTGCTCATAAATTGTGTCATTACAATAATGTGTTTAGGTTGATGATAACTTTCTTTTTCTTTCTTAATTGTCTCAATGACATGGATACCATCAATACCTGTGAGTAGTAAATCAACCAATAGTACATCAAGTTGTACAACCTTCAATGTATTGTACAAATTTGCTTCATTATTATACGTGCCAATTAGATTAATCTCATCGAACGCTTTCAAATGTTTGCTTACCCCTTGTTGATTTTCGTCGCTATTTTCTAAAACGACCATTTTTAATTTCTGCATATTATTCCCCCCTCTTTGTTATAATGCATTAATATTTTATCAAATTTGACACTAAAACGCAAGCGATTGATTAATTTATTATTGTTTTTTACAACTTTTTTAGCAATATTTATAAAATGCACGAAATTATTTCATATTTTTGCACGTTTTTTAAGAGAGGCTGTCGAATTTCATCTTTTTTTCTTCTATTTATTCAAGTTTTGTACTTTCTTGTATCATCCATTCAATATGCATAGCATAACCATAAATAGGGTTTTCCACCGTTACATGTGAAACAGCACCAATTAGTTTTCCATTTTGAACAATGGGACTTCCACTCATTCCTTGCACAATTCCACCAGTTTTCTGAATCAGATTAGGATCAGTAATTTTTATCTTAATCCCTTTTACATCCTTTTTGGTTTGTGATTGAATACTCACTACTTCTACATCATATGCAGCAATTTGCTGATTCTCAACAACTGTGTATAACTGTGCTTTTCCTAATTCTATTTCATCTTGACTAGCCACTTCTATTTCCTTTTTCGAATGATTGAATGTATCTAACTTACCATATAGACCAGTAATATCATTTTTAATGATTTTCCCAATTTTTTGGGTATCAATACTGGCTCTTTTTTCTCCTGCTGTTCCCACTTCAGACTTCTTAATAGTTTGAACAGTAGAATAATACAAATTGCCTGATAGTGTTTCTAATAAAGTCTTATTGTCATAAACACCATGCCCAAGCGATCCAAACTTTGCATCTTTTGTTATAAAGGTAAGTGTACCAATACCCAATACTTGGTCTCTGATGTATAATCCTATCGATTGCTCATGATTGGTATTTTCAATAGGCAGTATGGATGTTTGAATTTTTTCATTTTTTCTAATTAATTGTAATTTTAATTCTTGCCGGCCACGATTTTGTAAAAATGACTGTAATTGCTGATTATTTTCAATTTTAATACCATTGATTGATTCAATTCGATCTCCGACTTCTACATTAGTATGTTTCCATGGAGACACTTTTCCCTCATTAGTTTGCACTTGATATTTTCCTACTACATAAACGCCAGTTTCCATTTTGATGCCAATAGAATCACCACCAAGATATACATAGGTTTTCGAATCGGCCTTTACGTAAAAAATAGAGGTTAATACCAAAAAAACAAGTAGAAAGCTAAATAATTTTGAAATTTTTTTCATCTCAATTCCTCCTTTCTACTTTATTATTTGTCTTTTTTTAAAAAGAAAAAGTGTTTTTATATGGGATAAAAACACTTTTTGTTATTTTACTCAATTTCCAACATTCTTTGCATTATTTAACATCAAAAGTGCAAGTTCTTTACTTTTGCCTGTTTTATCATTAGGCGAAATTAAACTAGCTAGCACATCTACACGTCCTATTTCATCTAATTCTTCAACTTGGGTCAGTGTCATCTCATTTTCAATTTTTTTATGTATAAACAATTGCTGATCCGCGGCACTAGCCACAATAGGTAAATGCGTAATTGCTAATACTTGTGTGAACTGTGCAATTTCTTTTAGTTTTTTAGCCACTCCATATGCTACTTCACCACTTACTCCACTATCAATTTCATCAAATATCATAGTAGTAAGTTGAAGATGACTAAGTAAATGCGTTTTTATAGCTAGCATTACCCGAGACATTTCACCACCAGATGCCACCTTTGATAATTCTTTCAAAGATTCTCCTGGATTAAAAGCAATCATAATTTCTACTATATCTTGACCATTTTTTGGAAAATGTGATGCATGGTGTATAGATTTATTCGAATTTTTTGTAAATAAAATTTCGATTCGAACTTTGTCTAATAACAAGTCAGAAAGAGCAAACTGAATATTACGGGTTAATTGCTTTGCATTTTCTTTTCGAATGAAGGTAAGCTGATCCGCTAACTCTTGTACTAGGGTATAGGATTGCTCTAAATTTTGCTTAGCCTCTTGAATAAGAAAATCTTGTTCGCCAATTGTCTCTAATTTTTGCTTCAATTGTTGTTCATAAACAAGTAATTCAGGAATTGTTTTCTTATACTTATGCATCAAATCTCTTAAAAAATGAACTCTTTCAGAAATTTGATTGTATCGTTCTTCGTCAAAATCCAAATGTTCTAATTTAGACGCAATTGTAGACTCTATATCACTCAAATCATAATAGGCATTTTTAATAATTTGTACCATATTCTGATACTGTATATCCATATCTGATGTTTTGTCAAGTGTTTCAGCGATTTCATAAATTTGATCATTTATATTATTTTCTTTAAATTTTTGAATTATAAATGCCAAATTTTGATAAATTTGTTCAAAATTTGATAATGTATGAAGTTCTTCTTCTAAACCCTCTAATTCATTTTCCTTCAATTTTGCATCTATTAAAACATCATATTGATATTGTAAATAATCTATTTCTTTTTGAATTTCCTCAATATTTTCGCAAATATTTTGATATTGATTGAGCGCTTGCAGATATTGTTGTCTGGCCTTTTGATACTCGTGTAGTACCCATTTCGAAGCATCATTATCGATAAAATGAAGATAATTCTTTGGCTCAAATAATTTTTTAGTATCATTTTGCGTATGAATATCAGCTAATTTTTCCGAAATTACCTCTAATTGCGATAAACTTGTTACAAATCCATTGACTCTAACCAAGCTTTTTCCACTTAAATTGATTTCTTTTTTGATAACCAATACATCTTCCTCATCACCCAAAAGACCATATTCATCGAGTTTTTCCTTGATTTCGTCACCAATATTAGAAAAAACGCCCTCAATAATAGCTCGTTGTTCACCAGAACGAATCATAGAAGGTGATGCTTTTTCCCCAAGAAGCAGCCCAATAGCATCAATTAAAAGTGACTTACCTGCACCTGTTTCACCTGTAATGGCTGTAAAACCACTTTTAAACTCAATATGAATATTATCAATAATGGCAAAATTTTTAACCATTAAACTTTGTAGCATACTATTCACCAATCGCTTTCTTTACATCCTCTAAGGCAATGTGATATTGTTTCATTAGCTCGTTTCTAGTTCCCACTTCTAAATAACCAAATGGCAAACAAACCATTTGAACATCCAATTGTTGATGGGTTTGATTCAAATAGCGTAATATTCGATTACCCAGAGAACCACTTGGTATCACTTCTTCATAAACAATGATTTTCTTTTGTTGCTTTACTAACTCATTTATACATTTTTCATCTAAAGGAGCTATACTATGAGCATTGACTAGCCCTGCAATGAGTTGTTTTTCATCTATCCATACTTTAACTTCATTCACCAATCTACCATAGGTAATAATGAGAGTAGGACCATCTACTAGTATTTCCCACTCTAATCGATATTTTTGTGGCTCATATTGGGGACAAATCATTTGCTTGGGATAGCGTATTACTACTGGTCCAGATGCTTCTTCAATAGCATATTCAAGCATTGCGGAAGCTTGCTGTGCGTCTCTTGGTGCCAATATTTGAAGATATGGAATGGAATCTAAATAAGCTAAATCAAAAATTCCTTGATGTGTATCGCCATCAGCACTAACAATTCCAGCATGATCAATACAAATCACCACATGCTCTTTGGGACGAGCAATATCATGCATTAACTCATCATATGCACGTTGTAAAAATGTTGCATATATAAATAGGACAGGCACTAATCCAGCATGCGCCATTGCTCCTGCAATAAGTGCTGCATTTTCTTCTGCTATCCCAACATCTATAAATTGATTAGGATATGCTTGAGAAAAGGATTCTAATCCACTTCCAAGTGACATTGCAGGCGTAATTACTCGAATCAATGGTCCATACGATTTATTCGCGACATACATAATAAGTTGGTTTGAAAGTAGTTTTCCATAACTCGTTCCAGATTCTATTTTTTTAGGTTTACCTGTTGCAATATCAAATGGTTCAACGCCATGCCAACTTCCCAATTGGTCTTCTTCAGCCAATTCGTATCCTTTTCCCTTTTGTGTAACTATATGTAGGACAATAGAATGAGGTGTAGATTTTGCATATTCTAAATATTGAATTAATTCAGAAATACAATTTCCATCAATTTTTTCAAAATATTCAAAACCGAGTGAAGCAAATAATCCTATATCATAAATCGCTGACTTCAATAAAGATCTAGTTTGCAAAGACAAATGATGTCGCAAAAGCGTAAATTTTCCTCTAGCGCGTACACGATGATAACTTCTTGCAAGAGATCCTACATTTTTTGAAATACCCATTGCATTATCATTGATGATAATAATCATTTTTTGATCTTTATGATCACCCAAATAATTTAATGCCTCAAAAGATAGCCCATTTGCAATTGATGCATCACCAACAATTGCAATTACTTCACCAATTTGCTCTGGATAAGTTTTTTTAGCCTCTAAATAGCCTAGTCCTGCAGAAATAGCGGTAGAACTGTGTCCTGCCTCAAATACATCATGTATGCTTTCCACATATTTACTAAACCCGCTTAGTCCTTTATATTTTCTCAAAGTTGAAAATTGATTGAGTCTGCCAGTTATAATCTTATGTGCATAGGTTTGGTGTGAAACATCAAAAATGAGTTTATCTTTAGGGCTATCAAACACCTTATGTAATGCAATAGTGAGTTCTACTACACCCAAATTAGAAGCAAGGTGTCCACCATTTTGACTTACCGTTTCGATAATAGTGGTACGGATTTGGCGTGCAAGATTTTGTAACTCTTCATCATTCATTTGCTTGATTTGTTGAATTGTAGGTTGTTGCATACCCCGTTTTCCTCCTTTATCTTCTTGACTATATATTTAGAAACTACTTTCTCCCGTCTCATCTACCTTTTTCACAACCACTTCTTTTGCTTGATCTAAACGTTTTTTGCATTCTAAACTCAATGCCATACCTTCTTGATATTTTTGAACTGATTCTTCAAGTGATAATTTTCCACTTTCAAGACTAGAAACTATTTCTTGAAGTTGTTGAAGTAATTGCTCGAATGTTAAATTTTCCATATGTATTTTATGGCACATCCTTGATCGGATTGCTTTTTCCTTTCTCTATTTTTGAACCGTTGCTTTAACTTTTCCATCGTGAAACTGAATGATAATATCATCTTGATTAGATAATTCCTTTTCTGATGTAATCATCATTTGCTGTTTATATACAATACTATATCCTTTTTTCATTAACTGAAAAGGATTTAAAATAACCAACTTATCTGTCAATCCTTCTAGAATCGTTTCTTGTTGAGCAATTATCTTTTCCATTACTTGAGAAGAAAGATGTGAAGCATAGTGTGTAAATTGCCATTCATTAGATTCTATACGACTCTGCAACAATTGTTGTAAGCGCAATTGATGCAGTCCAATTTGTTCCTCTAATCGCTTTGCAATTTTTTCTGGGGACAGTTGCATCAGTCTATTTGATATATCAACATAATTTTGATATTTTCCTTCAATAACTTGTTTGAATTGTGCTATTCCGTAGGAGTGAATGCAATGATTCCAAGTTTGAAAATCATGTGTTAGCTTTGCAGTAATGCTTGTTTTCAAGCGCTTTGAATAATTTATTAAAGCTTCAATTACATCTTTTTTATCCTTTGTCAGTTTCATTGCAGCACCTGTTGGAGTAGGTGCTCGAAAAGAAGCCACAAAATCACAAATAGTATAATCCCCTTCATGTCCTACTGCACTGATTGTGGGAATAGGTGATGCAAAAAGCACTCTTGCTAATTTTTCATCATTGAAACAGGATAAATCTTCAAAACTGCCACCACCTCTTCCAATAATAATAACATCTGCTTCATTATCGCGATATACCAATTGCAAAGCTCGGATTAAATCTTGGGGTGCATCACGACCTTGAACAAGAGCGGGGTATACTTTCAATTGAGCTAGCGGAAATCGTCGATTAAAAGTGGAGATGATATCTCTTACGGCCTCTCCTGTTGCAGCAGTAATTACAGCAACTTTTTCTGGATAATCTGGAATCCTCAATTTCTTTCTTTCGTCAAATAGTCCTTCCTTTTGCAGTTTTTCCTTTAAATCCAAAAATTCTTGATACAATAGTCCGATGCCTGCTTGAGCCATTTTTTGAATCACGATAGAATATGTGCCCCTTTTTTGATAAACTTGTATCTTTCCAACTACTTGTACACTCATTCCATCCATAGGCTTAAAATTTAAACTCATATTATGGGGATAAAAAAACATTGCTGAAATTTCTGCATTTTGATCTTTTAATGAAAAATAGCAATGCTTTCCAGAATATTTAAAATTAGAAATTTCACCTTGCAAATATACTTCTTGCAGACTTGCATCTGTTTCAAATTTGTAATAAATATATTTGGTAATATCAGATACACTATAAAATGTAATTTGATTATTCATAAATTCCCTTTGCTATATTTTCGAGTAAACGATTCGTAAATTTTACTTGGGCATCATCATTTAAATTACTATATTCTCTAGTAATCCAAAGCGCTTCATCTATAATTACTTCTTTGGCTGTACTAGTCATCAACATTTCATATGTGGCCACCCGAATAATCGAACGATCTACATACGAAAGGCGATCAATTGTATATTTAATAAGTGATTTTTCAATTTGTTCATCAATTTTATGCAAATTGTCAATACTCTTTGTTACCAATTCTTGACTAAATTCATAATCAATTTCAACGGGATATTCATATTCTCTTTCCAATTTTTGGATTTGTTCAAAACATTCTAATGCAGCTTCGTTTGAATACTGATTTACATCCATATTATACAACGTCATTACTGCTAAAATACGTGCATTGTGTCGTTTCATATTTTTCCTTTCTATATGGATGAATTAATTTTCAATCCATACCTCAAATGGCGCTACTGCAATACCATTTAATTTTAAATTACTATAATAAATAAAATCTGACTGAGCATAAGCAATTTTATATATTTGTTGATATTCTGCTACTGTTTCATAAGTGAGACTTTCTAGTGCATCAGTTCCACTTGGGATATATTTTACTGTTTCTAGTTCTATAATGATTTCATTATTAACCAATCGATATTTTACATCTATTGGTTTTAAATCCTTGTCATAAAAAATAAGTCCCTCAATTGAATCTTGGGTCTGACCAATAAATTCAAAATTAAAAATCAATTTCAAGTGAGTTACTTTTTTATCACTATTATAAATTTGTAAAACATTATTTAAGATGGGTAGTTCATTTTCATTTCCCAGTAATTTAAATACCCTTTTGATTAATTGTTCTGTATTGTATCCGTCTACTCTTTCTACACCATCTTCCGTTGTTACTACATCATCAGTCAGTGTTTTATCTCCTATAGCCTGTGTCACAATGTGATTCAAATCATAGGTAGGGACTAAGATACACCGATTATAATACTTACTGATATCACTTTGCACTTTCCGTAGTCTTTCACTTCCAGTGATAAAATTGGATCCTTCTTGCAATACCATAATCTTTTTTGTAAATGAAAAACGATTTTGAAAATCCGACATTAAATCATAAAACATTTGTGAATATATTTTTTCAAAACTTTGTCCGCCTGTATCTAGTGGAATTGAAAAATCATAAATACCTTGGTTCCATATTATAGCATTAAAATTCATTCCTGTCAGTAATTCTATGTAATTTTGATAGGCCCATGTCGGTGTAGTTTCTAACTCTGGCTGATAGGAAAGTCCATTTTTTTCCAAAAAGGCTGAAACATAATTACGAGATTGAATCATTTCAGGACTAAACCAACTATATATTGGTGTAGTATTTTCCGTAGTAGCTACTACTACTGCAATCGCTTTTTTTAAACGATATGCCACATCTTTTTCAATCTGATCTAATAAATTGGATGCAAATAATGATACCTTTTTAGTAGCAGGAACCCATTTATTTTGATATAAAAACATTTTGTTATAGTCTACCTTATCTTTGCTATTTTCTTTTGCATCTTTTTCATTTTCAGTGCTATCCATAACTGAGTCTCCTACCACAAACCAAACTTCACCAAAGCGAATATTGGTATAAAACTCATGATAAGTGTCTAAAGAATCAGCTATTTTTAAATGATATGCTTTTAAACTACCATCAGGTGCATCCAAGTTCAATGACCATACACCATTATTATCTGTTGTTGCAAAGGCAGTATCAACAATACTAGATTTTACATCTGTTAACGTAGCAACCATCACAACACCTGGTTCAGCTCTGCCAGTAATTTTTAAAGGAGTATTCTCTTGATATACCGCATCATTGCCAATATATTCAGCTACACTGAATCTTTGACTTGGCCGAATCCCGATAGGAATGGGATACTTTTCTACACACCCTGTGAAAGCAAAAAGCCCAAAGCAAAGGGCAATGATTAAAACTATTTTTTTCATTTCTATCACTCCTTTTTTTACTTATTATACAACAGAAAAGAGAAAAAATCAACTTAACTATACTTTTTTCACTTCGAAAAAAAAACAAACTCCAAATGGAAAATATTTTTTCATTATCCATTTGAAATTTGTTTCAACAACTATTTCCTATCTTCGTTGTCGGTTTCAATCACTACTTCTTCTAATTCTGTTCGATACATCTCAGGATGTCGATAAAAATATTCATCATTTTCCGTTGATGCATGTTGTGGTTTAGTCATATTTTTTTGCATAATCATTCCTCCCAAATTTATTGTGCTTCAAAATACAAACATCATACCTTTACTTCAATAACCAATCTTTTCCCTTTAACGTTTCAGGTTCATATCGCGATAAGTGATTATAATCTTGTTGCCTAAGTGCTTCAAAAATCACTACCGCAGCCACATTACTTACATTTAAAGAGCGAATTTTATCGTTAATGGGTAATCGAATGCAATCATCCAAATGCTCGCGAAGAATTGCTTTGGGTATACCTGTGGATTCTTTGCCTATGATAAAATAGTAGGTTTCATTCGGATCATTTAACTTTAATTCGTGTGGACTATGCTGTCCATATCGTGTTAAAAAGTACATTTTTCCCTTATTTTTGGAAAGAAAATCCGCCCAGTTTTCATATACTAAAAAATCAACATTCGGTAAATAATTGACGGCGGCACGCTTTAAACTTGCCTCATCAATTTGAAAGCCAAGTGGTCGAATTAAGTGCAATAGCGTATCAGTTCCCGCACACGTTCTCATGATATTCCCTGTATTTTGTGGTATTTCTGGTTCATATAAAACAATATTATTTTTTGCCATACACTCCTCTTTTCTCTTATAATAATGATTTAGTGTCCTTATTATATCATACTTTTGCTTGTTTTAAAAGCGAATGCTCCTTTTCATTATTTGGTTTAAAGTCAATAAACCCATATAAAAATGTTCCCAAAATAACTGCACCAAAATTACTAATCATCATTGCATAATAAACGCTTGGAGGTCCCATTTTCAATATACGCATCATTAACCAAATCAGTGGTAGACGAAATACCCAAAGACGCATTGTGGCCAATAATAAACTATACCCCGTTTTACCAGCGCCTTGAAAACAGCCTGTCCATACTTGGAAAATCCCCATCAGAGGTAACGTCATAAGCAAAAAATACAAGTAATATACACAAAATTGAAAGGCTTCTTGATGGGTGGCCTCATTGATAAAAAAACGAACTAAGAGTTTTCTACACAATAATAGACTGATAGTGCCCCCCACTGAGATAACTAGTGTTATAAACATAGCATATTTTAAACTCTGCTTTGCCCTATTTACTTGCAATGCACCAATGTTTTGACCAATAAAGGTAGCAAGTACACTACCAATGGACATCGTTGGAAACAAGAGTAACGAATTAATCCGATTCCCTATTCCTATAGCATAAACAATATAGGCTGGAAATCCAATAATAAAACTATTAATGAGTAAAAATCCTAAGGAAGTAAACGCTTGAGATAATGCGGCTGGCAATCCCACTCGAAATAATTGTGCCATGTGTGGAAAATCCAGTTTTAAATCCTTTATGTAAAGTGGAATGGGATTACTCTTTCTTCGTATCATAAAAAGGATACAAAAAGGCATAATCAATATATTGCCTATAACGGTTGCCAGAGCAGCACCATTGATTTGCATATGAAAACGGAGAATAAATAACGCCGTTAATATAATATTTACAAAAACAGATAACATATTGAGCAAGACGGGTGTAAGAGTATCACCAGTAGATTGTCTAGTAGCTTGATATGCATAAAAAAGAAATAAACCAGTCAGTTCAAAGGAACGATATTGTACATATTTTACCGCATATTGATATAAAGAGGTATCTGGCTTTGCCCC
>JAMPAL010000037.1 GCA_023667245.1 Anaeroplasma bactoclasticum
TACCGTGTCGGTTCGAGTCCGACCCGTGGCACCATAAGATGATTAGAGGTCTGATATAACAATCAGGCCTTTTCTAATACAATTCAAATTGCAAAGGAGAGTTCTTCAAATGGATAAAGAAATATTAATTGCTAATATAGACAAACTGCATACAACAAATATGGGACTGGAACGAATTATTATTCATCTTCAGTTACATACCCAAGATGCGGTCGAATATTGTAAGAACCTCATTTTGGACGAAAGATGTCAAATTTATCGAAAAGGTAAAAATTTCTATTGTGAAATCAATCATATTCAAATTACAATTCATGCCTCTAGCTATACCATTATTACTGCACACGCACTTAAATAAGCAATGTATACATTAAATTATTCTTTTTCTCCATCAAATTAAAAGAAAAAACAATGAAATCGTGCTATAATAGTTATGAATAAAGGTTATGATTGGAAGAAGGCGATACATTATGAAAGGATATCTTATATTACAAAGACTTATTCTTCTTTTTGTACTCCTATCTATTCTTTTAGGACTATCAGGATGTACAAATTTTCGAATTCAATCCGTTGATTACATAGACGGAACATATAAATTGATGAGTTATAATATCAAAACGTATATGCCAAAAGTGGTTGAGAAAGAAAATGAATATTGGCATAGCCGAAAAAAACATATTATAGACCAAATCGAGCAAGAGGCACCAGATATTCTATGCCTACAAGAGGTTAAGGGCAATCAATATAACGATTTACTCAAAGCCCTGAAATCTTATCAATCCATTTACTATCATCGTGAATTAGACGATTTGAATCCTGAAGGCTTGGCTATTTTTTACCGTTCTGATCGATTTAATGGAGAATCTGTCAATCGATTTTGGTTATCGGATACACCTCATGCACCTTCTATCGGATGGAATGGCCACTATGAACGTTTTTGTATTTTAATTCATTTGACTGAAAAGTCTACTCAACAATCCCTTTCAATATGTAACACCCATTTGGATTATGCAAAAGGAAAAACAAGGCAAAAATCTTTGGATTTGATTGATAAACAACTTGGCCAATCACCATCTTTTATCCTAGGTGATTTTAATTTTGGAGAAGGATCAAGTGATTATCAATATGCGATTCAATTGTTTTCTGATACCAAGTATGACGCACTAATAACAGAAGATACACCTACTTTTAATAACTATGGAAAGCCTACGCACATAACAATTTGCGACTATATTTTTGTCAAAAGTAGTTGTTTTCAAATTGATTCCTATCACGTGCTCAATGATACGTTTGACGGACAATATGCGTCTGACCACTATGCCATTACCATTCAAGTCCATTTGAATAACGAAACAATAAAAGTCCCCCTACCTTAAAATTGAGGGGGGACTTTTTTATTTCCTTTAGCAATATTCATACTTTTTAATGAAACCTAATCCAATAGGGTGTGGTCCAGTATGCACACCGATTGTTGCGCCAATATGGATTTGTAAAACATCTTCTCGGTGAAAAAGTTCTTGAATCTTCTGTTGAAAATTATCCGCTTCTTCTTTATCATAACCATAACCCGTAATAAATTGATATTCATCCGGATTTTGTTTGTTCTTCGTAAAGTATTCTTGAGCTAAACTGGTTGCTTTCAGAAAGGATTTTTTTCTGGTAAAGGCAAGACCTTCAGAAAAAATTTCGCCTTCTTTTAACACAATAATGGGTTTAATCTTAAGTGTAGATCCTACTAATCCGATGAGTTTACCAATTCGTCCACCATGTCGCAAATAGTCAAGACTGCCCACAGTAAAGAAAATTCGACCTGTCTTCTTTATTTTTTCTGTTTTTTTGATAATCTCATCAAATGATAAACCATTTTCTTTCATTCTCACCAATTCCAACACAAATAATCCTTGTACACCAGTATTTACCATTGAGTCAATAACAGCAATTTTGGCATTTGGATATTTTTCCAAACAGGTGTTCTTAGCAACCATTGCACTATTATAAGAACCACTGAATTTTGAAGTAATTGTAGCACAAATAACACCTTTTCCAGCTTGAAGGGCAGGTTCAAATACTTCTATATAATCGTTTACAGATGGCAAAGCTGTTGATGGGAAGAGGTTAGGATCGTCTACAAGACGTCCATAAAATGCATTTACATCTAGTTCCTTTTTTTCCTTTAAATACGTATTGCCATCAAATGAAACATAAAATGGCACCACTTGAATTTGTTTTTCTTTCACTATTGCATCAGGTAAATCACATGAACCATCTGATACAATGATGAAATCATTATTTTTTTGTTCTTTCATTTAGTTTGCTTACTCCCTTGTCATAATTTTTTGAATCTCATTTAAAATATCAATTAGCATTCTAGTTTTTTCAATACCCAAGTCTTCTAATATTGAAATAATTCGTTCATCTAGCATTTCTAATCTATGTGTTATCATAGCTTCTCCAAGTGGGCTGAGCATCAAATTGATTTTTCGTTTATCCTTTTCATTTTTATGAAATAAAATAAACTCTTTTTCAAAAAGTGCATTGGAGATAGCTGTCACTCGCGCTTTTGTTATCCCCAAGGCTTCGCTAATTTCGGAGGGGTTCACTTCCTCTTTCCGATTATACAAATAAAGCAGAACGGATCCTTCCCCCTCTAAAATAGAGTCGAGCTGTCCAATTGGTGAATGGCTATAAAAATGAGATAATGTTTGTATTAATTCATTTTTTAAATCTTCGTATTTTTCCTTCATATATTTTCCTCGTGTTATAATTAGTTAACACTATTAACATTTTACATCATTAGCTCCAAAATGTCAATTGAATTGAAAAGAAATCTTATTTGTAGTATACTATAACTAATATATTCGAAGGAGGATAAAATAATGGAACCAAAATCGAGATTTTTAAATTATATTACGATTGATACACAATCGAATCCTTATACCAAAATAACACCTAGTACAAATGGGCAAATAGAATTAGGCGAGTATCTAGTCAATGAATTACATGATTTAGGAATAACTAATGCGTATAGAGATGAATTTGGCTATGTATATGCCTTTTTACCTAGCAACTGTGAAACAACACAAACTATTGGTCTAATTGCCCATATGGATACTAGTTTTGATGCAATAGGCAAAAACATCTGCCCCAAAATCATTGCATCATACGATGGAAAAGATATTTTACTCAATGAAAAAAGCAAGATGATTCTCTCTAAAAAAGACTTTCCTTCTCTAGAACAAAAAGTGGGCCATGAACTTATTGTGACCAATGGAGAAACACTTCTTGGAGCGGATGACAAAGCAGGAATTTGCATCATTATCTCCGCAATTGAACGTATTTTGAAGGAAAATTTACCTCACCCTCAGATACTTTTAACCTTTACGCCAGATGAAGAAATCGGTGAGGGCACAGATCACTTTGATTATTCACTTTATCAAAAATACAATTGCGATTTAGCATATACCTTAGATGGTGGTGATATACGTTATATCAGTTTTGAAAACTTCAATGCCGCAAGTTGTCTCTTCACTATACATGGAACTTCAATTCATCCAGGTAGTGCAAAAGGAAAAATGCGCAATAGCATGATTATCGGAATGGAAATACAGTCGATGCTTCCAGTATACCAAACACCTGAAGTGACTGAAAATCGTGAAGGATTTTATCATTTAACACACATAGAAGGGAGTGTAGAACTAACCACTATGGAATATATTATCCGCCATCATGATCAAAACAAATTCTCAGAACAAAAAGAATTGGCGCTGAAAATAGCAGAATATCTCAATCAGAAATATGGTGCATCTACAGTAGATATTTCTATTCAGGATTCTTATTACAATATGCGAGAGCATATACTGGAGCGTCCCGAAGTATTGACCTATGCAATCAAAGCGCTCAAACGCAATCATATCGA
Source organism: Anaeroplasma bactoclasticum (assembly GCA_023667245.1). Taxonomy (GTDB): domain Bacteria; phylum Bacillota_I; class Bacilli_A; order ML615J-28; family CAG-313; genus CAG-313. The sequence goes on from JAMPAL010000037.1 coordinate 3,914, forward strand.
GCCTGAATTTGAAGCTATTCGCGGAGGAACTGATGGCGCACGGCTCACCTTTGAAGGCATTTATACACCCAATTTAGGAACAGGAGGAGAAAATTTTCACGGTCCTTATGAATATTTAGATGTAACAGAGATGCTTCAAATGATTGATGTAGTGGTTACTCTATTACAAGTGGTTACCGAAAAATAAAAAGCCCAATGGGCTTTTTATTTTTTAATAGTTTCAATGATAATACTTTGTTTCATTGCAGGTGTTTTTGAAATCACATAGGCAGATAATACTAACTGAGTAGCTTCTTCTACTTGCTTCCCATTAGCATATAGGGTAACAAGGGTTTCCCCATCTACTAATCTATCTCCTACTTTTTTGTTAAGATAGATACCAACTGCTGGATCAATATCCTCTTCTTTCGTACTACGTCCTGCTCCAAGTAACATAGCAGCCTCACCTATTGTTAAAGCATCAATGGATTCGATATAACCAATTTCAGTTCCTTCGTATTTCAATTCAATGACTTCGCTTGCCGTAGGCAATAATGTATAATCATCAATGACTTCCACATTCCCTTGTTGATAAGCCACCATCTGTTTAAAGCATGCGAGTCCTCTTCCCTGATTTAGCGCATCCATTGCTTTTTCTCTCGCCAAAGCGAAATTGCTTTCAAAACCCGTCGTTTCCAAGATTTCTGCAGTAAGATTGATACAAAGTTCAGTAAAATCTTGTGGTCCCCTTCCTTTTAGCGTTTCAATGGCTTCAATAACCTCTAAAGCATTACCTATAGCACAACCCAGTGGTTCAGACATATCTGTGAGTGTAGCTATAGTCTTTCTACCAGCCAATTGCCCTAGTTCTACCATTGTTTCAGCAAGTTTTCTAGCTTCATCTACTGATTTCATAAAAGCACCACTTCCTACTTTTACATCAAGAGCGATAACATCTGCTCCACTTGCTAATTTTTTAGACATAATAGATGAGGCGATTAGCGGAATGGAGTCTACTGTTCCAGTAACGTCTCTCAATGCATACAATAACTTATCAGCAGGTACAACTTCTTTAGTCTGTCCAACAATTGCAATCCCTATATCATTGACTTGTTGATAAAATGATTCCGCAGATAATTCGATGGTAAATCCTGGAATTGATTCTAATTTATCAAGAGTTCCACCCGTATGTCCTAATCCTCTTCCACTCATTTTGGCCATCTTAATACCAAATGATGCAACGAGTGGGCCTACTACCAAGCTGGTTTTATCTCCTACTCCACCTGTAGAATGCTTATCTACTTTTATACCTTGAATATGAGATAAATCAATCACTTCTCCACTATGAAGCATCGCATCAGTCAAATGATAAATTTCTTGATGACTCATACCATTAAAGTAAATGGCCATTAAGAGTGCACTCATTTGATAATCTGGAATCTGCTTTTGGATATATCCTGTAATGATAAATTCAATTTCTTCTTTGCTTAAAGTTTCCCCATGTTTTTTCTTTTCAATGCAATCAATCATTCTCATCATAAATTCCTCATTCCTTTTACAAGTTTTTTGCATAAATACTGAAATATGTATTTATGTTTTTTTATTAAAATACATCTTCTTTTTTTTGTTGTTCCTCAAACTGCCGAATATACCATTTGGAAGGACGCATATGTGGATAAGTGTCCCTTATTTTTATAATAGTCTCCTTGACTAGTAATTCACAGTGTGTTGCAAGTTCATGAGTAGGATAAGTTTTAGCTTCCTCAGATGTCATCACTTCTACAATTTCAATGTGAACTGGAGTATACCAAAAAGGAATACTTAAACGCTTACGATAAGAACCATCGAGTGCGCAGAGTACAAGAATGCCGCCTGATTTTTGAGCAATTTTAAATGAACCTGCCTTAAAGTGGTGTAGTCCTATCCCCCTAGAACGAGTTCCCTCAGGATAAATTGAAAAGTGCACCCCTTTTTTTACTTTTTTGATAATACTAACCACAGACTCCATTGCTTCACGATCATCATCCCGATCAATTGAAACACCGCCTAAAGCCCTTGCCATTGGCCCCGCAAATATATATCGATCAATTACCTTTTTGTACATTGTAGCATGGGGTATTTTAGAAAAAGCAGCGTGATATATCAGTGGATCAATGTAACTTTGATGATTGGAATAAAACACATAAGTAGCATGAGGTGGTAGTTTTTCAATTCCGTGCACATAGATGCGAATACCTAACCAAAAACAAGAAAATTTAGCTACATCCGTCATAAAATACCAGCATTTTAGATTACTAGGATCCGCTTTTTTTTCAAAATGTTTCCCCATAGTAGGCAATAATATCAAGATAATCACGCAAAATATTGCTACAGTGACTAAAAGTGCACAGACGGCCAAAACAATAGCCCAAACCCAAAATACTCCTTGGTAAAGAGCATAACTCAAAACACCTATAGGTACTATGATAGCCAATATAATAGACGAAATCAAAATCATTTCTCCACCCGCTGATAAATCTCAAAACTAAGGTGACCCACATCCTCTTTTTGAATGATAGAAAATTCTGATAAAGGAATGGACAAATAAATATCCCCTTGATGTGTTTTATGAATTCGCGTCAAATATAGGAATTCTACCTTTGGCAGTAATGATTCGTAAACCGATTTTCCGCCGATAATAAAAAGTTTTTGATCACTATTTTGATATTTTGCAAGTAATTGATCGAGATCTTCGACGATAATCCCTCCACCTACTAACTCTTTTTCATAGGTTAATACATAATTGATACGTTTAGGGAGTGCCTTTTGATTACGACTAATAATAGATAAATAGGTATTATATCCCATTAAAACAGCACTACCTAAAGTTATTTTTTTGAAATATTTTAAATCTTCTGGTTCATACCATGGTAATTGGTTCCCATTTCCAATTAAAAATTGATCGTCTACTGCAACTATCATCGCTATCATTATACAGCCACCTTTCCTTTGATTCCTTTATGCGGATTATAATCAATCAATTCAAAATCTTCATAGACAAAATCTTCAATATGCTCAGTGTCTTTATGAATAATCAATTTTGGCAAGGCCCTAGGAGTTCTTTTCAACTGTTTTTCAATTTGCTCAAAGTGATTGCTATAAATATGCGCATCACCTAAAGTATGCACAAATTCACCTAACCCTAGATGACATACTTTGGCTACCATCATGGTCAACAGCGCATAGGAAGCAATATTAAAAGGCACGCCCAAAAATAAGTCAGCAGATCGTTGATACAGCATACAAGAAAGTTTCCCATCATGAACATAAAATTGAAATAAGGAATGACATGGTGGTAAAGCCATTTGATCAACTTCTAACGGATTCCATGCACACACGATTAATCGCCTTGAATTAGGATTATGACGAATTTGTTCAATCACCTCTTTAAGTTGATCGACATAATGATTCTCTGACCCAAAATGTCTCCATTGTCTACCGTAAACAGGCCCCAAATCACCATATTGTTTGGCAAAGGAAGCGTCCACCCTGATTTTTTCCACAAATTCTTCTAGTGTCTCACCCTGAAAAGCAGTAGATTTCCGATATGCCTCATAGGGCCACTCATTCCAAATGCGCACATCATGATCAACTAAATATTTAATGTTTGTATCGCCCTTAATAAACCATAGCAATTCATAAATAATTGATTTAAGATGTACCCGTTTGGTAGTAAGGAGTGGAAATCCTGCATTTAAATCAAATCGCATTTGAGCACCAAAATAAGAAATCGTTCCTGTACCAGTACGATCTGATTTTTGATGACCCTCCGTTAATACTTTCTTACACAAGTCCAAATATTGTTTCACTTTTGCCTCCTATAATGATAAAAGTTAGCGTATAAAACACTAACTCCATATGACAATGCGCTGTGCGAATTTTTAATTCAACATTCCATTTAAAATGTCATTTTATTCTACCATACTTTCAAACTTTTCTCAACTAATATGAACAAATTCACTTTTCTAAGTATATAAAAATGTTCCTAAAGTAAGGATAAACGTTATCTTCATTCACCCCATCCTTTAAGAACATATTCAACTTTTCACTCAATTTATGATTTATTTTAACTACCTAATTGAGTATCAAAAATAAGATTAAAATAATATTGACACAACTCAAAATAAGTCCCCTTAAAGTCCACATATCCTCCATTTTGATCTATCAACTGAAGGCTTAAGGTCAATTGATTCAAATATGCTTTTACTTCTTGAGTAGATTGCAGATTTTGAATACTCATATTTCTCAAAATTTTTTCCATATAGCAATAAGAACTATCTTCCAACATAACATTGATTGCTTCTAATAAATTAGTATACGGAGAAAATTTAAGTTTCTCTTGATGATCCATGACCAATTTGACAGATTCATCACTTAAATATTGACTTAAATATGCACACATCTTTTCATCTTCACTAATTTTGTTTTGATATCTATATCCATCTTCCAATTCATATATGATTTTAAAAACGGTTTCACTATCCAACTCATCATTTTGTTGTACTCTACATGGAAAAGCATACCCAGGTGCACTACTTATTGATATTGCATTCTCTTTTGTAGCAGATGGGAAAGGAATTGCCTCATATTTTTCACTCGAATGACTAATCAATTGATCGTGAATCAGCAATTGGAAAGGTCTGAAAAAATCTAATTCGTAATCGGAACCATACTGAGTATACATCCAATACGTATTTAATATCTCCTCATTTTCCACATCAAAAATATTTTCAGTCATTAAATTGTTTGCGAAAAAAAGTCCAGCTAGATATTCTTCCGCATGTGTATAAGGAAATAAATGGTTGGTCCATATTCCGGAACCATCTTCTTTTATCCATTGATTAATAGTCTCATAATTCCAATTTCCCTCTTCATATTGTTTGTGAATTTGATATTTAGTTTCTACATCAGATGGATAATACAAAAAATCGAGTGCATAAACTGTTTGTGGAATGTATGTGTAAATTTGACCAAAATACGTGGATAAATCTTGTTTTAATTGATCTGGAACATATTGAACATCCTTAAAAAAGCCTTCTTTTTGGTCTACGTCATAAAGTGAAGTATATTTTTTATCTAGAAAATTGCCAGTATAATATTCAGCATTACCAAATCCACATGAAGTAGGATTCGGATAAGACGAAATCGTCCCAGGCTTTAATAAATTACTAGAAATAACAGCATGTATATTGTCTGCCTTTCCCAAGGATAACGCACGTTCATATGTAGCAGGGCCATCAAAAAGATCACATACACTTCCTCCATTGATATACTGAATAGAAATATTGTATTTTTTCTCAATTTGTCTGTGATATTCTTGCTTTAATCGCTTATCAGAAGCAACATAATACTCTGAAAAGGGATTATAAATTGATTCCAAATAACTTACTTCCATAAAGCCAGTAGTACATTCTAAAAAGATATTCAATTCACATTGTTTACCATCAAATAATAAATAATCCTCTTTTAAATAGGCAGGAGAATCATTGATTACTGGTTTAGTATTTCCCTGATTATTAGGACCAGGGTGAGGCGAAACTGCCTTTAAATTTGTACCTAATTTATCACCATAATGAGTCAACTTTGACTGATGACTACAACTGGTGCTAAATAATAGCATAAGGCATATTATCAAAATTAAGTTGCTTTTTTTTAAGTTCACTTGCTATCCCTCCTACTACTCGTAGCAATATATTTTCAATTGAATTCTATATCGAGAATTATACTTATAAATACCCGTTATAGTCACATAATTCTCTCCATCAGTGGGATTTATTCCCATAATAGTTCCATACGAGCTCACATAAACTTTTGAACTATCACTGCTTTCCCATAAAAAATCTTGCAAATAACTAGTCGGCGAATCACTACCAATACAAATCAATCTCGTATGATTTCTATGAATAGAAAAAACCGTTTCTACACTATATTGATCAATTGGAATGCGCTCCCCTTTACCATTTGTTACCTCTGTACCAGCCGAGACTCCATTTGCTCTACAATCTAATCCATATGATAAATCAACAAGACTATGATTTGAATCCTGATTAATTGTAATCGTAATTACACCAAAATATTCAAAATTGTATTTATATACACAATAAATATTTACAATGCCAGAACGCTTTGCTTGAACTGTTCCAAAACCACTTACACTAGCTATATCCTCATTATCAGAAAACCAATAATAATTTTCTCTCAACAAAGTCGGTGCATTAATATGTGGAAATAGACATCTTGTAAACCCTACTGTACATATTGCACTTTCTCTTTGACCATCATTTAGTCTGACTTCTGTTCCCATTAAATTGATATCCGCATCTTTTTTATCTGGCAGTAAAGAAAAAATGTTGTCTGTATAATCATATCGAACTGTCTCTATTAGAATTTTTCCAACCATATCAGGATGATCATATAATGCAAAAATTATATCATTATCTTTCAAATCACATCTAGTGATTATACTTTTAGAAAACGTCGTAATATTTCCAGTATAAATTTCAACAATATCATTATCTGAATATTTTATTAATTTCACTTGAAACATATCAAATGAAGCTGTAAAAGGTTCAGGAATATAATCTAAAGAAATATTATAATTTCCATACCCTTTAAAATGCAATTGAGTAATTCCTTTTAAATCAATTCCATTTTGCTCAAAAATAGTATAACTAGTAATATTTGATACATTTTTATCATAATCACTATCAATATGAATGGTAAATGATGCATTTTCTAGTTTAACTCTTATATTCAAAATATAATAATAATTTGCATCTAAATAATATACATATGAAGTATCTCTATTTTCATAATCCATCATACTAGGAACAACGTTCCCACTCCCTAGTTGATACACAGTAATATCAGCTTTTTTGCTCATTTTATCGTCACAATTGGATTGACCCAATATAGAAGAGACTGTATAAATTCCTGTTTGCGTAGGCTGATATAAAATTTGTGTCACATCAGAATTGAGACTATCTTTGTCAATTTCATATGAACCATTATCAAATTTATTGTATGTTTGATACTGAATTTGAATTCGATTTTCTGCACTAGGGCTAACAAATTCTATATAATAGTCTTTAATTGATTCGTTTTCATCTACAATCAGTGTAAAATTCTTCTCAACAGCTGTATAAATTACTTCAAACTTTTGATTTAGCAAATGAATCTCAACCTCTGAATCTACTGATATACTTGTTATACCGACTTTATTTTTCAAATTAGAGACAGTAAGTTGAAATAAGCTAATTGCATCATCTGTTAATTCAAATTTGATATTATTTCGATATGCATAACATGGAAGTGATTTGTGATATTGCCATATATTATTTATACTATCAAAGTATGTAAAATCATCACAAAGTATATTGCATAATTTTTCTGGATAAAACAATATATTAGCAACATATTCTTCAAACTGTGCCATTGTCATTTCATCCTTCATACGACTATTATAATAGGATAATATATTTTTAAAAGATGCTAGTTTTATATTATTATCTTGATTTAAAGTTTCCATATACTTAATCATATGAATAATCGCCTGATGAAATAGTTGATCGTCATCACATAACTTATAAAACACTAAATATACGACACAATTTTCATATGCCAGTGTTTGCCTTCCTGTAGAAGGCAAAAATAATTGATAATTATATTGTGAATTATTATACACAAATGCATTATCACGATAATTTGAAATAAAATAATGCAATCGTTCTATTTCATCAAAATTCTTGGAGTCATTTATTTTCACATCTTGTGTATCAACAAAATCAGTTATTTGAAAGAAATACTGTTGATTATCATCTAAATACAAATAATTGTTATCAATTCCCATATAATATAGTTCCATGAAGGTAGCCAATCCCTCATCAATTTTAGCATCTTTTGCAATTATATTATTGGTGATGTTTCTAACAACTGCGTGATAAATCTCATGAAATATTTTAGCTTTTACCATTGCTACCGAATCATTTGTAACTGAAATATCTAAATGTATATCATATTCAGTATCATAAGTGTCAGCATTATCTACGTAAGGATTTCCCATTCCAATGACATAACTGACTTCAAAAAAAGCAAAATATGAATTTTCCGTCTCCTTCAATCGATATCCCTTCGAATATAAATAATTAAAAACACTGTTGATTTCCTGCTTTATAAAAGTTTCTTTCTCGTCAATTGCTTTTTGGGTCAAAGCATAATTATTATCATAATAACTACCATATGTCGATATCATTTTATATTTTATTATATGTTCATTTATTTGAATAGTTTCATCATATTGCCCAGTAATTTGAGTTTTTTCAGCAGTTAAAGAAGCATAATCGGCTTTAGCATAAGTTTCATACTGAGAAGAAAGCATCTTTTGAAAATGATTATACAT
>JAMPAL010000038.1 GCA_023667245.1 Anaeroplasma bactoclasticum
TACTTTTTTTGCAAAATTTGATGAAAGTTGAAGTAAATATTTTCATTAGTTAATTGGTTGAAAGGGAATTCGTTTTGTAATATAATTGTGAACAGTTTGAAACAAATATTTGCAGGAGGAAAGATGTATGGTAAAAAAAATTATCAAAAGAGACGGAAGAAAAAGGGTATTTGACTCAAAGAAAATTGAGAATGCGGTATATAAAGCACAACTTGCTTGTGGACAAGATGACCCTGCCCTCGTAGCCACTGTTACTGAAAAGGTTATTGCAGAAATCAATGCACAATATGAAAATTATATTTCTGTTGAAAGCGTTCAAAATATTATTGAAAACGTATTGATTGAAATGGGGGAAGTCGAAGTTGCAAAGACCTACATCAAATATCGTGCTGAGCGAACAAAAGTAAGAGAAAGAAAAACACATTTAATGCAATCTCTTCATGATATTACTTTTAAAGATTCTAAAGATGAAGATGCAAAACGCGAAAATGCGAATATCAATGCAGATACACCAATGGGGATGATGTTAAAATACGGTAGTGAATCTGCTAAACAATTTTATTTGAATGATTTAATTAAACCAGAATTTGCCACTGCTCATATTAATGGAGATATCCATATCCATGATCTTGATTTTTATGCCCTAACAATGACTTGTTGTCAAATAGACCTTGTAAAATTATTCCAAGGTGGTTTTTCTACTGGAGATGGCTTTTTGCGTGAACCCAATGGAATTAGGAGTTATTCATCACTTGCCTGCATTGCCATTCAAGCCAACCAAAATGATCAACATGGAGGACAAAGTATTCCCAATTTTGACTATGCTATGGCACTTGGTGTTCGTAAAACATATAAAAAAGAATTGAGAAAAGCCATTTGCAATATGCTTCGTTATAGTGGACAACCCATTAGTAGTGACGAAATGAAATTGTTATTTTCGCAAATTGAAGTTGAGAAACAAAATGAAATTCGAATGAATGATGAAAAAATCACTGAGGCTGTCTATACGGCTATAAACGGGAAATATGGACCGATTAGTGGTAAACAATTTGATATAGCCCTTCACATTGCTATGGATGCCACTGAGGATGCGACTTATCAAGCCATGGAGGCCTTGATTCATAATTTGAATACAATGCATTCTCGTGCAGGTGCTCAAGTACCATTTAGTTCATTGAATTATGGTACAGATACATCAGATGAAGGACGTATGGTTATGCATTGTCTATTAGATGCTACGATGAAGGGACTAGGTAATGGTGAAACACCGATTTTTCCTATTCAGATTTTTAAGGTAAAAGAGGGCGTGAATTATAATCCTGAGGACCCTAACTATGACCTATTTAAGAAAGCAATGCTATGCTCAGGTAAACGCCTATTTCCTAATTTTTCTTTCATTGATGCACCTTTTAATTTACAATATTACCAAGCTGGTGATTATAGGACTGAAGCTGCTTATATGGGATGCCGCACAAGAGTAATTGGTAATACCTACGATCCAACACGTGAAATTGTAACAGGACGTGGTAATTTGAGTTTTACTTCTATCAATTTGCCTCGTATTGCTTTAAAACTCATGAAAATAAAGCATACTGATGAACGAATTAGTAAGTTTTATGAGCAATTAAATAAATTAATTGATTTATGCGTAGCACAACTACTTGAACGGTTTGAGATTCAACAAAACAAACAAGTGTATAATTTTCCATTTTTAATGGGGCAAGGCATTTGGTTAGATAGTGATAAATTGAAGATGGAAGATAAATTGACTGAAATATTAAAACATGGTACACTTACGGTGGGATTCATTGGTTTAGCTGAAACTTTAAAAGCCCTTATTGGTGTACATCATGGTGAAAGTGAAGAAGCACAACAATTGGGTCTTGATATTATCCGCTATATGCGTGATAAAATGGATAAATATTCAAAGAAATACAAATTGAATTTTTCATTAATTGCTACTCCTGCTGAAGGATTATCCGGAAGATTTGTCAAAATGGATAGAGCATTATTTGGGGAAATTGAGGGAATTACTAATCATAAATTTTATACCAATTCTTTCCACATTCCTGTATATTACCCAATTTCTGTATTCGAAAAAATTAAAAAAGAGGCGCCCTATCATGCCTTAACCAATGGTGGCCATATTTCATATATTGAGGTTGATGGTGACATTGCGAAGAATTTAGATGCATTTGAATCTATTGTTCGCGCTATGAAGGAAGAAGGGATTGGCTATGGTGCTGTGAATCACCCAGTTGATCGCGATAGTGTTTGTGGTTATAATGGTATTATTGATAACGTTTGCCCAGGATGTGGTAGAACAGAAGAAGACATTCCATTTGAGCGGATTAGAAGAATTACAGGTTACTTAGTAGGTACACTAGATCGTTTTAACGATGCTAAACGCGATGAAGTCGAAAATCGCGTAAAACATATGAAAACGAACTAAGAAAGTAGGATCTCATATGAATATTCGTCTTGCAGGAGAAATTGAAGAATCAATTGTTGATGGTCCTGGTATTCGTTATGTTGTTTTTACACAAGGGTGTCCTCATCATTGTAAGGGATGTCATAATCCTGAAACACATGACTTCGATCAAGGTACTTTAGTTGATGTGAATACCCTCATAGAAAAGATGAAAAAATATCCGTATATGAGTGGATTGACTATCAGTGGTGGCGAACCATTCGTTCAACCTCTTGCTGTACTTGAGTTAATTCGCGCGTATCAAGTCTTGTATCCTCGAAAAAATATATTGTTATTTACAGGGTATACTTATGAAGAACTATCTGCTTTACGTCAAACTGAAGTTGATGAAATTTTATCTCTTGCTGATTATTTAATTGATGGTAGGTTTATTCTCAGTAAACGTGATATCTCTTTAGTTTATCGGGGAAGTAGCAATCAACGCATTATTGATTTGAAAGCGACAAAGAGAAATAAAATCGTTGTAGAGAAGTGTTTTTAGGAGGAAAAGCGATAAAATTAATTTTATCGCTTTTTTTATTTGACGTTCCCGAATGATAAAAGTTTCATAAATTAATATGAGGTGAAAATATGAAGATAGTAGTAGGAAGTATGTCTAGTAGATTACAAGAATTCCTTCGTAAATATCAATTCAATTCAAGGGTTACAGTCATTCATAAAATGTGTAATGTAAAATTAATTAAAGAACCATCTGATGTCATTATTCCATTTGGTGTAATCAATGAATATGGTTTGGTATCAAATACACAAGTGCATTTGGAAGAATTATTAATCAGTATAGATGTTAAAAAAATCATTTATGGAAACATAGCAGCAAAAAGTAAAATAGAAGAAATAGCAAGTCGTCATCAAATCGAAACCATTTATATGGATTTTCGTACATTAGATCGAACTGTGAAATTATAATTCATTTGCTTGAAAAAAAATGAAAATTCTTGTATAATGAAAAAAGTAAAAAAGATGAAAAATCCCTTGTGTAAGCGAATGAATTATTTTTTTTGAGGGAATTATCAATTGAAACGCTAAAAAAAGATGAAAGAGGAATAGCAAAATGGCAGTGCCAAATAAAAAAGAATTACTAGAAAGACAGAAAAAAATTCGTAATTTTTCAATTATTGCCCATATTGATCATGGAAAAAGTACCCTTGCTGATCGGATTCTCGAAAAAACTAAAACAGTAGATGTACGTGAAATGAAGGAGCAACTACTAGATTCCATGGATTTAGAACGAGAACGGGGAATTACTATTAAACTCAATGCAGTTGAACTTAACTATTTGGCAAACGATGGCCAAGAATATATTTTCCACTTAATTGATACTCCTGGACATGTCGATTTCACTTATGAAGTATCTCGTAGTCTAGCTGCATGTGAAGGGGCTGTTTTGGTTGTGGACGCCGCTCAAGGAATTGAAGCACAAACACTTGCTAATGTCTATCTTGCTGTAGATAATGATTTAGAAATCATTACCTTGATAAATAAAATTGATTTACCAGCGGCTGATCCTGAACGAGTAAAAAAAGAGGTAGAGGATGTCATTGGACTGGATGCATCAGATGCAATTTTGGCTAGTGCGAAAGAAGGAATTGGAGTATCTGAGTTATTAGAACGCATTGTAAAAGCCATTCCTGCACCAACTGGCGATCCTGAAGCTGCCGTTCAGGCATTGATTTTCGATTCTTATTATGATGCTTACCGAGGTGTTATTCCTTCAATTCGAATCATCAGTGGTACCATACAAAAAGGCGATAAAATTAAGATGATGGCCACAGGTGCTGTTTATGAAATTGTTGAACTCGGTGTCAATACACCAAAGGAAAAGAAGCGAGAGTATCTCACAGCAGGTGATGTAGGATGGGTTGCTGCAAGCATCAAGGAAGTGCAGACTGTTCACGTCGGTGATACCATCACTACATTAGAACATTGTTCAACGAGACCACTTCCGGGGTATCGACAAATGAATTCAATGGTTTATTGTGGATTATATCCAATAGAGCCTAATAAATATGAAGAGTTGAAAGAAGCGCTTGAAAAATTGCGTTTAAATGATGCAGCCCTTGTCTTTGAACCAGAAACTTCCCAAGCACTTGGATTTGGTTTTCGAACTGGTTTTTTGGGATTACTTCATATGGATGTTATTCAAGAGCGAATTGAACGTGAATTCAAAATTGATTTAATTGCGACTGCACCTAGTGTAGAATATCATGTTCATCTTACCAATGGTCAACAGATTACAGTGGACAATCCTAGTGAGATGCCTGATTTTACACAAATCAAAAAGATCGAAGAGCCTTATGTAAAAGCTACGATTATGGTGCCAAATGAATATGTCGGTTCCATTATGGAACTCTGTCAAAACAAACGAGGTACTTTTGTAGATATGACCTATATTGAAGAAACACGCGTATCTATTCATTATGACGTACCTCTATCCGAAATTGTCTATGATTTCTTTGACCGATTAAAATCATCGACAAAAGGATATGCCTCTTTGGACTATGAATTATCAGATTATCGAGAATCAAAACTTGTTAAAATGGATATTTTATTAAATGGTGAAAAAGTGGATGCACTCAGTACCATTGTACATAAAGATTTTGCTTATCCTAGGGGGCGATCCCTTGTTCAAAAACTGCGTGGATTAATTCCTCGCCAGCAATTTGAAATTCCAGTTCAAGCAGCCGTTGGGGGAAAGATTATTGCCAGGGAAAATGTTGCTGCCCTTCGTAAGGATGTGCTAGCCAAATGTTATGGCGGCGACGTCAGCCGTAAGAAAAAACTTTTGGAAAAACAAAAAGAAGGCAAAAAGCGGATGAAGCAAGTAGGAAATGTAGAAATACCTCAAGAAGCTTTCCTTGCGGTATTGAAATTGGATGATGATAACTAAGCGATAATTTTTATCGCTTTTTTTGTCGATTTTCTTTTCAAATTCCTCTTTTAATTTACAAAAAAAGATCTTTATGCTATAATACACAATTGGGTGAGAATATGCTTGGTCTTTATATACACATTCCATTTTGTAATCAAATTTGTCCCTATTGTGATTTTTGTAAACGTGTATCTAATCCTCTTTACCAAAAACAATATGTGGACGCTCTTTTAGCGGAAATGAAAATAAAAAAGTTACATCAATGTTCATTCGATACTGTATACATTGGTGGAGGGACGCCTTCAAGTCTATCCATAAAAGAATTAGAAAGACTCCTTTTGGGAATAGAAACAAGCGTATCATTATCTGATTGTCAAGAGGTTACTATTGAAGTAAATCCTGAGGATATTACAAAAGAATTGGTATCCCTACTTGCTAGACATCATATTTCACGTGTAAGCATAGGCATTCAAACCTTTATTCCTCGTTTGCAACAAGTCATCAAAAGATTTACAACCCTAGCTGATATAAAAAAGAAGATAGATCTTTTTCATCAAGTGGGCATTTTTAATATCAATATAGACTTGATGTATGCCATCCCTGGCGAGACATTAGAAGATGTCATTGATGATTTAGACAGTGTGGTATCATTGCCGATTCAACATATTTCATATTATAGTCTTATTCTTGAAGAGCATACCCTATTTCATCATTTGTATCAAAAGCAAAAACTCGTGTTAGTAGATGAAGCATTGGAAGAAAAAATGTACTATACAATTATTGATAGACTTGAGAATCACCAATTCAATCACTATGAAACAAGTAACTTTTCTAAAATAGGTTATGAATCAAAACATAACCTCATATATTGGAATTGTGAATCGTATCATGCGATAGGTACAAGCTCTAGTTCATATATCGATCACCATCGTTCTACCAATACACGGGATTTCATCGCTTATATTACTTGTATTCAAAAGGGAAGTATTCTATTAGAGGAAGATAATTATATAGATGAACTGGAGGCTATGCAAGAAGAAGTGATATTGGGGCTTCGAAAAACAAAGGGTGTCCATTTACCCACCTTTCAAAAAAAGTTTCACAGGTCACTAATAGAAGTATTTCCCAATATCCCCTCACTTATTGAAGAAGGTTTGCTCGTAGAAAAGCAAAATTATATTGCTATACCCTATCGCTATTTATATATTACGAATCACATTCTATTAAAAATAATTTAGAATGGAAGATTCATTTGAAAAGAAAAATTAAATCTACCCCAGGAGTACAATTCAAAAGGCAGTTGCTTTCCATTGTGATGGTAATCATACTTGGTTTCTTGGTTGGCATCCTTTCCACTAATCGATTGGATAAAGAAGTCTATACGATTACCAAAAGTACACGTTCTTTTGTTGAAATTTTTATACACACATTTACTTTAAACTATTGGTACTTTTTTATTTTATGGGTTTGTGGCGTTTTACCGCTTGGTTTTATTATAGCCTATTTTATCGGCTTTTTTAAAAGTTTTATGATAGGTGTCACAATTGGCATATGCATCAAAAGTAGTGGTCTTTTTGGCATTATCCAATATGTCAAATTTGGCATTTTGGAAATTATAATTTTACTCCCTATTTTGATATATGCAAGTTACAAAAGCATTGCTCTTTCTCTTAACGGAAGAGATCAACTTTTCCAGAATAAAGAAAATTATTGGAATGTATTAGTCAAGATTACTCTAGGGATTATTGTATTTTCCCTTTTGACTTGTCTAAAATTCAATTTTATGGAGGCATCCCATGGATGATTTGATCATTGAATACCAACATTATCTCGTCTCAGAGAAGATGAAAAGTGAAAACACTGTAAAATCATATGTCAGCGATTTACAGAACTATCTATATTATCTCCAAAATAAACTAATGATAGACGATGTCACAACAATTACAACTGAACACATTCAAAAATTTATGGCTTATCTAAAAAAATTGGGCTATAGCGCAACATCGTCTAGCCGAGCCTTAAGCGCCATCAAAAGTTTTCATAAATTTCTTTTGATGGAAGGACGCACCAAAATCAATCCCGCGTCGAATTTGTCTAGTCCAAAATTAGATAAGAAATTACCAACTGTTTTGTCTATAGAAGAAGTTTTAAATTTGTTAGAAAGTTTAAATGACTCTACACCTATCCAACATCGAAATAAGGCAATGATTGAAATGATGTATGCAACGGGTTTACGAGTATCAGAACTGGTTGGTTTGAAACTAACTGATCTTCATTTAACTAACAAGATGATTTCCGTAAAAGGCAAAGGAAACAAAGAACGAATTGTTCCGATTCACGATTACGCTAACAAAGTTCTACGTGATTATATCATTGATGCTAGACCTAAGCTGGTTCATCCAACCAAAGACAGCGGTTACGTTTTTTTAAACCATCTAGGAGGCCCTCTTTCTAGACAAAGCTTTTTTTTGTTATTGAAGGAACAGTGTCAGTTGGCTGGCATCACAAAAGAAGTTTCCCCACATACGCTAAGACATACTTTTGCCACCCATTTACTGGAGGCTGGTACTGACCTACGCTATATTCAAGAAATGCTTGGACATGAAGACATTTCTACTACACAAATTTATACCCATTTATCGCATCAAAAATTAAAAGAAGTATATAAAGGAGCACATCCACATGACAAAGGAAAATAATTCTTATCGTTTCAAACGTATTTTTATTATAGTAACTGATTCTATGGGCATTGGTGAGGCGCCAGATGCCAAGGTTTACAATGATTTAGGTGCCAACACATTCGGTCATATTGCTACATACGCATCTTCATTTGATATACCTACTCTCAAATCACTTGGTATTGGCAATATTTGCCCAAATCCCAAAATTGGTGCTGTTTTTCCTCCCCAGGGATTGGTATTTCGTATGCAGGAACAAAGCAAGGGAAAAGATACTTTAACAGGACATTTTGAATTAATGGGACTAAAAGTGACTAATCCTTTTCCTTCCTTTACAGATACCGGATTTCCTCAAGCACTAATTGACCAATTAGAAAAGTTCGCTAATCGAAAAGTAATAGGTAATATCAGTGCAAGTGGTACAGAAATTATCAAACAATTAGGAGAAGAACAACTTCAAACTGGAGCTCTAATTGTGTACACATCAGCAGATTCAGTTTTACAAATTGCAGCAAACGAATCCGTCATCCCACTTGAAGAGTTGTATCAAATTTGTGCGTATGCTAGAAAAATTACCCTTGAAAATAAAGACTGGCAAGTCGGTAGAATCATTGCAAGACCATTTGTCGGTACATCAAAAGACAATTTCACACGAACCACCAATCGACATGATTATGCTATCAAACCTTTTGATAAAACTGCGCTTAATTTCTTATCAGAGGCAGGTTTTGACACAATTGCTATAGGTAAAATTAATGATATTTTTGATGGCTATGGCATCACTCAAAAAATACGAACCTTATCCAATCATGATGGAATGTCCAAAACAATCCATTGCCTAAATCAAGAATTTACAGGAATTTGTTTCACTAATTTAGTTGATTTTGATGCCCTCTATGGACACCGTAGAGATTTAGAAGGATATCGTAAAGCAATTGAAGAGTTTGATTATGATTTAACTACCTTTATGTCACAAATGAACGATGATGATCTACTCATTGTTGTTGCGGATCACGGAAATGATCCAATTCATCATGGCACTGATCATACTCGAGAATATGTTCCATTTATTGGCTATTCACCGAGAATTCAGGGAAAAGTATTGCCTGATGCATCTACATTTGCAACCGTTGCTGCAACCATTTGTGATAACTTCCATGTAAAAATGCCATCTATTGGCCAATCGATTTTAGGAGAAATAGAAAAATGAGAGAAAGATTTGAAATAAAATTTGATGAAAAAGCTAAATTAGTAGTATATAAGTGGACGAATTCAAATGTAAAACAAATAGGATGTGTCCAAATTGCACATGGTTTATCCGAACATGTTACAAGATATGATGAATTCGCTAATTATTTAGCAGATCACGGATTTACTGTACTTGCTGAAGATCACTATCAACACGGTGAATCAGCAGAAGACCTTGAAACATTAGGTCAGATTAATGATTACGACTTCATTGATGCAGTCATCAAAAGTATTAAATTGGTTCGTGAAGAGTGGAATGACTGTTTTACAGGTATACGTGTCTTATTTTCGCATAGTATGGGATCTATTTCTACTCAATCGTATATTCAACATTATCCAGATGACTTTGACAAAGTTATTTTATCGGGTACTGATGTAGGAGATTTCCGTTATCGCATGTTGAAATTGATTACCAAAAAAGCTTATCAAAAAAAAGATATCAGCAGTTCATCCAAATTTGTTCACCAACTGACTTTTGGCGGTTTTCAAAAAAAATTTAATGAACCAGGTGAATTCAACTGGTTATCTAAAAATCAAAAAAATGTTATAGCATACCAAGCAGACCCTCTTTGTGGTGCACCTGTAGCTGATAAGACCTACCATTCAATTGCATGTTATTTAATAAATAGCTATAAATTGAACAACATTAAAAAAATAAATCATCAAACAAAAATTTTCATTTTTTCTGGCGCAGAAGACCCCGTTAGCAATTTTGGGAAATCTGTTCATAAATTGTACAAACGTTATACAAAAGCTGGATTAGATGTCAAAATGAAGCTCTATCCAAGTTTACGCCATGAAACACTAAATGAGGAAGAAAAGCAAGAAATCTTTGATGATGTCTTGAAATTTATTCGATAAATCCCTTCTGTGAGCGTTCGAAATAAAAAAAGACGAATATTTTTCTATTCAATTTATTTAAACGACTATATTTAGGAAACACTTTTAACAGAGTGTTTTCTTTTTTTATTTATAGGAGAATGAATAGTACAAAATTATAATATTCGTGCAAACAATATTTTAAAATAGTTTGATAGACAGAAATCATTGTATCGAAAATCTATTTTGATACAATGGCTGTAGGCGAATGAATGTTTAAAAGATAGATAAATTTTATTTCAGCGTTTGTGGATAACTATAGTTTTTTTTGAATTATTCACAAGTTATCCATATGGAATTAAAATGTTAAAAAGACGAATAATTATAGTTTTACACATAAACAATAAATATATTTTTATTCCCATTTTACTTGTATTTTTTATTAGTTAACATAATATATATTATAGGAAGTTGTTTAGATATGTAGAAAACAGGTGATTTTGTAAAATAAATTGTATCATCCACTCGCAATTAAGCATTTATTGATACATTGTAGATATTTTAGTCAAATAAACTAACTCATTTACCCCTATTATGACTATATTAATTTTCTCGTTTGTTTCAGGCTAAAAAGAGACCTTTTTCTAGATTTAATATCTTTGACAAGTATTTATTCATTTTAACGAATAAACATCAAAAAAAGCCCCTTTTTGAGGCTTAATGAATCTTTTTCATTTACATTGCACAGCACAAAAAAACGCCCTCTTAGAGAGGACGAAATTATAAAGATGAATCTTTATTCAACTCATTTGCTGTAAAACGCTCTAATATCAACTTGATTGAGCAATTCTATCCCTTCTTCAGCCGCAAACCGATAAGCTTGCAAGGTAAACTGATCTTGGATTCGATTAGGCGCATGTGCATCATCATTGACTATAATCTTAGCTCCCTTCGCTTTTGCCATTCTCCAAAAGGCTCGTCTTGGATAAGGAAAGTCAGTTCCTCCATCAAATAGTTTTTCAAAATGAATTGCATTGCGAATACCATTTGCATTAATCTCTAAAACAACATGATGTTTTACTGCTGCATCAATAATTTTGTCTGCGGCTTTTTCGCATTCCTCATCAAATACTTCTTTGTCCCACGTATAAATTTCAGGGTGAGCAACTATCGCAAACATTCCTGTTTCGATTGCTTCAACAATCGTATTAGCATATATTTCAATTTGTTTAGCTGTGAGTTTGTCATATACACTTTTATAAGTTCCATCAGCATCAACGATATAATGTTGTCCCAAAATTAACAAATCCAAATCACGTAGGAATTGAGGATATAAAGCGTCTAGGGCATGCAAATATTCAATTTCTATTCCTGATAAAATTTCAATTCTTTGATGATAAGCGCGCTTTGCGTGTTCAAGGTTAGGCAAATAAATATGACGATATTCTTCAAGCGACATTCTTCTAGAGCGAACAATTCCAGCAAGTTCATCCGTAAAGGGACCATGATCCGTTATAGCTATCACATCATATTGAAGATCCACTGCTCTTTTAACATAGTCTGAAGCATCACCTATAGCATGTTTGCATAAATAAGTGTGTGTATGATAATTAGTCTTCATCTTTTGTAGATTCATAACGCCCTCCAAATAAAATTCTTGGATCTTGATCAGAAATCAATTTCATCCATCTTGCACTTCTACCTTTTCCTAGTGGCATAATGATTTGTTCATCTCGTAATTTAAACAAAACACGGTTAATTGTAGCATCGCTCGCATCAGGATGTAACCTTCTCACTTCTTCTTTTGTAAAATACGTCGGCATTTTTTTAAGAATCGTTTCTTCTATCACATCGCTTTTAAAAGCACTTTCTAGGTGAGTAAAATTTTTAATCATTTTTTCAATTTCAGCATAGCCTATTCGTATCATTTCAAACACCAAACGCACCGTATCTGTTGTAGA
>JAMPAL010000039.1 GCA_023667245.1 Anaeroplasma bactoclasticum
GTTAAGTAGATAGGTAAAGAGTTGCATAATGTAGTAAAAACGTAAAAATTGACTATAAGTCGGAAATATTAATTTTGTTATTTGATTATTATAGAATAAAAAAAGTTAGAGAAACATATCGATTACGATTTATATTACTCTTTTTTGTTACATATAAAACTTAAGTTCAAATAACTTTTTGAAAAATATCCCTTTTTATGTTATAATAATATAAATAAAATCATTTTGGAGGGAAAAATGTCAAATATAGGATATATTTATATATTAACAAATAAATCATTTAAGGACAACTGTATTAAAATAGGGTATTCAACAAATGTAGAAAAAAGGGTTAAAGATTTAAGTGGAACAGGGTTACCTTATGAGTATGAAATTTATGCAACATATGAGATTCCCGCATCATCATCTGCTGATAAATCACTTCATGATTTAATCCAAATGTTGAATCCATCTTTAAGAATAGCTAAGAATAGAGAATTTTTTGATATAGATCCCAAAGCAGCGTATGCCATGCTTGAGGACATTGCAATCATTCATAATAGATTAGATAAATTAAAGTTATATATAGATGAAGAAGTGGATAAAGAAGAAGCACATAAAAAAGGTGAAATATTTTCATTTGCTAAATGTCAAATTCCAGTTGGAAGTATGATTGCATATATAGATGATAATAGCATAGAAGCAAAAGTTGTGGATGATAGAAAAATCGAATATAATGGTGAAATATTATATATGACTACACTTGCGAAAAGATTAACGGGTAAAAACTATGGCGTTGCTGGACCATTATTTTTTATGTATAATGGGATACCGCTTCAAGAGTATTATTTAAAATATCAATGCAATAAAACAATTAGATGATATACAAAATGAGAATAAATATAATGAAGGATTGGAATATTTTAAATAATGAAGATAAAAAGCAGTATATTCTCACACATTATCAGTTATCCTTAAGGTTTCATATTCTAGATAATACGGGACTTAAGTTTAAAAAATTAGAGAAACTCGATGATGATAGTTGGTGTACATTTGCTGACAAATTGCTAAAATTTCAACCTCAATATCTATATAAGTATAGAACTATAAATGAATATTCAATTAATGATTTAGAAAATGATACAGTATGGTTTAGCCATCCATGCGATTTTGATGACACTTTAGATTCAAGCCTTAATATAGATATTCAAAAAGAATTATTAGAATTTGAAAAAGACAAAAATTTATTGTATAAAAAGTTGGCAATAGCTTTTATTTTTGCCATTTTTAGAAAGAGCGGAGTTAAATTTGATGTTGAAATTCATGAAATGATTGAAACGCTTTTACCATTTTATGATGAAAACGGTAAATTAGATAAAATTCGTGCGTATGGATATTTGAAAAAGTGTTATCCAATGTTGAATATAAAAAAATTAAATGAAATAGATAAAATGGTTAGAGAATCAATAAGTATAGATGTTGAAAATGAAATTATAAAATTTCTAGAAAAATTTTTAAATATAAACAAAAATATAAAAAGTAAAACTTTTGCCTATTGTCTAGCTGAAGAAAGTGATAATGATGCAATGTGGGGAACATATGCTGATCATTCAAAAGGCTTTTGTATAGAATATGAAATACCCTATAATACTATTCATTCCCAAGAAATGAGAATGAATTTGTTACCAATTTATTATGGAGAAAAGGAAGAGATAAAGCTTTTTGATCTTTTGATTGAAGGGTTGTCTGTACTAGAAAAAGATAAGATTAGTGAAATTTCAACTGAAAGTTATATCAAAATGTATTTATCATTATATACTAAAGCATCACAGTGGCGTTTTCAAAAAGAATGGAGGATAGTACTAGGAGAATCACTTAGAGAAAATAAAGTGGTGTTTCCTTATGTAAAATCTATCATTTTAGGAGAGCGAATTTCAGAGGAAAACAAAAATAAACTTATAGAAATTGCTAAGAAAAAGAAAATTAAAATTTTTGAAAGAAAATATAATTTAACTCAATCCAAAATTGTTATTGATGAAATAAAATATAATGAATAGCGATAATATAAATGAACTTAATCAAAAAAGGGGATAAGCCAATGACACCTGAAGAAACAAGATTATATACGGAATTATTTGAATTAAGGGAAAAGATGAAAGAGGATACAAGAAGAACCGAAGGAAGGGCTTCATTAGTGTGTACTGATGATGCTTTAGAAGAAATTGTCAAGTTACGACCTAAGAAATTAGAGGATTTTGAAGGCATTAAAGGAATTGGTAAGACCTTTATTGAAAACTATGGGCAAGCTTTTTTAAAGGTGATTTCCAAGTATCAATCTTCTACCGAAAAAAGGATTGTTATGAGTTCTCAAGTTGCCCACACGATGAAAGAACTAGAGAAAAAGTTGGTCAATATCAATAAAAGAAATAGGCTATTATCTTTGAACCATTTAGCAAGTAAATATGCTTTTGATTTATTTGTCATAAAAGAGCAACGACTTGAAAAAATTCTTTTTTCGGCATCCAAGGTCAACATTTGTAATTTAGATCATCCGATTCATTCGGTTTCTTTCAACGAAGAATTATCGAAATACAAAAAGCTAGTTACTTTATTGAGAGAGGCAAACAAGGATTTGCGTGAAAAGGGGCAAAATGATTTATACATAGGCTATCCTTTTGTCATTGGAAGACTTCCTGGAGAAAATTTTGATGTTCATGCCCCACTCATTTTATTTCCTGTTCTTGCGGAAAGAACACCATCAGTAGTATCTCTTCAAATTGATGAAAGTAGAGATGTGATTTATAATCATACCTTATTACTTGCCTATTATAAATTCAATCAAATCCAAGACGCGCTTCCAAATGATGAAGTAGAAGTGACTTCCAAAGAATCACTCATCACTCAAGCACTCCAATTTTACAAGGATAAAGGACTTTATATACAAGGTAATGATGTGCCATTCTCAGCATTCAAAGAATACAAACTAGATACATTTCCCTCATTTGTCAATGGTGAATTGCATTTGGAAATGAGTGCCGTCTTAGGCAAATTTCCCGTTTGTTCAAGTTCTATTCAAAGAGATTTTGATCAAATGATTGAAGAAAATACATGCAATACTTTAGTAGAACAGTTGTTACAAGATAAAAATATAGATGATTTTGATATAGATAGGAGTATCGATATAGTAGAAGAAAACATTGTAGATAAAGATTTGGTGATTTCTGAACGTCATTTACTTTATATCAATGAGTTAAATAGTTCACAAGAAGCTGTCCTACAAGCGATAGAAAAACAAGATGCTATCGTTGTGCAAGGGCCTCCTGGCACTGGAAAATCGCAGACAATTGCGAGTTTGATTGCACATTATGTAGGAAGAGGCAAAACCATCTTAATGGTTTCCGAAAAAAAGACAGCGCTTGATGTAGTATATTCTAGACTAGGTGCATTATCTTCTTATGCGCTATTTATTGATGATGTAGAAAACAAGCAATCCTTTTATAGACAATTGGCACATATACTTGATTTGGCTCATCACCATAATGTCATTGATATGGATGTCGAAAGTTTATCTGATCAAATTGATAGTCAAGTCAAAACACTAGAAAATATTGCGACAACATTATATACACCAAGTGCATTTGGAATTGAACCTTACAGGTTATATCTACTCAGTAGAAAATATGATTTCAATCAATCAAATGACTACCAATTGTATAAATGTATCAAAGAGGCATGGCAGGATAAACTGAATTTACTTCAGGCGAAATATGCGGAAATAGAAACAATTAAAACAAGATTTTCTCATCAAGATAACTTAGAAAAAATCATAGCATACATACGGATTTCTAAAACATATCCTTTTCTCCAACAGATGAAGCCAAACTTGACTGAGTTTGAAGTCAGTGAATGCAAAGAAATGCTTCAACATTTACAATCTTCTATCATCAGTTGGAAAGAAAAAAACTACATTGTGAAACTATTCACCAAAGGTAAAATCAAAAAGGAAATCAATACCATAATAAGTCAATATTTTACAGCGTATTATCCAGAACTATCGAAATTGCTCTTCAATGCAATCAATCCAGTAATAGAAGGGATGACTCATTATGCCTCCTATCAGGAATATCGTTTTCTGTTCGATCATTTGAACGAGTTAGAAAAAGAATATACAATGACAATATTTGAGATAAATTCGAAAATGCTATTCAATTTAGAAAAAACGCAACAAGAACTATGGAATGCTCTTCTATTTCGCCAAATTGAGATGTTTGAAACAGCGCATAGGGCAGTACTTGGTGATATCCAAAATTTTGATGACATCATTAGAAATATCAGTCAAGCTATTTCTCGCAAACAACAATTGACGAAAGTAAAACTAGAACATCTTTTATTAATGCATGTGCAAGAACTATCTGCTTCGAAGCGTCAAGGTGAAATCAGAAGAGTGATTGAAAGCAAAAGAAAATGGAGCGTCAATCGCTTCATTCAAAAATTTGGATTTGAACTATTTAAAAGCATTCATATTTGGCTATTAACTCCAGAAGTCGTTTCCGAAATTATTCCATTTGAAACAGGTATTTTTGATTTGGTTATCTTTGATGAAGCATCACAAATGTATATTGAAAAAGGCATCCCCACGATTTTACGGGGGAAAAAAGTAGTTATAGCAGGTGACCAAAAACAATTGAGACCGTCTAGTTTAGGGTTTGGTCGAACAGAGATTGATAGTGATGAACTTGCAGAAGACGAAGAAGTAGAAGCAGCTTTGGAAGAAGAGAGTTTATTAGACCTTGCTCGTTTTCAATATTGCGATGTCCTATTGAATTTTCACTATCGTTCAAAATATGAAGAGTTGATTGCTTTTTCCAATGCAGCCTTTTATCATGGAAGGCTATATGTTGCACCCAATGCCATTAATCCAGACACACCTCCTATTGAAGTACATCATCTAGCTGATGGAATGTGGCAAAACCGATCAAATAGGGCAGAAGCAAAATACATTGTTGGTCTACTGAAAAACTTCTTCAAATCAAGAAAAAATGGTGAAACCATAGGTATTATTACTTTTAACTCCAATCAAAGAGATTTGATTGACGACCTCATTGATGAAGAATGCGCCACTGATTTAGAATTTAGAACACAAATTTTAGCTGAACAACAGCGAAAAAAAGATGGCGAAGATATAGGATTATTTGTGAAGAATATTGAAACTGTCCAAGGGGATGAAAGAGATGTGATTATTTTTTCCATCGGATATGCTAAAAATGAAAATGGTCGTGTGGTCACTCGGTTTGGTTGGTTAAATCAAAAAGGCGGAGAAAACAGATTAAATGTAGCAATTACTCGGGCTAAAACAAAAATTCACATTGTAACATCGATAGTGCCTCAAGATTTGGTGGTTGAAGCTACCAAAAATGATGGACCAAGATATTTTAAAAAATATTTGGAGTATGCTTATGCAATCAGTGATGGTGATCAAGAAAGAGCAAAACAAGTATTGCTATCATTCGGAGATGAAACAAATCCTGGTACAAGTATTCAGTTTGATAGCGATTTTGAAAATCAAGTTTATGATGCACTTGTCGAAAAAGGGTACACTGTTGATACCCAAATTGGGATTGGGGGATATAGAATAGACTTAGCTATCAAAAAAGATGGCAAGTATATCCTAGGCATAGAATGTGATGGTAAGTTATATCATAGTTCTAAGTCCGCAAGAGAGCGAGATATTCATAGGCAAAAATATCTAGAATCAAGGGGATGGAGAATTCACCGAATCTGGAGTAAAAATTGGTGGGATAATCCAAATCAAGAAATAGCAAAAATTGAATCACTTGTCCATTTCATCAGTGTAGAACAAGAGCATAAATCCGAAGAAAATGCAGAATGTTCAAACTATTTACACTCCAATATAACGATAGATGACGCAAAATGACAAATTAAAAATTTCCATTTAGATGGCATTTATGTTTACTTATGATACAATGAAAAAGGGGGGCTATGTTAGAATTAAATCATATTACCAAAATATATACAGGTAGGAAAGAAAAAATAAAATTGTAGCCTTAGATGATATTCATTTATCATTTCTTAAAACTGGACTCGTTTTCATTTTAGGACATCTGGCTGTGGGAAATCAACTTTGCTCAATATTCTTGGGGGAATCGATTGTCCAACAAGTGGTAGCATTACAATTAGTGGAAAGAATATTCCAACAAGTGAAAAAGCATTAGATGATTATCGCAATCAGTATATTGGATTTGTGTTTCAAGATTATAATTTAATTTCTAATATCACCATTTATGATGATTTATCACTTGCTGGTTTCAATTTATCCAAAGATGAAAAAGATAGAAAAATCACTCAAGTTTTGCAACAAGTGGGATTAGAAAGAAAGAGATATTGAAAATCTATTTATTTCAAATTTTATTTATGACGAGCATAATCATAACTATTACCTTGATTGCTTCATATGTAGCTATTCAACAAATCAATATTACCTTTGTTGAATCGTATTCTACTGATGTATTTTTATTGTTTTATAAATGGTGGTATTTTCCATTTACTATTTTGTTAATTGGAGGCATCAGCATTTACCTTATTTCAAGTGATGAAAAGAAGAACCATTGATATTATTCGAAAAGAATAAACAATAGTAGGGATAGTCTTTTTGACTATTCCTTTTTGCTTGGAGAGGGGGGATTCATCTTTGCTACTAGATGAGCAAACGAAAAAGTTGCAATTTTTAGAAAAACATTGTATAATAGTAAAGAATAAAAAGGAAAAAAGGTGAGAAATTGATGTTAACAGATATAGTTTATCCAGGTGTGTTTGGTATGGAACATATCTTGTATTTATGTTGTTTTGTAGGACTCCTGATAGGAGAAATTGTTTTAATTCGCAAATTAAAAGAGAACCAACGAGCAGTATTGATTCGAATACTAGCAGGACTTCATTTGTGTTTTATCCTAGTGAACCGGATATCCGTTACCTATTCTGATGTAGTGATTCAGGCTCGTGAAGGATATACGTGGTTGAATTTGATCCCAAATACTTATTGTGGTTGGATGTCGCTTTTACTCCCTATTGTGGTATTTGTAGGCAAAAAAGATAATTTAATGTTACACTTTATTACATATTTGGCCTTTTTTGGGGGTGTCATCACAATGATTTATCCAGATTTCTTAGATAGTCAATCGTTTTGGGATATTAGAAGTATTACAGGTTTATTGCATCATAGTTTCATGGTGTATGTAGTAGTGGCCCTAGTAATGTGTGGATGGATGAGACCGACCTTAAAAAGATGGTATGTGTATCCACTAGGTTATGCTTGTTTAATGACTGTGGGTCTATTTGAAGAAACGGCTTTAGGCTTTACAAAATCAATCTATGCACCACTCATTGGTTCAATGGATATCCTGACTTCATGGTATATGATGTATGTGGTGACTACACTATTAGCCCTTCTCACAATGTATCTATTTGATAAGAAACGGTTATGCAAATCCAACTGTTAAACAGATATTATTTTCTATATATGGGGATAGCTATTCTTTTGTTAGGAGGACTTTATATTGTTTTACGACGTCAAAAAGATGCATATTTCATCCTTAAAATCATCGCTTTCCTCAATTTAGGTATTCATTTTTGCAAAATTCTAATAGAACCATATAGAAGCGGATTACCTGATACCCTTAGAAAAATAACGCCAGAAAATATTTGTGCTGTATCCACTATTGTGTTACCCTTTGTATTGTTACTCAAAGATGGCAAAATCAAAAACTATTTTTTCTTTATTAGTTTTATTGGAGGATTTTCTGCTATCTTTTATCCAATGGAAGCCCTTGGAAAAGAAGCATTTTCTTTAGACACCATCCGTTTTTATATTTGTCATATGATTTTATGTTTCATACCTGTCCTAGCCACTTTATTTGGATACTTCCAGTTTCAGTATGATTGGAAATCGGTTTTGAGTATACCTATTCTTTTTTTGGTGGTGGAATGTATCATCTTAGGTAATGAATACTTGTTAAAATGGATTGGATTTGTCAATTCAGACTGGAGTGTTTTTTATAACCGAGTAGACCGCAATTCATCCTTCATTTTTGGCCCTCTACCTGCATTGGATGGTTGCTATCAGGTGATTATGGATTTCATGGTGCCACGTTTTTTGAAAACAGATTATTTTGGTGTAACAGTAGATGGTGTATTCTATTTTCCTGTTTTATGGATGACAATTCCTGTACTGGTTTATTTCCCTATTCTATATACAGTAGTTTATGGGCTATTTAGGCTTCTTGCTTATCTAAGGGATATTCGTTGTAAAATATTTCCAAAACAAGTGGTGCAGGTTGAAGGAGATTCATTTTAATTTAAATCATGTAGGGCGTTGATTGGTTCAGCGCTCTTTTTGATTTGAATAGATGAAACTAGCCGTATTTACTAAATAATTTATCCAAAATGGTATGTTTTTACATTTTTGTAAAAAAAATGAAACTTTTTACCCATTTAAAACGCTATATAAATAGAAAAGAGGAAATCAGAAGAGGTAGCGCTATGACAGACGAAAAAAGACTCTTGAAAATCATGAATAGCAATAATCCAAGATTAATTGACGATGCCTTGAATGATATTTATGAAACATATAAACCATTATTGATATTTGTAGCTTCAAGATATTTAAATGATACTGAAGATATCAAAGATGTCGTACAGGAAACATTTATCGAATTTTTTCAACATATGCATCAAGAGCATAAAAATATAAAGGCCTATTTGACGATTGCCTGCAAGCACCATGCCATTGATGTATTACGCAAAAAGAAGCACATTCAATATATGAGTGATGATGATATCAATGCACTTATGGATGATGATGAAACGCATCACAATACTTTTAGTGAAATGATTCATGACTTAAGATTATATCTCCAAGAAGAAGAAGTCAATATCATTGTTTTTCATTTGGTAGATGGTTTGACCTTCCAAGAAATAGCGATGAAAATGTACACCAACGCAAATACCATAAAAACAAGATATTATCGAGCGCTTAGAAAATATCAAAAACAGAAGGGATTGAAGGTACATGAAAAAAATTGAAATTGATTTTTTAAAACAAAGTCAAAAAGAGCTTCAAGATAGTATGTCATTTGATGAAATTAAAGATAAAATCCATATAGAACAAACTCAAGAAAGAAAACAATGGGGTGGAAAGAAGATATGGAACTATGGTATAGTGTTGCTTCTTATAGGGATGACAATGGGCTTATCGCTTCATACCATCCAAGTAGAGGCCAAAGAATATCAACAAGCAGTTGCATTTTTCCAAGATTATCAATTGAAAAGTGATGGTTTAACCAGAGCCGAAATGAAAAAGGTATACCGAGATGTCACTACCAATACTTTCCAATATGAAAAGACAGGGGAAGTCATATTAGAAAGTATTCAATCTAATGTTTTAGGGTATGAAATCAGTACTGAACAGGTTACATCAGCGTATTTAAAAAGCGTTTGGGCGTATTGGAATCAAATACATGAAACGAATCAAAATCAACAAAAGGGTACTCATTATGAAATCAAAGGTGAATACAAAAAACAAGCAAATGGAGAAATCAATATGGATCAATGTGTATTTACAAAACGGATAGATGATGAAGAACTATGGCGTGTTCAATTGAAACAATTTTATGTAACCCATTACCAAGTTTATCCAGACCGCATTATTTTATATGGAAATGATATTCTTTTTAAATCATCTACTGAAAAAACGGATTCATATGTTGTTGTGTTAAACCATGCAGGGGAGCTATTATGGGAAAAAAAATTTGCTGAGACAATGAATATCTATGCAGTCTTTTATCAAACAAATGATACATACGTAGTGATGAGTGAAGAAAATTACCAGTCAAATGTTTTAAACTACACAAAATTGGATGTCAAAGGTAATACAATCTTATCTAGAACCCATTCATTTAGTAGTGGTCAAAGGATAGGAAAAATAGTGAGATTAGAACATGACTTTTTGGTTTACATTCAGCATTCAGATGGTACTTATCAACTGATGAAAATGAACGATGATGGAGAAAAAATGGTGGGATATCATTATGAAAATGATGA
Organism: Anaeroplasma bactoclasticum; assembly: GCA_023667245.1. Classification (GTDB taxonomy): domain Bacteria; phylum Bacillota_I; class Bacilli_A; order ML615J-28; family CAG-313; genus CAG-313. Next base: position 10,096 of record JAMPAL010000039.1, read on the forward strand.
TCAGTGTTATTTCTTTACAGATATGTTAGACTATCATGGACAACTCTATTTATCTGGATATGCAATTCCTAAACCACAAAACAATATATCCAATAGAAGTGAAATTGCGGATATTATATATTACATTCATGAGCAAAAGAACGATATCATTTCAGATGAAGCATTAACTATTTTATTGAAAGCGCATTATCAAGCCGTTCTTTTGATATGTAATGAAGAAACAGGTGAGCTTCAAACCTTTTATGCTCAAAATGGGGCGCTCGGGGGACAACTTTCTCGTAGTGAATTGGGTTATTTGATTTGGGATGTTGAAACAATAGATATTACAACCTATTCTCCCACAACAAGTTCATTTACTATTGGTGGTGTAAATAAAATAGTAGAATATGTGTTTGCGGAAGACGGAAATTGCATTGGCAAGAATCATACCGATGAAAGAATTATTTTTAGAAGATAATGTAAACCAAATATAAAATATGCTCCTCCTTTTCACAAATCCGTATCAATTGATACGGATTTATTTTTGATTGGAATGAAATCAATAGATAGAACAAAAAAATTCTATAGATGGAAATAAAAGGGTTCAATATGATATAATGAATGAGGTGTCACACACATTTGTTTCAACTCGCCAATTTGGTTAGTGAAAACTCAACAAACAAGCAAGTTGAACAACCTTTTGTCGCTTCATTTTTGAAATAGAATTTGATAAAATGAAAGTGCCAAAAAATAAAGGAGGTTATAGTATATGGAAACTTTTGGAATGCGTTTATCGAGGGTAAGAAGAGAAAATAATTTAACACAAGAAGATATTGCGGAAAAACTGCACATCACGGCTCAGGCAGTAAGCAAATGGGAAAATGATATTACATCGCCAGATATAGATACATTAGTTAAATTATCAGAGCTTTTGCATATTTCGTTAGATGATTTACTTGGAAAAAAAGGAGGTCAAACACAGTATGTAGCAGAACATGATAGAAAAGATATTAATCAAATGGTATTTAAAATTATAATTGATAGTGCTGAAGGGGATAGAGTGAGAATCAACTTACCTGTTTCGATTATTCAACTATTTACAGATGGAGAAAATAATAATGGAGAAAATAATAATGGAGAAAATAATTCTCTTATCAGTGGAAATAAAGTATTAGAATCAATTGATTTTAAGCAATTGATTCTTCTAGTAGAACAAGGAATTATGGGGGAATTGGTTTCTATTGATAGCGCCGATGGTGCTCATGTTACAATTACGGTTGAGTAAATGAAAATAGTCATTCAATCTCATGAGACCAAGCGAATAACGCTATTTTTTCCAACGTGTTTGGTTGGTTCGCGTTTAATTTGGAAGATGATTTTAAAGCGTGTAGATGAAATACATCATTTCCAAGACATTGATGTATGGATAAAACCACTTTATCGATATTTGAGAGCCTATGTAAAACAAAAGGATCATTTTACCTTAATGGAAGCAAAAATGATATCTGGATATTGTATACTCATTCAAATATAAAGGATCATATGACTTAGCAAGTGTCATATCCTCAAAAAGAAGATAGATTTCGATAGATGCTTTTTCTTATACTAAAAATTAAAAATATGAGAGCAAATAGAATTTTGACATGAACTCAAAAATATGTTATTATGAATATGTCAAGGAAACTTGCATAAAATAAAAAAGGGAACATTCAGTTCTGCAAAGTTGAATGTCTACCCAATTTATATTAGTTAGGCACTTATTCTAAGAATGAGTGTCATTTTTTTATTACAATAATCATTATGATTTGGAGCAATAAAATGATAGAAAGATATCTAAGAACTTTTATGACAAAAATTCTCTTCTTCATTTTTATCAAACCTCCTCTCTTTTGTGAGATTTGGTAGACACTCAACAACTGATATTCCCTATAAAAATTATACTAGATAATTAAGATTGTTACAAT